>PMGP01000275.1 GCA_003156235.1 Acidobacteriaceae bacterium
CACTCCATCGCCGACATTCTCGAACTGACCATCGAAGACGCGCTTACTGTGCTCACCGACGTGCCGCAGGTGCGCCAGAAGCTGCAAACCCTGGTGGATGTGGGCCTGGGCTACGTCCATTTGGGACAGAGCGCGACCACGCTCTCCGGCGGCGAGGCGCAGCGCATGAAGCTGGCCCGCGAACTATCGAAGCGCCAGACCGGCCGCACGCTTTATCTGCTCGACGAGCCCACCACCGGACTGCACTTCGACGACGTGCGCAAGCTGCTCGAGGTTCTTCACCGGCTCACCGACCTGGGCAACACGGTCATCATCATCGAACACAACCTGGACGTGATCNNGCGGCGAAGACGGCGGCCGCATCGTCGGTCAGGGCCGCCCCGCTAAGATAGCCGCCACTCCCGGCTCTTACACTGGCCAGTTTCTCAAGCGCTATTACACCTCCAGCAGCGGCCGTCTTGCACCCTCCGAACTTGACGATGATTCCGCTAGCGTCGATTCAACCGTCACGCAGGCTACACTGCCGATTGCACAGGTTATAGCGGATGAACCTGCCAAGTTCACAACCGCAAAGAAAAACGCCGCAAAAAAATCCGCAACCCGCAGAAAGAAGACGGTGCTGCCATGAACGACCAGGAACACACGCCGCGCGAGCCGGAGCTAATTCCATTTTTCCGTCCGGACCAGACTTTGCCGCAGGCCGCGCAGACGAATGAAGAAGCAGCGGAGCTGTTTCAGTCCTGGTCCCAACCCGAGGCAGTTGCGCCCGCACGCATTCCCCATCTAGGCCATCTCGCCCTGTTGTCGGCCTTTCTGCTCTTCGGGTTTGTGTGCATGGCAGTGCTGATATTTGTCGCCCTGCAATTCCATTGGGATGGCGTCACAACGCAGGATCAGATCAAGACCAATGTTCACTATCTGCTGGGCAGCGAGGCGGTCCTCTATCTCGTCACGCTGGCCCTCTGCTTCCCTCTCTTTCCGCTGCTATGGAACAAAAGTTTCTTTGCCGGAATTCATTGGCGCGGCGCAACGGCTCTCCAACTGGGTTGGAGATTGCCCGCCATCTCCCTGGGTTGCTTCGTTCTGGCCCTGCTGGACCAATGGCTTCTTCCAGGACCGGAGCACGCCCCCATCGAAGATATCTTCCGTTCTCCGGGCGCCGCGTGGCTGATGTTCGGCTTCGGCGTCACCCTCGCGCCTCTTTTTGAGGAGATCGTCTTCCGTGGCTTTCTGCTGCCGTCCCTTGCCACGGCTTGGGACTGGGCAATAGAAAAAAGCACCGGCAAGCCCGCACGCCCGCTCGACGCCAACGGCCATCCTCAGTGGTCCATCTTCGCTATGGTGATTGCCTCCGTCCTCACCACTATCCCCTTCGCTTTGTTACACGCCGATCAGCAAGGCCATTCGCTCGGTCCGTTTCTCCTGCTCGTCACAGTCAGCCTGATTTTGTGCGCAGTGCGCCTGGTTACACGCTCCTTGGCTGCCAGCACCCTGGTCCATGCCTGCTACAACTTTCTGATCTTCTTGACCATGCTGGTAGGCACCGGCGGCTTCCGGCATTTCGATAAAATGTGAGAAAGGCAGGGAGTAGGGAATAGGGAACAGGGAATAGAAAGCGGCGGAACAGCCAGCCAGCGAGTCAGCCCGAAAGTTGTAGACTGCGGAAAGTCCCTATTCCCTATTCCCTACTCCCTGTTCTTTGTTCCCTGCTTTATGGACCTCTACGAAAAAATCCGCAGCCTGCCCACGCAGCCCGGCGTGTATCTCTACAAGAACGCCGAGGGCGTGGTCATCTACGTCGGCAAGGCCAACAATCTGCGCGCGCGGGTTCGTTCTTATCTTTTGGAGTCGTCGCAGGCCGACGCCAAAACCGGCTCGCTTATGCGCGAGGCCGTCGATCTCGAATACATTCTTGTCGGCAACGAGTCCGAGGCGCTGGCGCTCGAAACCAACCTCATCAAGCAGCGCAAGCCGCGCTTCAACATTCTGCTCAAGGACGACAAAAGCTATCCCTTCGTCAAGCTCACCATGGGCGACCGCTTCCCCAAAGTTTTTGTCACCCGTCGCCTGCTGAAAGACGGCGCCGCCTACTTTGGCCCCTACTTTCCCAGCAGCCTGGCTTGGCGCGTGGTTGAGCTGATTCATCGCAGCTTTCTGATTCCCAGTTGCAAGGTCGATCNNCAGTACTACATTCATCGCTGCCTGGGCCCCTGCGTCGAGGGACTGACGACGCCGGAGATTTACGCGAGCGCCGTGCGTGACGCGCGCCTGCTGCTGGAAGGCCGCCACGCCGAATTGGAACGCACACTGACCGCACGCATGACAGCCGCCGCCGAAGCCGAGCAGTTTGAAGCCGCCGCCAAGTTGCGCGATCAGCTCTCCACCATCCATCAACTTCAGGAGAAGCAACGCGCCGCTACCGCCGAGCAGAGCGACGACACTGACGTCTTCGGCTATCACTTCGAGGATGGCTCGCTGGCCGTCAACCTCTTTCACGTACGCGCCGGCAAGATCGTCGACCGCCGCGAATTCTTTTGGGAAGATTTACCGGAACTGCTCGAAGCCGCCAGCCCAGAATCTCCATCATCTTCCAACGCGCCATCGTCTTCCAACGCCGCTTTGTATCAGGGCACGACTTCACAGCATGCGGAAAAACACAAAGTCGAGGCTTTGTATCAGGGCACGACTTCAGTCGTGCCGCAAACTTCGCAAAATGAAGAGCGGGCTTTAGCCCCTGAGAGAAAGGCCGGTAGCGAACCAGAATTCCATGCCGGTTCAGTCTTCTCCGCGCTCCTCAAGCAGCTCTACATCGATCAGCGCTACGTTCCGCGCTCCATTCTCGTTCCGGCGGATTTCGACGACCGCGAAGCTCTGGCCGCCCTGCTCACTGAGCGCACCGGCCATCGCATCGAGATCGCCGTCCCGCAACGCGGTGAGAAGCGCTCGCTCGTCGATCTGGCCGGCCAGAACGCCAAGCAGTCCTACATCCAGCGCTTCCGCGTCCTCGAGCCTTCGCGCAAAGCGATCCAGGAATCGCTAGCCGAAGCGCTTATGCTTCCCGAACTGCCTCGCCGCATCGAGTGCTTCGACATCTCCCACATTCAGGGCGCGGAGACGGTTGCCTCGCTGGTCGTTTGGGAAGACGGCAAGATGAACAAACAGGCCTATCGCAAGTTCAAGGTCATGTCCGTGCTCGGCGTAGACGATTTCGCCTCCATGCGCGAGGT
>PMGP01000174.1 GCA_003156235.1 Acidobacteriaceae bacterium
ACAAGCGCTCCAAGTTCCTGGCCGAGCAGGAAGCGATCAAGGCCGCGCAGGGCGGACAACGCGTCATCATTCTGAATCCCACCAGCCCGATCGGACCCAACGACTCGAAGCCCACGCCGACGGGCCAGATTTTTCTGGATTTTTTGAACGGAAAATTCCCCGCCTACATGGACACCGGGCTGAATCTGGTGGATGTCGCCGAGGTCGCCCGAGCGCACGTTACCGCGCTGACAAAAGGCCAGTCGGGCCGGCGCTATATTCTCGGCGGAGAAAACCTGACCCTCAAGCAGATTCTAGACAAGATGGCAGCGCTCACCGGACTCAAGTCGCCGACGGTGGAGATTCCTTTCCTCGTCGCCGCGACCTACGCCTTCTTTGAGGAGTGGATCACCGGCCGCATCCGCAAGCGCGAGCCGCGCGCCACGCTCGAAGAGGTGCGCATGGGACGCAAAAAGATGTATGCATCAAGCGCCCGCGCGCAGCAGGAGCTGGGCTTCCGCATCCTGCCCGTCAACCCGGCGATGAAGGCGGCGATTGAGTGGTTCCGCGCGCATGGGTATGCGCCCATGGCAGAGGTATGAGACGAGTCGCCATCATCGCCGCTATGCCTGCCGAGTTGAAGCCGCTGACGCGCGGCTGGCAGCACGAGCGCCGGAACGGCGTCGATCTTTGGCGCTGGAGCTTCGACGGCGGCGAGTGGATTGCCGCCTGCGCCGGAGCCGGCGTGGAGCGGGCAGCCAAAGCCTTTACCGAAGTCGAAAAGAGCGGAGAGCTGGATTCGGTGATTTCCACCGGCTGGGCGGGAGCTTTACGCGTGGAGGTTGTCCCCGGCCAGGCCTACGACGTTTCCACCGTCATCGACGCCCGTACCGGGGAGCGCTTCGTCACCGCCATACCGGCCAACGATTGCTGGCTGGTCACAAACGCAAAGGTCGCCGACGCCGCCGAGAAGCAGCGCCTCGCCTCCACCTACCAAGCCGCTCTGGTCGACATGGAGGCCGGCGCCATCGCCCGCCTCGCCCGGATGCGCGGCATACCGTTTTATTGCATCAAGGGAATCAGCGACGGCTACAGCGACCAACTTCCTGATTTCAATCGCTTTATCTCTAAAAAATGGCAGTTTCAATTAGCTCGCTTCGTGTTTTTCGCGCTGGTGAGGCCGTGGCACTGGCGGGCGCTCATCAGAATGGGCGAAAATAGCAGGAAGGCTGCTTGTGCCATCGCGGCCTCCGTGCTCGATTTGCTGGATGAAAGCGGTAACATTAGAAAGCTCAATGGCTACCCAAAACGCTGAACCCCGGATCGAAGAGACAATCCCCGCAACGATGAGAGCCGTCGTTTACCACGGCATCAACGATCTGCGCCTGGAGACGGTACCCGTGCCGGTGATTGGCCCCGGAGAGCTGCTGGTCAGGATCGCCACTTGCGGCGTCTGTGGGACGGACCTCAAGAAGATTCACCTTGGCTCGCACTCCGCGCCGCGCATCTTCGGTCATGAGATGGCCGGAACCATCGTTGCCGCAGGCGAAGGCGTGACCAGCTTTACCGTCGGCGAGCGGGTGATGGTCTATCATCACATTCCCTGCGGCCGCTGCTACTATTGTCGCAAACAGACCTTCGCACAATGCTCCACGTACAAAAAGGTGGGCGCGACGGCGGGCTTCGAGCCTTCCGGCGGCGGCTTCTCCGAATACATCCGGGTGATGGATTGGATCGTCCGGATGGGCGGCGTGGTGCGGATTCCTGACGGCGTACCGTTCGAGCAGGCGGCGTTCATCGAGCCGGTGAATACTGTTCTGAAGGCCGTGAAGCTGCTTAATCTGGCTGCCGACGAGACGGTTCTGGTCATCGGCCAGGGTCCCATCGGAATCATGCTGGCCGCGCTTTCGCTCCGCAGCGGGGCGCGCGTTCTGACCTCGGATTTGTATCCTGAGCGCCATGCCATTGCCGCAAAGTTCGGCTTGCATGAACCCATCCATGCGGATAACGTCATCGAACGCATCAAGGCCGCAACCGAAGGCCGCGGCGCGGATGCCGTGATTCTCGCCGTGGGCGTCAAGGCGCTGATCAAGACTGCCATGAATGCGGCGCGCTGTGGCGGCAAGGTCATGCTTTTTGCGCAGACGCAGCACGAAGAAGCCAGCTTCGACCCCGGAGCGGTTTGCATGGACGAGAAGACGCTGCTCGGTTCCTACTCTGCATCTACGGCGATTCAGCCCGAAGTGGAAGAGCTGGTTCTGGGCGGCTATCGCCAGGGATTCGATCTGACGCAACTGATCTCGCACCGCTTTTCGCTGGAAGAGGCGGTGAAGGCCATCGAAGTCGCTTCTCATCCCCATGCAGACTCGATGAAGATTATGATTGAATCTATGCCTGGAGCTGGGGCAGAGCGGGGAGGAGAGCGATGGCAGGCACGGTAAAAGCCGCGATCCTCCGAGGCCGCAAGACCGTCGAGACGGTTGTCGAAGAGGGCCGCAAGAAAGCCGAGAAAGTCGTCGAGGAAGGCCTCAATACTGTCGATACTGTGGTTGAGGTCGGCTTCAACACCGTCGAGACGGTGGTGGTCAAAGGCCGCAAGACGGTCGAATCCGCCGTCAGCCTGGGCCGCAAAACGGTCGAGCACACGCTCCTGCGCGGCCGCGGCACCATGCAGGCCGCGGTCCTCCACGGACGCGAGGATATACGCATCGAGCATGTGCCGGTTCCCGAGGCCGGCCCCGGTGAACTCATTGTCAGCGTGGGCGCGGCGCTCACCTGCGGCACTGACCTGAAGGTTTTCCGCCGGGGCTATCATGCCCGCATGATCGTGCCTCCAGCACTGTTTGGCCATGAACTCGCGGGAACGGTGGTCGAGGCTGGCGAAGGAGTCACCGAATTTGCCTCCGGCGACCGCGTAGTAGCGCTTAACTCCGCCCCCTGCGGCCAGTGCTATTTCTGCGCGCGGGGCCAGGAGAATCTCTGCGACGATCTGCTGTTCAACAACGGCGCTTATGCCGAGTTCATTCGCATCCCGGCCCGCATCGTGGCCAAGAATACGCTGCATGTGCCGGATCACGTTCCGCTGGAGCACGCGGCGCTGACCGAGCCGCTGGCCTGCGCGGTGCATGGCTTTGAGGACTCGCACCCGCACCCCGGCGACACGGTGGCCGTGATCGGCGGCGGCCCGCTGGGATTGATGATTCTGCACGTAGCCGCTTTGGCGGGCTGTAAAGTCATCGCCATCGTCAAGCACGACGGCCAGGTGGAGGCGGCGCGCCAGTTGGGCGCGGCCCACGTGGTGCAGACCACCAGCATCCGCAATGCCATCCGCGAAACCCGCGCGCTCACCGAGAAGGATCGGGGCGTGGACATCGCCATCGAAGCCGTTGGCGTGCCCGAGGCCTGGGAAGAAGCAGTGGAAATGGTGCGCAAGGGCGGGACGGTCAACTTCTTTGGCGGATGCGCCCTGGGAACGCACGTCTCGCTCGACACCAATCGCATTCACTACTCCGACATCACCCTGCGCGCCACCTTCCACCACACTCCGGCCTTCTGCCGCAAGGCGCTTGATCTGATTGCCAGCGGCCGCTTTCAGGCAGGAGCTTTCATCACCGGCCACGCTCACCTCTACGAGCTCAACAGGGTCTTTGAGAAGCTGATGAAGCGCGGCAGCGAGATCAAGACCGCCATNNGCCGAGTCGCACTACGAAAATTTCCACGTCGCCTCATGGTTTCTTCCCAAAGATTTGCGCCCCCATTTTCACTCCATCTACGCTTATTGCCGCGTCTCCGATGATTTGGGCGACGAAGTGGGCGACCCAGCGCAGGCACTTGCGCTGCTTGACCAGTGGGGCAGCGAACTGGACGCCTGCTACGAAGGCCGCGCGCGTCATCCAGTTTTTGTCGCGCTGGCCGAAACCATTCGCGAATGTTTTATTCCCAAGGAGCCGTTTGCCGATCTGCTGGTCGCCTTCCGCCGGGACCAGATCGTCTCTCGCTACCAGACCATCGACGATGTGCTGAGCTACTGCCGCTACTCGGCCAATCCTGTTGGCCGCCTGGTGCTTTACGTCTGCGGCGAGTCCGATGAAGAAAACTTTCGCCTCTCCGACTTGACCTGCACTGCGCTGCAGTTGGCCAACTTCTGGCAGGATGTGCGCCAGGACTACGCCAGGGGCCGCATCTATATTCCGAAAAACGATATGGAGGTCTTTCGCGTCAGCGAGGAGCAGATTGCCGAGGGCGTCGCCACGCCCGAATTTCGAGGGCTGATGCGCTGCGAGGTCGATCATGCGCGCTCGCTCTTTGAGGAGGGACTTCCGCTGATCGGCAGGGTTCACCGCGACTTGGCGCTGGACCTGGACTTGTTCAGCCGCGGCGGACTGGAGATTCTGCGCGCCATCGAGCGGCAGGGCTACGACGTGCTCAGCGCCCGGCCCGCAATCTCGAAGAGCAGGAAACTGGCGTTGTTGCTGCGTGCCGTCAGCGGCAAGCTGCTGCCCTTTCTGCGCCTCGGCAAACTGAGATGAGGAGCGGCCCAACTCGCGTTAGCGGTTGACGCCGGCAATGGACTCGCTAACTTGCTAACTCGCAATCCCGCGAAGCGGGGCTAACTTGCTAATTGGTTTGCTAACCATGCTGCATTTTGGCCATAGAATGGAGAAGCCAATCCCACAACCATCTTGTTTATTGGAAGAGGCGGCTTGACCCAGGCAATCACATCGAACGGACTTACGCTGGACAGTGCCTACGCTGTCTGCCGCGCCATCGCTCGCCGCGAGGCGAAGAATTTTTATTACTCCTTTGTCGCTCTTCCAAAACCACGAAAAAACGCCATCTGCGCCATCTACGCTTTCATGCGCAAGGCAGACGACCTGGCCGACGATGAATCCCTCTCTCGCGATGAACGCCGCCGCTCTCTTGAAGTCTGGCTAGCCGAGTGGCGCGCCGTCTGCGCGGGCGGCGCTACGGCCGATCCGGTCTTTCTTGCCGTGCGCGATTGCTCCGCGCGCTTCCAGATTCCGCTCAGCCTGCTCGATGAGTTAGTCGCCGGCGTGACAATGGACCTCGATCAACCCGCTAACCTGCTAACTCGCGATTTCCGCGAAGCGGAAGCTAACTCGCTGCCTTTTTCAACAAAAACCAATTCGATCCACTCCATTCATCAGGATCGAAGCGTCGCTGAGGACCTGCATTATCCAATGCAAGGCGCAATGGTGGAAAACGATGTCCCCGACACCTACGCCACCTTCGACGACCTCTATCGTTACTGTTATCTTGTGGCCTCGGTCGTCGGCCTGGTCTGCATCCGCATCTTCGGCTACACGGACACGCGCGCTGAGAAGCTGGCCGAAGAGACAGGCATCGCCTTCCAACTCACCAACATTCTGCGTGACGTAGCCGAGGATGCGGAGCGCAATCGCGTCTATCTGCCGCTGGAAGACCTTGCAGCTCACAATGTTTCGCTCGACTCTCTTTTGCATCGCGTTTCCGGCGCGCCCCACACGGCCAGTGAACGCGCATTGCTCGCCGCCATCGCCCAGCGCGCGAAAAAGTTTTACTCCTCAGCGCAGTTGTTGTTGCCCATGATCGACCGCGAAAGCCGTCCGGCTTTGTGGGTGCTGGTTTCCATCTATCACGGCCTGCTCAAGCGCATCGAGCGCGCGGACTACGATGTCTTTTCCAGTCGCGTGAGCGTGCCGTTGCCGCAAAAACTAGGCATTTTACTCGTGGGCCTGGCGCGAATGGGTTTGGCGCGATTGTTCACTTGATTCAGCGCCAGGTATTTCTTGAATGGGCACGGCTTTACGGCTGCGGAATAAACAATGTTTTGAAAGGGCACGACTTTAGTCGTGCCGCATAGGTTGCAAAAAAAGGCGCGGGCTTTAGCCCCTGAGGGAATTGGATGCATCCCAAGCCAGAAACACTTCGACAAAGCGCGCAGAAGTCCGTGATTGTCATCGGCGCTGGCGTAGCCGGCATGAGCGCGGCCTGTGCGCTGGCCGAGGCTGGCTTGCGCGTGCAACTGGTCGAGCAGCGCGGCTATCTCGGCGGGCGGGCTTCGTCGTATTTGCAACCCGGCGTCAACGAGGTCATCGACAACTGCCAGCATGTGCTCTTCGGCTGCTGCACAAATCTGCTGGGATTCTATCGCCGCATCGGCGTCGCTGATCGCATTCACTGGACCAGCGAGATGACGATGATCGAGCCGGGAGGCCGGCGCTCCGCGCTTGGACCTTTTCGTTTGGGTCCATTCACCCTGCCCGCGCCGTTGCACAGCGCACCAAGCTTCCTCAACGCGAAGGCATTTACTCTTGCCGATAAACTTTCCCTGGGCCGCGCAATGCAGGCGATGATGAAGCCGGAGGCGCTCGTTGATTCACACAAGTCGCTCGGCGATTGGCTGCGCAGCCACAAGCAGACCGAAGGCGCAATCAATCGCTTCTGGCGGCTGGTGATTGCCAGCGCGTTGAATGCGGAGATCGATTCGATTGCCGTGCCCTATGCGGCCAAAATCATCCGCGAACTATTTTTGAATTCTGCTGAGGCGGGCAGCATGGGAATGAGCACGGCTCCGCTGAGCGAGTTATACGCGGGTGTAACTCCGTTTCTTGAGCAACGCGGCGGCAGTGTGCTTTTGAACACGCGCGTCGAAGGCGCTGCCTGGAATGAAGCGTCAGCACAGTGGCTGATTTGCACGCGCTCGGGCGAACTGATTTCCGACTTCGTGATTCTGGCTTTGCCGTTTGAGGCAACGCAGAAATTATTGCCGCATCTGCCCGCCGAGGAAGGCACGGAGAAGCTGGCTCGCCAGATTGAGCACCATGTGCATTGGCCAATTTGCAGCGTGCATCTGTGGTTTGACCGCGAGATTACCGCCCTCGAACACGCCGTGCTGCTGGATCGCGAGATTCACTGGATGTACAACCAGTCGAGGCTGCAAACCGGGCGCGGAGGGCATTACATCGAATTGGTCGTCAGCGCCACGCGCTCCTTTGCAGCCTTGCCGCGCGAGGCTGCAATCCAGAAAGCGCTCAGCGAGCTTGCGGAGTTTTTCCCGCGCGTAAAAGAAGCAAAGCTGGAAAAAGTTGCGCTGGTCAAAGAGATGCATGCCACGTTCGGCGTGCATCCGGGGATCGATTCTGCGCGGCCTCCTGCTGCATCGCCCTGGCCAAATCTATTTTTGGCGGGCGACTGGGTGCAAACCGGATGGCCTTCGACGATGGAGAGCGCCGCGCGCTCCGGGCACTTGGCGGCAGAAGCGCTTGGTCTCAGCGCGGAGAATCCTCTTAAATGCTTCGAGCCTGATTTGAAACCGCAGGGAATGATGAAGTTCAGGGAATAGGGAACAGGGAATAGTGAATAGTGAATAGAAAAACATCCGATCGAGATTCTACGTAAACTTGAAGAAACAATGCGTTAGTTTGTCACAGAAAAATTATTACCAAGAAGCCACGCCTATTCCCTATTCCCTGTTCCCTGTTTTTTCAATGCGCCAGGAAATAGACGCCGATGCAGATCAGCACGGCCGAGGTCCATCGGCGCCGGTCCACGTTTTCCTTGAGGAATAGCTTGGCGGCGACGGCGTTGGTGAAGACCGTAAGCGAGGCAGTGGCCGGTCCAACCAGACCAAGTTCCATTCGCTGATTCAGAGTGAAGAGCAGGGCAAAGAATGCCACTGCCATGAAAAAAACGCCGGCAAAAAAGAGTGGACAAGTCAGCACAGCTACAATAGCGCCCTTCAGCCCGGAGTGAGCGCGAATCTCGTCCAGATCGCCGACGGATTTCATGGCCGCGGCGGTGAGCACTTCTCCAGCGGTCGAGCTCAGCACAACGGCAGCAATCATCGCCGTGGCGGCCCAGAAGCCTGCGGAAATGACGGGAAGGGAAGTGAGATTCATTGCGGCGCTCCACTATTGTGCGGCGCGGGCTGCTCGGTACGCGAAGGGCCGGGCGCGACCAGCGCGACGCCTAGAGTAATCAGCACGACGCCCAGCCAGCGCTGAAACGAGACCGGCTCATGCAGGCAGAAGTGAGCCAGCAACTCGACCAGCATATTGCCCCATGCCGTGGCCAGCATCACGTAACTCAGGTCAGCCCATGAAAGCGCGGTCAGATAACTGGCAAAAAAACCGATCAAGAGCGCAATTCCAAGCGCAACCCAGGGCGTGAATGCGGCAGCGAAGAGCGCGAGAGGATGCGCCAGAGTCAGTTCAGGAAGGCTGGTCATGCCCTTGGCCAGGCAGGTATTCCCCAGCGGCGCGCAGACCGCAACCAGAATCAAAATCATGGATTGGTAGAGCGATAATTTCTGATGAGCCATGCGCGGTCAGATCCTGACGATGGGACGCGGGTTTTGTAGTATCCAACCCTTTCCGCGGAAAGAAGCGGAAAGGGCGGGGCACGGAGCATTTGCGGAACACACTGCTGTACCTACGCCTTCGCCGCCGCCTCGGCCTGTTTGCTGCGCGACGCCTTCACCATCTTGTTGCGTTGCGCGCGCAGCTTGAGGAAGGACTTGGCCTCGACGTACAGCCGAGGCAGATCGCGATTCACAAACGCCTTCCAAACCACGCGGAATGCGGCCTTGGGCCGGAAGTAATATTCGTCGTAGAAGCGATGCACCATCTCCAGAACGTAATCGACGGGCAGGCCGGGATACTCGATGTGCGCCATCTGATGGCCGCCTTCGTCCATCATCTCGGCGGTATTCACAATGAAGCCGTTGGCCTTGGCGAAATCGTAAAACTCTGTTCCGGGGAAGGCGTGGGCGATGGAGACCTGGATGGTTTCGCAATCCAGCTTCTTGGCGAAGTTGATGGTGTTGCGGATCGATTCCTTGGTCTCGCCGGGCAGGCCGAGGATGAAGTCGGCGTGGATGCAGAGGCCCAGGTCGTGGCAGTCCTTGGCGAAGGCGCGCGCGCGCTCGACCGTGGCTCCCTTCTTGACGTTCTTGAGAATCTGCGGATCGCCGGATTCAAAGCCCACAATCAGCAGCCGGCAGCCGGCTTCTTTCATGGCTTGCAGGGTTTTGCGGTCGGTGGTGACGCGCGAGGTGCAGCTCCAGGTGAGGCCCAGCGGCTTGAGTTTTTCGCAAAGCTCAATCGTCCGCGGTCCCTGAATGTTGAAGGTGTCGTCGNNNGGCCGCTCAAGGTCTGCGGCCACAGGCAGAAGGTGCATTGCGCCGGGCAGCCGCGCGACGAATAGAGCGCGATGAAAGGATGCAGCAGGAAGGGGACGCTGTAGCGTGTCACGTCCAGGTCGCGCTTGTAGATTTTGGTGGCCCAGGGCATCGCGTCCAGGTCTTCCACCTGCGGGCGGTCGGGATTGTGGACGATCTTGCCGTCCTTCTTGTAGCTGATGCCGAGAATCTCGTTGAGCGGCTTGCCCTGGGCAAACTCGACTACGGAAAAATCGAACTCGCGGCGGCAGATGAAGTCCAGCGCCGAACACTCGTTCAGGGCGCGATCCGGGTCTGTGGTCACCGGCGGCCCGACAAAGGCGATGCGAATCGACGGATGGGCGGCCTTGATGGCCAGGGCAAGATGCTGGTCGCTCTTCCAGCCCATCGTCGAGGTGAACAGCACCAAAAACTCATAGTCTTTGCAGATTTTGATGGTTTCTTCCGGGGAGATGTGATGCGGGGAAGCATCCAGCACGCGCGAACCTTCCAGCAATCCGGCCGGGTAGGTCAGCCAGACGGGGTACCAGTAGGACTCAATCTCGCGCGTGGCCGGCCAGCGCGAGCTCGCGCCGCCGTCAAAATTCTCAAACGAGGGGGGATTCAGCAATAGCGTCTTCAGGGGCATTGTCATCCCTTTCATTCTAACATTTTGGGCATTTTTTAGGATTCCGGCAGGTGGCGCATGACATTTCTTGCGCCTGGCTTACTTTGCGTGCAGTTCCTGCAGCCAGTCTTCCATGTGACCGAGGGCGCGCAACAGGCTCAGACGCGCTTTGGCCAGGTCGAATCCCGCATCCAGCGAATCCTGAAATTTTTGGCGCTCGTCGATGCGGGCCAACTGCTCTGCTTTGGGCGTCAACTGTTGAGGCGCGCCAGGGCCGGCTGCCGCGCCGTTGCCCATCTCCAGTTGCGCCAGCACGGCCTGCAACTGCTCATGGGCGATCTGCTGTTTAAGGCTGGCTATCTCCGCCATCGTGTCCAGCTCGCGCAGGCTGCCGGTCAACTCCGCGATCTGCACTTCATTTTGCCGTTGTGCCTGTTCGGCCTCGACCGTGGCTCTGAGCGCGTCGGCAGCCGACTCTCTGGCCTTGGCGCGATGCACCAGGTCAAAGAGCGGCACCTGAATCGAGAATCCCGAGCTGAAGTTGTTGGTTGGGATCGGGTTCTTGTAGTAGTTGTCGGCGTCGTTCAGTAGCTTGGTGCTACGGAGGTACTCCGCGTCAAAACTGATCTGGGGGATAAGCGTGTACTTCGTGTCTCCCCGTGCCATCTTTTGTTTTGAAAGCGCATACATCTGCGCCGCTTCAATGCCTTTTGTGGCGCGTCCCGTTTCATCTGCCCGCACAGCCGGAATCTCCGGAATGCTGGCGTGGTCCGGCATGATGGAGCCGGTCGGCAGGCCGGTGAGTGCGGTAAGCTGCTTTGCTAGTGTGCCGGCGCGCGTCTCCATGTGCAGCCGCTTCAGCTTCAACTGGGCCGCTTCCAACTGCGCCTGCAATAAATCGCTCAACGGATCGATGCCAGCTTCGGCGCGTTGCTGCTCGATGGTCACAAGTCTGTCTGCGAACGTCTCCTGCTGGCGCGCCGCGTCCAGTTCATGCTCGACGGTATCCAATTCAATGTAAGCCGTGGATGCGTCCAGCGTCACCTGCTCGCGAATGTCCTTCAGGCGAAGAGTTGCGGCCTGGAGCGCGGCGCGCGCCGCTGCGATGTAGCTGTGTTGAGGAAGGCTGAACACCATCGACTGCACAGTGCCGTTCAAAATCGACGGCACTCCTCCCATAAAGCCGACAGAAGGCACCGCGGGAAGCCCCGAGCCGAGCATCAAGCTCGGAATATAAACATCTTTGGTCTGCGACAGAGCCGCATTCGCCTTGTCCACATCGGCCTGCGCCAGCCTCACCGCAGTCGAATTGCGCTGCGCCAGGTCCACCACCGTGGAGAGCGAGACCTGCGCCGAAACCAGCGCGGGCGCAGTCGCCATCGCCATGCAGACGAGCATCCTAGTCCAGCGCTTCAGCGGATTGTCTCCGATTCTCACGTCCACTCGCAACCCTTCAATGCTTCAGTTCCTATTTCATTTCCAGCGCCGGCTTGTAATCATGCCCCAGGGCCAGCGCCGCCGCCCGTTCCCGGCTGGCCGCCGCCGTGTCGCCAAGCTGTTGCTTCAAACGAGCCAGCCAGGTATGCGCCACAAACGCCGGCCCTTCCTCGGTCTTTGCGCTGCCCGCAAGATAGTCTTCAAGCATTTTGGCTGCCAGCGCCGGATCGCGTTTTGTTTCGATCAGCACGGAAGCCCCGTTGTACAGCGCCACGCCCGCGTGCTTGTCCCGCTCGGCCGTATTCTCTCCGCTGCGCACCGCCGACTCCATCTCCGTCCAGCGTTCCCGCCGGCGATAGAAATCGGCCAGCGTCATCCACTGCAAAGCCGGATGCGCCGACCCTGTGATCGCCTGCTTCAACTCTCGCTCGGCCGTGCCGTAGTCCTTGCGATGTTCGGCGATTTTGCTCCTCAGTTCATGGGCGCGCACCGGGTCGAATTTGTCCAGTTGCGCGGCCACTGTTTCAGCCTTGTCGATGCCGCCGCCCACCACTCCGGGCGCTTGCTCGTAAAACTCGCCCAGGCTGGCCAGCGCCTCGGAATTGCGGGGATTCAACCGGGCGGCCTCTTCAAACTCGGTTCGCACCTGCTTGGCCAGCGAATACGCATTCAGAAACGACGCCCGGCTGGCCTTCTCGCCCAGCGCGCGTCCCAGCCAGAGATGATCGTCGGAGTTCTGTGCGTCCAGTTTTACCGCCTGCTCGCAATCGTACGCGGCTCGATCCCAATTCTCCAGAGAGTATTCCACGCGGCATCTGAGGTTATACGCTTCGGCCCTGTTGTCGGGCTTGTTCAATTTGTCCAGCGTATCCAGCAGCGCCATCGTCTTATCCGCCTCGCCGGCCTGCAAGGCCGCGTTGGCCTCGGCAAGCAACTCTCTCTGCCCCGGCGCGGGCGCCGGAAGCGCAGCGGCTGCTGCCCAGACCACCCACGACAGTATGAGCCCCGTCAACACCCTCACCGCACAACCTTGATCGGAATGCCCTCCTGCAAAGGCTGTCCGTTTTCTGTACCGGTTGCCACCAGATCCCCCTCCGCAAGTCCGGAGAGAATGGCTACCTGGGTTATATTGATGGTCCCGATGGTCACATAGGTTCTCTGCAACGCACCTTTCACCACCTTGAAGACGTAGGTCTTGCCGTTTTCAGAGTGCAGCGCCTCGCGCGGGATGCTCAATGTGTTGGGCTCGCTGGAGATGGTTGCTTTTACGGTCACGTTGGTGTCCGGCAGCAGTTCGTCGTCCACATCGTCGATCTTGACCAGCACCTCGCCCACGCTGCGCGTGCCCAGATTGATCACCGTAATCGGCGTCAGCTCGATGTGTCCGTTCCAGATATGACCTTGCTTGGCGTCCCACGTGATCTGAATCTTCTGGCCAACGGCCAGGCGTCCGATCTCCGGCTCGTCGAAGTAGGCCCTCACCCGCTCGTGGTGCAGGTCGGCCAACTGAAGCAGCAGCTTGCCCTCTTCGACAAACTCCGTGCGCCCCGCATCGAGGTGATAGACCGTTCCTGCCGCGGGAGCGCGCACCACGCTCTGCGCCAGCACCTGTCGCGCCTCCGTCAGGCTGGCTTGAGCGTCGGCCAGCGCGGCTCGCGCCCGTTCCACCTCTGCCGGCGAATAGCGGTTGACTGTGCCCTGCTCCACGGCCTTCAGATTGGCTTCCGCCGTCTCCAGCCGCTGCCGGCCCGCAGCCACCTCGCTGGTCGAAGCCGCCCCGGTCGAGTTGAGTTTGGTCAGCAATTCCAGGCTTCGGCGCGCCTCGTCGCGTTCCAGCCGCGCGCGCGTCTGGTCGGCTGTCGCCATCTGGCGCTCCTGCTGGGTTCCATTGTGGGTTACCGCTTCCAGCCCTGCCTGCGCCGCCCTCACGCCGCTCTCGGCCGAGGCTGCACGGGCTCGCGCCTGCAAGTCGTCCAGCACCATCAGTAGCTTGCCCGCAGCTACCTGGTCGCCCGGCTGCACATACACTTCCTTGACCGTGGTCGCAATCGGGCTGTGAANNGACAGTGCTTACCAGTTGCGTGTGTGTCGCCTCGGCTACACGTACCCGCAGCCGCTCCCGTGTCAGGGCCCGTACTGCAAAAAAGACGATGATCAGAAGGACGGCCGAGCCTCTCCAAAACCAGAGCCGGACCGTTTGCTTACTTTCTTGTGTCATTCAGTCAACCAGAGACAGTATATAAGACTCACAATCAGGTTCGAGGAAGCAAAGTGATTGA
>PMGP01000467.1:0-712 GCA_003156235.1 Acidobacteriaceae bacterium
TACGGAGGAGGCGTCCCATGGAATTACACCCCATCGGCATCGACCTTGGCAAGACAGTCTTTCATCTGGTTGGAATGAATTTGCACGCCGAAGCCGTGGTGCGCAAGAAGCTTTCGCGCAGGCAACTGCTGCAGTTTGGGGTGTCGGAGTCCAGCGTGAGCCGGCAGGCNNCCTCGGAGGCAGAGTTGGAAGCACTGCTCAGCCGCCGCTTCGACGACTTGAAACTGCTCATCATCTACATCGATGGGGTGGTTTTCGGCGAGCATACGATGATCGGCGCGGTCGGCGTGGATGCCGATGGGCACAAGCATATTCTGGGCATCCGCGAGGGCGCTACGGAGAACGACGCTGTGGTCATGGAGTTGTTGCAGGACATTGTGGCGCGGGGCGTCGATACGAAGCAGCGGCGGTTGTTCATCATCGATGGATCGAAGGCTCTCAGAGCCGCGATCAACGCGGTCTTTGGCGCCGATCAGCACGTCCAGCGCTGCCGTGCGCACAAGCTGCGCAACGTGTTCGATCACCTTCCCGAGGAGAAGAAGGAGCAGGTGAAGAGCTTGCTGCGGGCGGCCTGGAAGATGGATGCCAAGGCGGGCATGAGCCGCATCCGCAAGCTGGCCGAGTGGCTGGAACGGGAATATCCTTCCGCTGCGGCCAGCCTGCGCGAGGGGCTGGAAGAGTGCTTCACCATCAACCGGCTGGGCCTGCCGCC
>PMGP01000467.1:724-3665 GCA_003156235.1 Acidobacteriaceae bacterium
AACTGGCAAAATGGCTCGATGGTCCGGCGCTGGCTGGCCTCGGCCTTCCTGCGAACCGAAAAGAGCTTCCGCAGGATCATGGGCTAACGCGAACTCTGGACTCTGGAGGCGATTCTGAGAGAATCGTAGGTCGCCACCCAGCAAGCCGTGGCGTAGTAACATCAACCCAACCGCCGTTGGCAACTTTCAACTACGCGCGGGATATCCTCGCGAGTTTTGAGGGAGACTGACAGAGTAGAGTAGCAATGACGAAGTAGAGTAAAGATGAAGCCCTGCCATTGAGCCGGGGTTTCTATTTCGAGATGTGCCTATCATATACGCGGGCGGCGACTGACGCCGGGATACGCATAGACTTATATCCCCGCTTATGGAGCTTCTCCGGGTGATCCTCTATCAAGACACCGGGCTCATTTTGGAACCATTCTCGTACTTTGTCTGGGTGGAAGCCCCATAACTTAGCAAGCTGAGCCGGTTTGTAGTGTAGTTCGTCGTACATATCCTACCCCGTTCTTCTCTCCTTATCTAAATACTGTGTTTTCGCATCAGCGGGTGGACATTCCCGCTGATCCGAACTTATGCTACGTACTCATTCTCATCTTCATCACACTCATTCGCACGATGCCCTTCCAGACCGCATCGCCAACAGATAACAGAGCGCGGCGAATACTTACGTGGCGGGTCCACGCGGATAAAGCCATCGGTCATTTCAGGGAGAGCTTCAAGGGTAGCTACCAAACGTTGGATTGAGACGCCTGCAATCTTGTCTTTCGCGGCGACTTCCAATATTTCTGGATGTCCCTCAACCAGAGGGCGCTCAACTCCAGCCGGGTGCAGGGTCGAGTGGAAACAACTCATACCTCCAGAACCGTATTCGTAAACGGCCAACCCTTGCGGCGATTGCCCAACATAGCGGAGCGTGCCACTTTTATACGCAGCAACAATACCCCTATCCTTGAGGTTGTAGTAATTGTTCTTCCGAGATTTGGAATTAGACGCCAACAAATAACGGCTCTGGCTATATGCCTCCTCAGCGGCATCCCTCTCGCGGTGAGCAGCGCGGCTTATTTCGCGAATGGCAAGAATGATGTCTGTCAAAGGCTTTGGCATCCGCTTGGACTTCCGGACATCTATCGCCGCGTCTAGCCTGGCCTTGTCGCGATTGCGAATTACGTAGCCGACAGTGCGCGGAAAGTAGGTGTTGCCGTATACATTCTCGACGCGAACCACAGCTACATAGGGTATCCCAAGACGAGTCAGATACCGCTTTGTGCCATCGAGCGGGATTGTGGTGTACCCGCGCTTGGGCACCTTCCCGTACTCGTAGTTACCATAAGAACTTAGCTTGGCGAAATTCGCTGTCATCATGTTAGTTCTTCTCCTCATTAGCTAGGTAAGCCGCGTAGTTCTCATCATCGAATATTGGCATCCGGTTTGAATTGCGCACCTCGGCGTTGAGCCAGAGCGTGGAACCCTGGGACTGTAGCTTGGTCATGCAAACCCATGCTGCCTTCGTGGTCTTGTGATTGTGACCGCAGTCGGCGATGTCGTCGTATACCTTTATCCCATGACAGGTGACCCACGAACTTGGGTTTAATGCTACTGCACTATAAGTCTTTGCCATTTTGCTGCCCCTCCTTTGGGCCGTTGCACTTCGTTGTGGTTGTGGCCAGTAAACTCACCGGCTTCGATTTCTGCTATTTCCCAAAACCGCTTGGCGACATTCTGCCGCCTGAATACTCCACTGAGCACGTAGTTGGTGTGCTCTGATGCGTTGCCGCAAGCGTTGGCTACCATATCTTCGCTGGGCTTGGTACCATGCCTTGCTGGCGAAAGTATTCTTCTGCCGCAGGGAATGGTACCCGGCCACATACTCTCAATTGGTTGCTAGCTACCCTGCTCTTGCCAGCAAGGGCTGGAGGCTTCACCGGCCCCGATGCTGCTACGCTTTTTCCCTGATGACCTTCAGATTGGCTATGATATTGTTCTTCAGCTCAACCAACTCATTAAGGCCGCAGCGCCTCGCGTACATGGTGTTCCACGCCTTGTAGGAGGAAACCGAAAGGCTTGACAATCCAGTAGCCTCAGTGATTTGTGCGTGTGACTTGCCTTCCGCCAGCAACTGCATCACGGTCATGCCATGAGCGACTGCACGCAAATGACGGCAGATACTGCGCCATGCCATCAATGAGTAGGCATCTGTGTATTGCATGTTGAGGCCGTCAACTTCGTGTTGGTATATTGGTGCCGACTTGATTAATGTCAGGAGAGTGGTTGCCCACTCGACACCGGCGGTGTTCGATTTGTTAATTGCCATTATGTTGCCCCTCCGGGGGCGGTTGCCAGCTTGGCTGGCGGGTTGGTGTTACAGGTTGCGTAAGCTTTGCAATGCTTATTTGACCTCCTCTGCTAGATACTCGGCGATGTCCTCAACCCACTCCTTGAAGTTGGATTTGCGATAATCTGTCTCAGTCTCCGTCAAATCTGCGAGAGTGACAGGCTGGCCGTCAGAGGCTTCAATTGTGAGCACGGCGAAGTGCGAGAGGCTTTTGTGGCCACAGCGACGAGCGGCGGAGGCGGTGTGATGATTGTGGCCGCAGCGACGAGGATTGCGTCCTTCCTTGGTTATGACTGCGGTGTATGTTTTCATTGTTGCTGCCCCTCCTGAGGGCGTTGCGAGCACCTCGGCTGGGCGGTTGTGGCCGGTGGTCGCACCGACCTTGCCTTCAATTCCATTAAACCGCGATTGTTAGGAGAAATGCGTGCAAGATCCTTCTTTGGAGGTGAGCACCAATTGTTTCGGGGGAAATAAATCAAGACATAAAAAAGGCGCTCCGGGTTGACCCCGGAACGCCGTGAATGGAAGCAGAAATGCTGGCTAGGATGACCTTGCCCTCAGAATGCGTACCCCATATACGCCGGGGTTGAGGGGATAATCCCGTCG
>PMGP01000333.1:0-1182 GCA_003156235.1 Acidobacteriaceae bacterium
GTCAGTCCGCGCGTGATTTCATCGTAAAGATCAACCGCCGGCAGCCTTCTGAATCGCGCCAAACCCGTCAGCGCCGCGGTCAAATCAGCGTCAAAGCGCAGCAATCCAATATCGACGGCAACCCGCCCATCTTCCAGCATTCCACCCGCGGCCTTCACCTCTGCCGGCGTGGGCTTTTGCAGAAAGGTATAAACCTGCTCTCCGGCTCCCACCACATAAACGCCGTGATGGCTTCCCGTCTCCGCATCCAGCCGCATCGCGACGCCGGTTGCCCCCGGACGGTCCCACTCCACCTGGCTCGCGTCAAAGCGCAACACCACGTCGCCGGAGGCCACCAGCAGGCCGTTGGGAATTCTCTCTGCCCACGCCGCCGAGAGCGCCAGCGTCTCGTCGAAGACCGTCGTCGTCCCGCGCGGCTGCGTGCGCGAAGGCAGCACGCCGAAGAGCTTGCCCCCCGGCGAGTNNCCGAGTGAACCAGCAGAACCCGATGGCAGCCCCACCACTCCCGGTCTTTGCCCAGTACGCCCAGCGCGTGAATCGTCGCGCCGCCGCTGCCCACCCTGCGGTCGTCCGGATCGGGGACCACCAGGAAATCCGTCTCCTCCGGCAGCGTCCCGGAGAGTCTCCGCCGCTCGATCTCATCGCGGTAGAACCCCGCCTGACGCGCCGAAGAGGCCGTGACGATCACCACATCCCAAAATTTCACTGGCTTTCTCCGGGTTGCAAGCAATTGGAATTCAAGGAAACCTCTTCATAAGACATGGTCGTTGAAGTACGGGCTATGCAGGTGCTGAAATACTCATCCCATCTGCAAGAAGTGTCAGGGCACGACTTCAGTCGTGCCGTATGAGCCAAAACAAACCGCTGGGCTTTAGCCCCTGAGGAAACCTCGAGCACCCATCCTTGCAGCCTCATTGCGTTTTGCGGCTCGGGCGGGATTCTGCCTCGCATTTACTTCAAATCTCCGCCCTTGCCAATATCGATCGAGGGCGGAAGGGGATTGCTCTCATCGATGGATGCCTCGATGCACTTCTCCAGCAGGCCCTTGGCTTCGAGGATAAATTCAATCGCATCGCGTCCTGCGCCCTCGCCCCCCCGGTGCGGGGTCACGTAATGCGCTTCGGCCTTCACTTGCTCCCGCGCATTCGCCGAGGCCACGGCAAATCCGCACTCCCGCATCAC
>PMGP01000333.1:1218-10303 GCA_003156235.1 Acidobacteriaceae bacterium
TGTAGCCCTTGGCCTCCACCATCTTGGAGGTGATGGTTCCATCCGGCGCGACGACCGGAACCGGAATAATCCAGATGTTGCCGTTAGTAAGAACTCCGTCCACGTCAAAGAGAATAATTTTGATGCGCCGTGCGCGATCCTGCGCTGTGAGTGTCATGCATATGATTTTACCGAATCCCGGGGATGCGCTTCCTTATTGGGGTGCAACAGCCGCAGCCGGCGCGACCAGTGCCTCCTTCACCAGCACCGCAAAGCGAGGAAAGGCAAAGCTGCCGGCAGCATCGTCGATCACATTCAACTGGCACACATACTGGCCCGGCTTGAGCCCGCTGAGAGGCACATCGAGTTCCACGGCCACCGCGTCGCGCCCCTCCACATTGATGGCCCGCGCCTGCACCAGCGGCGTTTCATAAACTTTTGTCGAACCTTGAATCAGTTCCAGGCTGCTGAGCAAATTGATTCCCGCTTTTGTTCCTTTGGGCTGGTTTTCAGCCGGCTTTTCGCGCGCCGGTGAGTAGATTTCGTACAGCAGGTAAAGGTGCTGGTCCCGGCGGAAGACGTGGCTGATGTTGGGCACGTACTCTTCGCCGCCGCGTACCAGAGGACTCGTCTTTTTGCTCGGCTGGCGCATCGACGCCAGCACAATCGAACTCATTTTCAGCGAAGCCTTTTTCATCTCCGGCAAAGTGATCTCGGCCTCGAAGGAACCCATTTGCCCGGTCTGATTCTCGCGGACAACAAATTTGAGGCGATACTTTCCCGGCGGCAAATTGAAGCTGGTGGTGTACTGAATATTTTTCTGCCGCGCCTGCAAAGCCGGATCAAGATTCAGCTTGACCGTCTCGCGCGCCTGGCCGATGGGCCGCTTGGCCTCGTCGATCACTGTGCCGATGATGTCCAGCGTTGCCTTGTCCTTGTCGCTGCCTTTCACAAAAGGAATCTGCGAGCCAGGAACGATCAGCGAAACCGGCACAAAGAAACGGTTTTCGTCGAGGCGGAAGTACAGTGCGTCCAGATAAACGGCCATGTCGGTGGCCGGCAAATCGCTGGCTAACTGCTCTTCCAAGTCGCGCTCGCGGTCCTCCTTGCCGGCGTGCTGGAAGTCGGCCGGAGCATAGTAGCCGGGCCGATATTCCAGCTTCACTCCGGGCCGGTTCACCTTGATCGTCAGCTTGCGATAGCGGCCGTCGCGCGCCGGATTCGAGCTGCGGAAACCGATGGCGTAGTAAGCCGAAGTGTCGCGCTGCACCTGCGCAAAAGCGGGAGCAAAATCATTGGAATCAAGAAACGCTTTGCCGCCCGTGTCCGTAGAGAGCGTGCCCATCACTTCCTGCGTGGCGAAGTTCGCTTTCATGTTGTTGGTGAGCGAGCCGCCGTTGAAAGCGCCTGTCCCGCGCAGGCTGCCGGTGGAGGCGTCGCCCAACGGCGTAACAGCCTGCAAGCCGCGCGTGTCCACGCTATAAATGGCCAGGTTGGCGCGCACCGCCGCGTTGATGGCTGCCCGCAACGAAGCTTGATTCTCGATGCCGTCGCGCTGAATGCCGCCGGAAAAATACAGCAGCGATTTCTTCTCCGTAATCTTTTCCAGCGACTTGGCGACGGCTTTCAGCGCGAAGAGCTCGCGGTCGGTGTTCAGGTCGTTGTATTCGCTTTCGTCGGGCGTGTAGCCGCTTGCGTCTTCCGTCTGATTGGTGTTCGCCGTTGCGCCCTCGGCGAAGCCCTGACCTTCAGTCCCGTTGTAGACGGCGACCTCTTTGATGAGCGCCTGCTTGTCGGCGGTAAAATCCTGATCCGTCTTGAGCGTGTTTCCCAGCGAGACCAGCGCCACCAGATCAGCCGGCTGCATTTTGTTGCGTAGAAACTCCTGCGCCGCCGCCACGCTGCGGTCCAGGTCCTCAGGCTGCATCGAGGTCAGGTCGAAGAACATCACGATCAGCCGGTGATTGCGCAAATCCTCGGGCCTCGCAACGACAGCGGCCTTGTTCGCGCTGCTTCCCACAGCCAGTCCGCTGATGGTGGCCTCATTCAGCGGCGTGGCCATCTCCACGGTTTCAAAATCGAAGGTCGAAATGCGCTCCTGTTTGCCGTTCTCGTAGACGCTGAAGTCGCTCTGCTTGAGTCCGCGCACCAGCTCGCCGGTCTTCGCGTCGCGCGCCACCACGTTGGTCAGCACCAGCTCGTCGTTGACCTTGAATACATAGCCTTCAGGCGCATCCTGCGCAAAGCTCAGCCCCAGCCGCGCGCCCGCCAGCATCAGCGCCAGCGTTGCAAATCCTGTTCCGATCCTTTGCGCCCAACCTATCATGAACGACCTTCCATACTGACTTGCTAACTTGCTAACACGCGCGCAGCGCGGCTAACTCGCCGCTCTTTTAAAACCTGAGCCTCGCCGTAAACTGGAACGAACGCATGGCGGCGGCTGAAATGACTTGTCCGGCAGAGGGTGAGGCCAGGTTAGTATCGACGCCCGCGTACTGCACGGTGTTGAAGACGTTGTTGGCCGTAGCGCGAAACTCCATGCTGCGCATGCCGCCCATCTGCATGGTCTTCGAGAGCGCCATATTGTTTTGGATGGTTCCCGGCCCGGTGATCGAGTTGCGAGAAACATTGCCGTAGTTGGGATAAGCTGGATTGGTCGAATTGGTGGGAGGTTGCGCAAAAGCCGCGGTATTGAACCACTCCTGCTTTGATCCGCCACCGGCGGTGGGAGAAATGCCTGGCACGTGATTGGGGCGCTGCGTGCCGGCGGTGCCGTTTGCCACGTCGGTCACGGTAGCCTGATAGCCCGGCGTGAGCGGCGTTCCTGTGGTGAAGGTAAAGCTGCCGGAGACGGAGAATCCTTCCAGAATATGCGAGCCAACGCCGCTTGTAACCCAGAATTTATCTTTTCCGAAGGGCAGTTCGTAGAGATAAGTGCCGCTGACCTTGTGGCGCACGTCGAAGCTGGAGTTACCTTCTTCGGCGGCGAGGTCCTGCCAGTTCTGCGCCACCACCGGCGACGTGCCGCCCACCGATCCGGCGTTGTCGATGGAGTGCGAGTACTGGTAGTTGGCGCCGAAGGAAATCCCTTTGCTCAGCCGCTTGTTAAGCCTCAGCTGGCCAGCATTGAACTTCGAGTAAGCCGCGGACTGCTCATAGTTGAAGATCAGATCCTTAGGATCTGTGCCGGAACTGCTAGCAGTTGCGCGCGGCGCGCTGGTGATGTCCAGATGATTGCCTCTTGAGCCGTTGTAGCCAATATTCAAGACGACGCCCCAAGGCAGTGTCTTCTGCACGTCCAGGTTCCACGCCTGCACGTAGGGCACGTGATAGTGCGGGTCGAGAGCATAATTGCCGGTTGTATTCCCCGTGGAAAATCCATCTGCCAGCGTAAATTCTCCGGCTGTGGTCGATTCGTTGGTTTGCTCATTGACGAACGACGGCTGATTGGCAATCGGCTGGTGCGCCATGGTCGTGGCGAAGGTGGCGTACTGGCTGACGGTATAGTTGACGCCGTAGCCGGCCCGCAGCACGATTTGCTTGGGCAGCCGCAGCGCAAAACCCACGCGCGGCGCAAAGGCTGTGCGGAAGGGAAAGACCAGCGAGGAAGGCAAACTGCCGATTGCTGATGATCCTCCCGGCCCAACTTCAACGGGCGGATTCAGGTTAAACGCCGCACCGGGATCGGTGTAGACCATGCCCAGGCGATCATATTTCTCAGTGTAGGGTGCGAAGAACTCATAGCGAATGCCGTAATTCAGCGTGAGGTTGGTCCGCACCCGCCAGTCGTCCATCGCAAAGGCATCCCACACGTTTTCGCGCAGGTAGCTCTTGCCCGCTGAGGCGTCGATGGTGGTCTCCTGCGGCAGTCCGAGCAGAAAATCCGCCAGCGACGAGCCGGTGGTTGCGTCGTGCGCGGCGTCCTCGGTGAACAAGCCGGTAAAGGTGAATGTTCCGGTGGAGTTCGAGCCGCCCAGAAAGTCGCGGTGCACGCGGCGGTAGTCGCCGCCGAAGCGCAGATTGTGCTTGCCGTAAATCCAGCTCAATGTCTCGGAGAGCGAGATGGTTTGCGAGAGCGAGAAGCTAGGTTGCTGCTCGCTGAGCCCCTGAATGCTGTTGAGCACAATATCGGGCAGGCCGTAGTTGAGCGGGCTTGAATTTAGCGCCGGTAAGCAGCCTGTCCCGGTGCAGCCTGTCGGCGGCGGCCCATCGATTCCGAGTTGGCTGGCGATGTCGGTCCTATTAGTAAAGAAGTTAGTAGCCTGGCTTGTGGCGCGATTCCAATTGGCGTTGAAGATGTTGGTGATCTTGTGATAGCCCACTGTGTAGCCGGCCTGCACGNNTCCAGTTGTAGTTGAAGTTGATGCTCTGGCGCAGCCCTTGATTCTGCTGCGAGCGCCGTCCGCCACTGAAGCCGCCGCGGCCGCCGCCCGGTTGTGAGGCATTCTTTCCCAGGCTGCGCATATAACGCGCGCCAGCTTGCGTGGTGTTGGTCTGCGCGGTAGTAAGCAGTTGATAGTTTTGTGAGTAGCCCGGCAGATTCGGCGCTGGAAAAAACGGCTGGCAACTCGTTCCGCTGGAATAGGGATTCGGGCAAGTCAAAAGCCAGGTTGCCGACTGCGCAATTCTACCGCCCAATCCGCCGGGAATCGTGTTGTTAGCGAAGGGCTGGTTCGTATTAGGGTCGTAGATCGTCGGCAAGCCCGCAGCGTTGAAGTAACCCGCCCGCTCGTCGACCGTCCCAAAGCTGCCGTCCGTGGGTACACTGGCTAACTGTGTCAGCGGACTCGAACTGCGCGTGCCGCTGAGAGTCAGGAACATCATGTCTTTGCCGCTGGGCTTGGTCAACCCCGGCAGATAAGGCGCGCTCATAAACGTAATTCCGAAACGGTTCGAGCCGGAAGGCGGCTGTTGTAGCTTCGACTGGCCGCCAATGTTAAACGGTTCCGCGTTAAGCTCCGAGTTGCTGCCCATCCAGAAGATGGCGCCATGCGGCTGGCCGGGGTTGAAGCCGCGAAAGTTCCCGCGTCCGCCTCCACCTCCCCCGAAACCGCCGCCCATTCCGCCGCCTCCGCCGAAGAGGCTTTCTCCTCCACCGAAGTTACCGCCGCCTTGCCCACCCGGCAAGACGCCCTGCGCGCGCAGCGTCTCCACCGCATCGCGGACGCGATCAGGGTCCAGGCCNNCCTGGCTATCGGTGTCGGTGCCCAGCGCGCTTATCAGGCTCAGGCTCTGCGCGCCGTTGGCCGTAAGTTGCTGGACAGTCGACTGAATAGCTTTCTGATTCGCGGCCTCGTTCTCCTGCTGCTGGGCCGCCCGCGAAGCCAGCACCAGATCAAAGCTCACCGTCTGATCGCGACTGGCGGCGTTGAGTACCGCCTCCTGCGAGCCGGGCGCAAAGCCCGCGAACTGGGTGCGGAGAACGTAGCGGCCATTTTGTGGAATGCTCAGAACCCAGGTGCCGGTGATGTCGGTAGTGGTGGAAAAGCGCTTGCCGGTTAGCGTGTTCTGGGCGGTTACGGTTACGCCGGGCAGGGGAATGTTTCCGCTCTTGACCATGCCGTGCAGTTTTCCACCCGTAATCACCGCTGCTGATGGACTCTGCGCAGCCGGTTCACTGCTGCCAAGCGTGCTCACGGGCGCAACGGGTTGGGTGGCAGGCAGCTGGGTCAAGGAGGCAACGCTGCCGGCCACAAAGATTCCCGTCATAACTGCCCACCGCAATGCTTTTCGACGCATGGACGCTCCCTGCCATTTCGCGCTCGTACTCATTCAGACGGCTCACGCGCCGCGAAGGTTTACGACTGCGCCCTTTTGCCCGGAATTGTCAGCCCCGCGCCCCCGGAAACCATGGTAATCAAGCGCGATAAAATCCCTTGCATTCCCCCGCGGCCTATGTTAACTGTTATGTTAATAGTTTATCGATTGCTACCGCGATAGTAACCCCGGCGGCAATGGAACAGGATATTCTCCATGTTGAAGATCGGCACATCCATCCGCGCTTTCCGCCTGCAGAAGGGGCTTTCCCAGGGAGACATCGAAAANNTTCCTTCGCTGGACACGCTGTCGAAGATTGCGCGAGCCCTCGACCTGCCTATCACCCAGTTCTTTGCCGACGACTCACAATGCAAGCAGCTTAACCTGCAAAAGCTCTCCGACGAGGAGCTGCGCTTTCTCAACCAGATCCGCCGCTACTCCACCAACCTGAACGAGAGCGACCGCAAGCTGCTGCTGGCCATGGTGAAGAAGTTCGCCGCCGCGGCGACGAGGTAGGGAAACTCTGATTAAGTCGAGGTTTTGAAAGGGCACGCCTTTACAGCTTGCGGAAAAATGCAAACGGAGTAGCAAGAAGCGTCAGGGCACGACTTTAGAGGCNNCTTTAGTCGTGCCGCAAATGTACAAAACAATAGTCAGGCTTTAGCCCCTGAGGGAATGCTGACTGGCAATAGAGAGTTAATCAGAGGTTCCTTAGCGGTAATCATCGTCAGGACAATTAGTTTTTGCTTTCTATTCCAGCGACAAAGTCCTGACGCATCAGTTCGGTCGCGGAACATGGGCAAGATAGAATCCGAATAGCACTAGAAAACCTGCCACCAGGCCCACAGCGTAGCGCAGACGCCGCGTGAAGAGCGTCCTGGACGAGCCAATCCGGGGCACCATCGGGGCCGCGAAGAGCAATCCGCACAGAACGCCCCCCAGATGGGCCGAATTGTCGATGCTCACCCCTGAGCCAATGACATGGGTGCCAAAGCCGATCGTGAGGCCAAGCACCAGATTGATGACGGCAAAGTAGATCACCGACCTGCGCAGCTTGTGCAACTCCAATGGAGGCACAGGCAGCAGATGCGATTTGAGCAGGATAATCAGCGCCCCGGCGATGCCGAAGACTGCGCCCGATGCTCCGGCCCCCACTGGGAACACGGCCACTCCGGCTTCATGCAATGGCCACAGCCAGTTGACCAGTGTGGACAGCAGGTTGCCCGCCGCGCCGGTGAGGATGTAGACCGCCAGCACCCCCGCCGAACCCATCAGCGGCTCGGCCAGCAATCCCAGGTTCCACAGGCACCACATATTCACCACCAGGTGAAGGAAGCCTACATGCACGAACATGGCCGTGACGATGCGCCACCACTCGCCATTGACCAGCACGGCGCGGGCGTTGTCGGCTCCGAAGAACATTAGCTGGTCGGTGGTGGGGCTGAACGCGCTGACGTGGTGCGCCACCATGGCCAGAAAAACCAGGCAATTGATGGCCACTAGCGCATAGGTGGCAGGCGCGTAAGACCATGAGGGGCGCTCCCGGCGAACCGGGGGAGGCGGTGGCGGATTGAAACCGGCCTGGGGAGGGAGATAATCCGGATTGGGAGGAATGGGAGGGGAATTGCCCATATCTTAACTTTAATGCATTTCAGTCAACCTCGCAGGCGGTAGCTCGCCACTCTGACAGCAGCGAGCCGCTGTGGCCTCATGGATTCTGCTCCCCCGCCACGCGAATCGTTGTAATCTGGAGTTTGGGAACCTCTGATTAAGTCGATGTTTTGAAAGGGCACGACTTTAGAGGCTGCGGAAAAACACATTGTTTTGAAAGGGCACGACTTCAGTCGTGCCGTAAATGATTCATAACAAAGCAGGGCTTTAGCCCCTGAGGGATGTTTTTTGCCGATTTCGCCCGAAACTCCGACTTTTTCCGCAGCCTCTTTAGTCGTGCCGCAAATGCAATAAAACAACGTCGGGCTTTAGCCCCTGAGGGAATGCTGACTCGCAATACAGACTTAATCAGAGCTTCCCTTGGTGAAACCTCAAATAGGAGTGCGACTGTGATTATGGAAAAGCGGATTCGGCGGGCGTTGCTCAGCGTGACGGACAAGACCGGCCTGGTGGAGTTTGCCCAGGCGCTGGAAGGCTTTGGCGTGGAACTGGTCTCCACCGGCGGAACGGCGCGGGCTCTGCGCGAGGCAGGCCTCGCCGTCAAGGACATCAGCGAGCTGACCGGCTTTCCTGAAATGCTCGACGGCCGCGTCAAGACTCTGCATCCGCGCGTTCATGGCGGCCTGCTCTACATTCGCGGCAATGCCGAGCACGAAGCCGCCGTCGCTGCGCATGGCATCGTGCCCATCGACATGGTGGTGGTCAACCTCTATGCCTTCGAGAAGACCGCAGCTCAGCCCGGCGTTGCCTTCGGCCATCTCATCGAGAACATCGACATCGGCGGCCCGTCGATGGTCCGCTCCGCCGCCAAAAACTTTGAAGACGTGGCCATCGTCACTCGCGTCGCCGATTATCCGGCGTTGATCGAGGAACTCAAGGCCAACGACGGCGCTTTGAGCCGTGAAACGCGCTGGCGGCTGGCGCGTCAAGCCTTCGCCATGACCGCAGCCTACGACACCGCCATCGCCAACATGCTGGACAGAATTGCGGAGGCTCCCGCGCCGTCATCGCTAGCCGAGTTGGATGCGGCCAGCTTGCCATCGACCCTGCGCATCAACCTCCCGCTCGCGCAGGCGTTGCGCTACGGCGAAAACCCCCACCAGCGTGCCGCGCTTTACGCCGATGGAACAGGGCAGGGAATTGCCGGCGCAACCCAACTGCAAGGCAAGGAACTCAGCTTCAACAACATTGTTGACCTCGACGCCTGCTGGGAGTTGGCGCAGGAGTTTCCCACCGGTGAATCTGATCCGGCTGTCGTGGTCATCATGAAGCACACCAACCCCTGCGGCGCGGCCACCGGCGCAACAATCCTCGAAGCCTACCTCAAGGCGCTGGCCTGCGACCCGGTCTCGGCCTTCGGCGGAGTCATCGGCATCAATCGCGCCGTAGATGGCGACGCCGCTGCGGAGATCGCCAAGCTCTTCGTCGAAGCCATCGCCGCGCCTAGCTTCACCGCCGAGGCCCGCGAGCGCTTCGCCGCGAAGAAGAATTTGCGCCTGGTTGAAGTGCAATCCGCGCCTCCGCGTCCCGTCGTCAAGCACGTGTCGGGCGGGCTGTTGCTTCAGGACGCCGACACCGGCCGCATCAACGCCGCCGCGCTCGATCCTGGCCTGAAGGTGGTCACCTGGCGTCCGCCCACCGCCGAGGAGTTGCGCAGCCTGCTCTTCGCCTGGCGCGT
>PMGP01000001.1 GCA_003156235.1 Acidobacteriaceae bacterium
CGCCATCTACGAGTGCGGCCTGGAGTCCAAGGGTGATGCCTGGCTGCAATTTCACTCGGCCTATTACCTGTATGCCATCATCTTTTTGATCTTCGACGTGGAGTCGGTTTTTTTGCTGCCCTTTGCCGTGGCCTTCACCGGGCTGACGGTCGCGGCCTGCGCGGCCATGCTGGTTTTTGTGCTGCTGCTGGTCGAGGGCCTGGCGTGGGCCTGGGCCAAGGGCGTGCTGACGTGGGGATAAAGCAGGGAATAGGGAATAGGGAACAAAACGGAGCAAACGATGGCTGTTGATGAGGGCTTGAAGATCGAACTGGGCANNTGCTGCGCCATCGAGATGATCGCCACCACCATGGCGCGCTACGATCTGGCGCGCTTCGGGGGCGAGGTCTTCCGGCCGTCGCCGCGCCAGGCCGACCTGATGATTATCTCCGGGACGGTGACCAAAAAGATGGCGCCCCAGGTGGTCCGACTCTACAACCAGATGGCCGAGCCGCGCTACGTGATTGCCATGGGAGCTTGTGCCATCAGCGGTGGGCCATTTAAGCAGGGCTACAACGTGCTGAAGGGCATCGACCGCTATATTCCCGTGGACGTGCACATTCCCGGCTGCCCGCCGCGCCCCGAAGCGCTGATTCAGGCGTTCATGACGCTGCAAAAGAAGATTGACGGCCAGCATTTGACCGGGGAGGACCGTCCGCGCTTTCTTGATGCGAAGCAGCAGGGCGAGTTTCCCGTGCCGGTGTTTGGAGAGCACGACCTGGAGCCGGCATCGAATGCTGGCGTATGGCCGCTGCCGGTGGTGATTAAGACAGGGAATAGGGAATAGGGAATAGGGAACAGCAAACGGTATTGAGGGAACAGGGATTGAAGACGGTAGAAGAAATTAAATCGGCGATTGAGGCGGCTGTGCCGGGGGCCGCGGTGGAGATTGCGCTCAATCCCAACCCCGCCTTGCCTAACTCGCTGCGGATTGCGCCGGAATGCGCGCTGGCGGTGGCGAAGTTTTTGCGCGATGATGCGGAACTCAAGCTCGATTACCTCTCGAACGTGACAGGCGTGGATTGGCCGGATTCTCTTGAGGCGGTCTACCACCTGTATTCTGTCGAGGAAAAGCATGGGCCGGTGATGATACGAATGCACACTGAGAACCGGACCGACCAAGTGGAGCTGCCCTCGCTAACGCCCATCTGGCGCTCGGCGGAGTTTCAAGAGCGCGAGATTTTCGACCTGTATGGAATTGTCTTCACCGGCCATCCGGATCTGCGGCGGCTGCTGATGTGGGAGGGCTTCAAGGATCATCCCATGCGGCGCGATTATCGGGAGCCGGACGACTTTGAGTACGAGCCTACAGCGCACGACGAGGTGCTCAAGCGGGCACAGGCGCACAAAGACAGGGAACAGGGGCCAACGACTGCATGAGCCTGGCGGAGACCAAATACGAAAAGCCGGAAGGCTGGAACCGCCCCGCGGCGATTGTGCCGGAGAACGAGGGAGAGCTTCTGGAAGTGGCCATGGGGCCGCACCATCCCTCGACGCACGGCGTCTTCCGCATGGATGTGGCGCTGGATGGGGAGCGGGTGATTCGCCTGAAGCCTGTCTTCGGCTACCTGCATCGCAACCACGAGAAGATTGCCGAGGGGATCAGCTACCTGGCCTCTATGCCCTACACCGACCGGCTGGATTACGTCTGCCCCATCACCAACAACTGGGCCTATGCGCTGGCCGTCGAGAAGCTCACCGGACAGGCGGTTCCCGAGCGCGCCGAGTACCTCAGGGTGATTCTGGGCGAGCTGACACGCTATCAGAACCACGCTTCGTCGATTGGTTTTTTGATTCAGGAGATGGGCGCCAGCGGCACGCCGCTGATGTACGCCTTCCGCGAGCGGGAAAAGATTCTCGACCTTTTCGAAGAGCTGACCGGCGCGCGGATGATGGTCAACTATATGCGCTTCGGCGGCTGCCGCGTGGATGCCTCGCCGGGGTGGCTCGACCGGACGCGCAAGGTAGTCGCGGGCCTCGCCGGGTTTGCGGACGAGTTCGACCGACTGCTGAGTACGAATGAAATTTTAATGGCACGCACTCAGGGCGTGGGCGTGCTGCGGCCGGATCTGGCGGTCAACGCAGGAGTCACGGGGCCGATGCTGCGCGCCTCGGGCGTGAACTACGACATTCGCAAGGTGGACGGCTACGGAATCTACAGCCGCTTCAAATTCCGCGTGCCGCTGGGCGATCATGGCGACGTCTACGACCGATACATGATCCGCATGTTGGAGATGCGCGAGTCGATTGTGATTTTGAATCAGGCGCTCAAAGAAATCCAGCCTGGTCCGGTGATGGATCCCAAGGCGAAGATTCGCGGCCTCCGTCCCAAGCGGGGCGAGGCCTACGGGCGCATCGAAGCTCCCAAAGGCGAGCTGGGCTTTTATCTGATCAGCGACGGCGGACCGAATCCGTACCGCTACCGTGTGCGGCCGCCGAGCCTGATCAACCTGACGGTGCTGGAAGATATGTGCCTCGGTGTCAACGTAGCCGATGTGGTGCTGATCTTCGGCAGCGTGGATATTGTGCTGGGAGAAGTGGATCGGTGAAGCAGCTTCTAGCTTTTAGCTACTAGCTTCTAGCTGATTGTGGTTGTGGACGCTGTATTGGTTTGCCGTTGAAGCTGTCACAGGTAAGGAAGGGCTAGCGGCTAGAAGCTAGTAGCTGGAAGCTGTTTTTGGAGGTTTCATTGTTAGGCGAGGGCATTCTGAAGGGGATGGCGGAGACGGCGAAGAATTTCTTCGGCAGCTATTTCTCCGCCGAGCGGCTGACGACGGTCGAGTATCCGGAGCAGCGGATTGCCCCGTTCGAGGCGGCGCGCGTCTTTCCCTTCCTAGTTTTTGACCAGGAGAATCGCGACGGCGGCGGGCCGGAGTGGGAGGCGGGCATGCGTTGCGTGGCTTGCCAGATCTGCGANNAGATCTGCGAAAAAGAGTGCCCTCCTAAGTGCATTTATATTGAGAAGTCCAAGGACAAGAAGCTCGACTACCTGGGCAAGGCACAGTATTACCCGGCGCGCTTCGACATCGACATCTCGGTCTGCATGAGCTGCCAGATCTGCGTCGAGGTCTGCCCCTTTGAGGCCATCAAGATGGACACCGAGTTTGAGCTGAGCACCGACGACCGCTTTGGTGGCCTGCTGCTGGACCGCGAGCAACTGGCAAAGTCGAATGAGTACTACCATGAGATTCATCCCACTGAAGCGTCCGCAGTGGACGCGCGATTAGCCGCGGAGAAAGTCAAGGCCGACGCCAAGGCAAAGGCCGCGGCCAGCGTAGCCGCATCCAAAACCGCGGCCATCGCCGACGAGGGAGCGTAGACGATGATCGAGACTCTGGATCAGATCTTCGTTTTGCTCCGGAACTGGCTGGTCAGTTTTCTTCCCTCGTCGTGGCAGCCGGCGGCCGGCGTGCTGCTCAGCGTGGCGGCCATCGTCTGCCTCTTTCCGGCGCTCTTCGCGCTGACCACAGTCTTCGAGCGCAAGGGACTGGCCCGCATCCAGAATCGGCTGGGGCCGAACCGCGTCGGCCCTTTCGGCTTTTTTCAGCCGATTGCCGACGGCATCAAGTCGCTGACCAAGGAAGACATCGTCCCCTCGAGCGCCGATGCTGCCGTGCATTTTCTCGCGCCGGTGCTGCTGGTGGTCACCGTCTTCATGGGCTTTGCCGTGCTGCCCATGGGGCGCAACATGGTGCTGGTGGATCTGGACGCTGGCCTGTTGTTTTATTTCGCCATGGGCACGTCCTCGGAGTTGGCGGTCTTCATGGCCGGATGGTCGAGCCGCAACAAGTATTCGCTGCTGGGCGCCATGCGCGCCGTGGCCCAGATGATCAGCTATGAGGTGCCGCTGCTGCTGTCCAGCGTGGCAGTAGTGATGATCACCGGCTCGCTTTCGCTGACAAAAATCGTGGAGGCGCAGAACCACTATACCTGGGGATTTCCACACTGGTACATTTTTACACCATGGGGATTTGCCGGCTTCCTGATGTACGCCATCTCGACTACGGCGGAGACCAACCGCTCTCCGTTTGATCTGCCTGAAGGCGAATCGGAATTAGTGGCTGGTTATCACACCGAGTATTCGGGCTTCAAATTCGCGCTCTTCTTTCTGGGCGAATACGTAGCAATGTTTTCCATCTCCGGGTTGGGCACGACGCTCTTTCTTGGCGGATGGTCCGCGCCGTTTTCATTTCTGACCTGGGTTCCGTCGTGGATCTGGTTTTTCTCCAAGTTGATGCTCTCCATCTTCGTCTTCATCTGGATGCNNTGAACTTTGCCTGGAAGTTTGTCCTGCCCATGTGCCTGATCAACCTGCTGGTCACCGGGCTATGGCGCTTCATGGGAGACGGGTGGCTGCGCTGGGTGGTCTGCTCGGCGATACTATTGCTGGCCTACGCGGGCATGGGCCTGGGGGAGATGCGCAAACAGCGTCTCGGCCCGAGGAGGTATCGCTATGCGGAGTGAGATTGTCTGGTGTGGGGTAGAACTCGGTGAGTCAGTTCGAAAGACCTTGAACATATGCGCAAAATACATCTGTATTGAGGAGGGACAATCGTGATGATTGCATTTGTCATAATTTTCGGCATACTGGCCATCGGAGTAGTGCTGGTTGTTCACGGAACCGTTGTAAAGAACAGATGGGGAGTTAATCTTGGCCCTGTTTATTGCCCACACTGCAAAACGCCGTTCCCAATGGTGCGAAAGCCGCAGTCATTAAGCCAAGCCATGTGGGGCGGTAGTACGTGTAGGGTCTGCGGAACTGAAGCCGACAAATGGGGGCGAGAAGTAGCGTCCCCCGCTCGGTTTCAAAACGAAAGGAGCAGCCGATGAGCATTGTCTTCTACCTGCTCGCGGCGCTTACCGTGGCTGGCGGCCTGGCTGCCATGCTGCTGAAGAACACAGTGCATTGCGCGCTGGCACTTACCGTGGCTTTTGCCGGGCTGGCTCTGCTTTTTCTGAATCTCGACGCGCAGTTTGCCGGCTTTGCGCAGATTCTGGTCTACATTGGCGCGGTGGCCATTTTGGTGGTCTTTGCGATTCTGCTTACCAAAGGCTCTGAAACTCCCAAGGATGGAGTCTTCAGCCGGAGCTGGCTGGCCGGCCTCGCCATTGCCGCTGCGGTCTTTGCTGTGCTGGGCTGGGCGGTACTCCAGAGCGTACGAGTCTTGCCGCATGAAACGGCCGTGCCTACGGTGACTGTGCAGCAGATCGGCGTGGCGCTTGTCGGCCGCTACGTTTTGCCTCTGGAGATTGTGGCTGTGCTGTTGACCTCAGCGTTGATTGGCGCGGTCATCGTGGCGATGCACGAAAAAGTTGGGCACGAGAATGAGGAGCAAAAATGACGCCGCTTGCGGGTTATCTTCTGGTGGCCGCGCTGTTGTTTTCGATCGGCCTCGCCGGCGCGCTCACGCGGCGCAACGCCATTCTGGTTTTAATCGGCATCGAGCTGATGCTGAACGCGGCCAATTTGAATTTAATTGCCTTTTGGCGCTACGGGCCGCATCCAGAGGCGCTCACAGGAATGATGTTTGCGATTTTTTCGATTGCCGTAGCGGCGGCTGAGGCTGCGGTGGGGCTGGGGCTGGTAATTCAGATTCATCGCCACGCCAAGACGACCGACCTTGACCAGATGAACAAGATGAAGGGGTAAGCGGATGCTGATGCAAGAAGACATTGTTCACTTCGTTCCGCTATCGAATTGCGGACCTTCCGCTGATTTTCTGTTGTTTATTCCGGCTGTGCCCATAGTTGCCGCTGGCCTTATCGCATTGCTTAAGCAATCATTCCGCAAGACTGCCGTTATATTGTCCATCGGCTCACTTAGTTTTTCGCTGCTGCTTTCGCTGGTTGCTTTTTCCCATGTACTAAGTGATTGGATGGCCGGCATCGCAACGCGCGAGACCGTCAACTTCACCTGGTTTCAATTCGGCACATCGAACGTCGATCTCGGCTGGGTGCTCGATCCGCTCTCGGCCATCATGCTGGTGATGGTCAGTTTTGTCGGCCTGCTGATCTTCATCTACTCCATCGGCTACATGAAGCACGACGAGAACTACACGCGCTTCTTCTGTTTCATGTCGCTCTTTGCCGGAGCGATGTTAGGCGTGGTCATTGCGAATAGCTTGTTGCTTCTCTTCATGTGCTGGGAGATCGTCGGACTTACTTCTTACTTATTGATCGGATTCTGGTATCAGAAGCCAGCGGCTGCCGCTGCCGCCAAGAAGGCTTTTCTCACCACGCGCATCGGCGATGTTTTCTTTCTTCTCGGAGTCGTCTGGCTCTTTGCACAGACCGGCACGCTGCTTTTTTACAACCATGGCGCGGGCTCCATCGAGTCTGCGTCTCTTTCCATGCTGCTGACTCAGCCTGCCGCCTTTGGCCTGACGGCAGCGGGCGCGATTGGACTGCTGATCTTTGCCGGAGCGGCGGGNNCCACGCCGGTCTCCGCGCTGATTCACGCCGCGACCATGGTAGCCGCGGGCGTCTATCTCATCGCGCGGGTTTATCCGCTGATGGCCGCGGGTGCGCTGGCAGGCGGGACGACGACTGCGCTGACCGTAATCACCTGGGTCGGCGCGTTCACGGCAGTCTTTGCCGCGCTGATTGCCGTGGCGCAAAACGACATCAAGCGCATCCTGGCTTACTCCACCGTCTCGCAACTCGGCTACATGATGGCCGGCCTGGGCATGGGTGGCGTGGCCGTGGGAATGTTTCACCTTATCACTCATGCTTTCTTCAAGGCGCTCTTGTTCCTGGGCGCGGGCTCGGTGATTCACGGCTGCAACGAGGAGCAAAATGTGCGCCGCATGGGCGGACTGAAATCCGACATGCCGCTCACCTTTCTGACCTATGCGATAGGAATGCTGGCGCTGTGCGGATTTCCATTGCTGTTTTCCGGATTCTGGAGCAAGGACGGAATTCTGGAAGCGGCGCAACACTGGAGCGTGGCTAAAACGCCGTTCTACATGCTGGTCTTTGGCGCGCTGCTGACCGCCTTTTACATGACCCGGCAAGTGGCGTACGTCTTCTTCGGCCACTGGCGCGGCGCCAAATCGGCGCATGAGAGCTCGGCAGTGATGCTCGTGCCGCTTGGGATTCTGGCCTTCTTCGCCATCACGCTGGGATTCATCGGAACTCCGGCATGGCCGTGGTTCCGGGCCTTCCTGAACGGCAAACCGGCGGCCTTCGCATGGAGCGGTTTTATGGAGCCGGGGCTATTGACGCTCATGGGCGTTTCGACTGCATTCGTTTTGCTCGGAATCATTCTGGCTTGGCGGCTCTATGGAGATCGCTCACCCAGACCGACGGCGCCGGATGCGCTGGAAACCGTTGTGCCAGTGCCGTGGGGCTGGCTGCGCGACAAGCTCTATGTGGATGAGTTCTACGGCATGACGGTGATTGCTTTTTACGGTTGGTGGGCGCGCGTCTCCGATTGGCTGGACCGCCGGGTTTGGGGCGGCGTGGTGGACGGGGTTGCCTGGGCCTTCGGCATGGGTGCTCGATTGAACCGCTTCCTCGACGCAAATGTAGTGGACGGCGGCTTCGACAAAAGCTGCGAAGAGTTGACCGTGGGCGGAGGGTTGCTCTCGCGAGTGCAGACGGGCCGCGTGCAGACCTACCTGAGAATTCTGGCACTGGCCGTGGTGGTGTTAGTCGCGATTCTGATTTGGAGCAGCAAGGCATGATCGGATTTCATCTATTGACGCTGTTGACTGTGCTGCCCCTCGTGGGAGCGGCAATTGCACTCATTACCGGCAAGCACGCGCGCGCCGTGGCTCTTGTCACGACCTTCGCCAGCCTGGCGCTGGCACTCATCGTCTGGATGCGGCTTCCAGTAAACGGAAGCATCGGGTTAATAGAGCAGCACGCCTGGGCGCCATCGCTAGGAATCGAGTATCACCTGGGCGTAGACGCGCTGGGCGCACTGATGCTGGTGCTCTCCGCCATTGTCACTCTCATGTCGGTCGATGCCGCGCACCGCGTTCATCACCAGCCGGGGCTTTACTTTGCGCTGGTGCTGATGCTGGAAGCCGGGCTCTTCGGCTCCTTCACGGCGCTGAACTTCTTCCACTGGTTTTTATTCTGGGAGTTGTGCCTGATTCCAGCCTTCTTCCTCATCAAGTTGTGGGGCGGAGAGCGGCGCGGCCCGGCTGCAACGCAGTTCTTCATTTACACCATGGCCGGCTCGGCGGCTCTGCTGGTGGCGTTTCTGGCCATCTTTGTTTCGACCAACAGCATGGATTTTCCGCACCTGACGCTGCTGGCCTCAACCGGCGAACTCGAGCAGATGGTCACAGCGCATCTGGGACCGGTGATGCTGTGGCTGGCCATCGGCGTTCTGGCCGGCTTCGCGGTCAAGGTGCCGATGTTTCCCTTCCACACCTGGCTGCCCGCGGCCTACGCTGAAGCTCCTTCGCCGGTGACGATGCTGCTGACGGGCGCGATGTCGAAGATGGGCCTCTATGGCTTGTTGCGCATTGCGCTGCCTCTCTTCGGCCATCAAATCGCGCAGATCCGCACGCCGCTGCTGGTGTTGGCCGTGGCCACGGTGGTGATGGGAGCCTGGGCAGCCGCGGCGCAGAAGGATCTGAAGCGCATCTTCGCTTACCTGTCGGTGAATCACCTGGGCTATTGCCTGGTGGGCATTTTTGCGCTGGCGGTTCCCGCTCCCGGCGTTGGCATTGATACCGTCGCGCTCGCCAGCCAATCCGCTGCCCTAAACGGCGTGATCCTGCAGATGTTTAGCCACGGCATAACGGCGGCGGCGCTCTTCTGGTTTG
>PMGP01000037.1 GCA_003156235.1 Acidobacteriaceae bacterium
CAAAGTGCGGGGGGTCTGGGAACGGATACCCGGAAGTGGCGTTTGGTGGATACGGTTCCGGGATGCAGGCGGCAAGCTCAGGCGCGAAAAAGTGGGCCGGAAATCTGACGCCATCGACTTGTTCCGCAAACGCACAGAGGAGCGACGGAAAGGCATCAAGCTGCCGGAGAATTTTCGCGCCGTGGGCATCAAGTTCGGTGCCCTGTGTGACGACATTGAGTCATTCNNCCGTGACCAGCGGAACATCTTGGGGAGACTGGCACGGATAAGACCAGACTTCGATGACCGTGAAGCGGACAGCATCAAGCCACAAGAGATTGACGATTGGTTGACGCGGAACACCAAAACATCGGCGACTAGCAATCGGTACAGGGCTCTCTTCTCCCTCATCTTCCGTGAAGCGTTGAAGAATAGAAAGGTCACGAGCAACCCTGCCAGACTTGTTCAGCAAAAGCATGAGGACAACGCTGTCATCCGTTGGTTGACGGACGAGGAAGAGAATGCACTTCGCGCCGTAATTCCACCGGATCACCTCCCTGAACTGGATATCAGCCTTGGCACCGGCATGAGGCTCTCAGAACAATATGAGTTGACGTGGAACCAGATTGACTTCGTGAGGCGTGAAGTCCGGCTCACGAAGACGAAGAACAATAGTGGCCGATCAATCCCGATGAATGCCAGCATTGAAGCAGCGTTTAAAGAGATACGCGCTCGAATGGCGGCTGTGAAGCGTACAGGCAAAGTATTTGATACGTCACCACGTGCATGGTGGAAAGCTGCTCTTACTGAGTCTGGCGTCGTACACTATCGCTGGCACGATAACAGGCACACATTTTGTAGCCGTCTGGCGATGCGGGGCGTAAACCTGAAAGTCATTCAGACCCTAGCCGGTCACAAGACGATTTCTATGACTGCCCGTTATGCACACTTGGATGATGCGTCCTTGAGGGCGGCTGTGGACTCGCTCATGACTTCCTTGACGGCATCATAGTGATTAGCCGCCGCATAGCGCACGAGGGATGCATGAGTTACAAGCACCTTGCGTCCTATTCGGCGAGTATCCAGTCCCTTGGAAGCAATTATGTAGTCAAGCGCACGCACGGAAATGGATAATTGCCGTGCAGCCTCCTTGCGGTCATATAGTAGTCGAGTCTCCATAAAAGGTATCCAATCTTCTCTCTTCCAATACTGTGTTTCAGCAGGTAGATAATCGCACTGCCGCGTGCGGTAAAGTTCTCCACCCGCCTATGCACCTTTAATACTGAGAAAAAGACAGAGTTGGTCACGAGTTTTCCGGTATTTTTGCCCATCAGCCCCAAAAAACGGCCTCACCAGAGGCGCGTGGCGGGCTTTCTGAGGCTAGGGTGGTACGTTTGCCTATCCCTTTTTGCCTGCGCCAAGGCACAGTGGCGGGTACTCGCGGTATATTTCATTATTCTTTTTATAATATGGCGTCCGCTGGGCCACAGGATCACGATAATAAATGCAAAATAGAATGATAATTCTGCCGATTTCGCAGTATTACATAGTAAGTAAGAAATCAACTATTACATTCTTACATAGGAAAGGAAAAACATGGAAAAATACAGCAAAGCAAAACAAGCCCAACGGGAACTGGCCGCGTACATTAAGGATCATTTTGAGTTAACGTGGCAGGAAATCGCCGTCAATCAGCAGGTGTCATACTCCCAAGTGAGCAAAGTGGCCAGATTATTTGGGCTGCAACGGCACATCCAATCGAAGTACAACAATGTAGATGCCCAGCAGGAGGTGCTATAAATATGTTTGATCCACATCAGAATATTATAGACGCAATCAATACCCTGTTTTTTGAACCTTGTGTGGTAGAAGTCAGGGCACCCAAAACACTTAAACTAGGGACGGTATCGGGCTACTTTGAACTGCCGGAACACTTGGACGAGATGGCGGCTGCCGTGGAAGAGTACAGCGGCAAGTCCAACATCTATTGGACGATCAACCCTGTCCATCCTGATCTGCTTTCCAGAGCCTTTAATCGCACCAAACCCTATCAGATCAACACCACCGATGATCTAGCTGTCACCAAGCGTAACTGGCTGCCCATCGACATCGATCCGCAGCGCTTTGCAGGAATTTCCAGTAGTGACGAAGAGAAGGCCACGGCCAAGAAAGTAATGTATCAGGTCATCGAATGGTTGTCTGGCCAGGGATGGCCACAGCCGGTACGCGCCAGTAGCGGGAATGGTTACCATCTATTATATCGAATCGACTTACCCTCTACCGGAGCCGATGATGCCAGCACGGACTTGGTACAGCGCGTCCTGGTAGCCTTGGCGACGCGGTTTGACAACAAAGCCGCCCATGTAGATCGGACACTGTACAATGCCAGCAGAATCCTGAAGGCTTATGGCACCATCGCGTGCAAGGGGGATTCCACGCCCACGCGCCCGCATCGTTATGCCCAGATGACGGTGCCACAGGAACCTGTCCGGGTGGTTACTCTGGAGCAACTACAAGCAGTCGCTGATCTGGCCCCCAAGGCTGAGCAGAAAACAACCGGCGGCGGCGGTTGGACTAAAGAATTGGTGCAAGCAGGGCTTAAGGCAGCAGAAATTGGATTTAGAGCACCGATTGCATATAAAGGTGGCCTCAAGTGGCAGCACGGCTGCTTTTTGAATACTGACCATACCAGCCCCGATGCCTTCACCCAATTAGATAAAGATGGCTGGGTAAGTTACAAATGCAGCCATAACTCCTGCGGCGCTGGACTGAACTCTCGTGAGTGGGTGGACATGATCGAAGCCAAGACTGGCAAGATTGAAAAGCCGATCCGTGCGCATAAAAGTCTGGCAGAAGCCATGGCTAAGTTTGAAATTGATTTAGACGTACAGTAGCTAAGGAGAGAAATGGAAGATAAAGCAGCAGATTTGGAAGTAACTAGCGGAAATATATATACTGAACTAGGAAACGCACGAAGGTTTGCGGAGGCGTTCAAGGGGAAGTTTATATGGACAAAGCCCACCGATTGGTTGGTCTGCAGTAAAGGGCACTGGGTTAGGGACAGCCAGAAACTTGTAGTCAAGGCGATGATGGTTATAGCGGAGAGCGCGGATGACGGCAGTAAGGAAGGGATGGCATGGGCAAAATCCAGTATGGCGAGTAAAGTTATCACCGGATCACTTGCCCTGGCATCGGCGCTCTTAGCTCGTGACTACGCAGCATTTGACCAGCACCCAGAGTTATTCAATGTGGCCAATGGCACTTGTAACCTGGAAACGGGTGTGTTCCAGAAGCACAATCCCGACGATCTGCTCACCAAGCAAAGTCCCATCAAATATGATCCCGATGCAAAGTGCCCCAAATTTGAAAAGTTCATATCAGAGGTAATGGCGGGAAAAGAGCCTATGCGGCTCTTCCTCCAACGAGCCTCGGGCTACAGCATCTCGGCTTACACATCGGAAACAGCGATGTTGATGCCTTATGGCCCACGAGGCGCGGGGAAATCACAATTCCAGCTAATAATGCGGGGTGTAATGGGAAGCTATGCGGCTACTGCGGATTCAGAAATGCTGATGGTTAAGCATGGTGACTCAGGGCAGCCTTTTGAGATGGCAGGAATGGATGGAATCCGCGCCCTTTTCGCCAGTGAAGTGGAGGAAGGAAAAAAGTTAGCCCAAGCTAAGGTGAAGCGGATGACAGGAGGTGACCCCATCAATGCGTGCTACAAAGGCAAGCAAGCCTATGAGTTTATCCCGCAATGGAAGCTGTGGCTGGCTGCCAATGACATGCCTACGGCGTCTGCCGAAGATGAGGCACTGTGGGATCGCCTGAAACCCATTCCGTTTAACATCACGTTTCGTAACCAGCCTGGGCAAATTATGGATATAGCTAAGGTGTTGTTAGCTGAAGAAAGCAGTGGGATACTCAACTGGTTTATTACTGGCTTCAATATGTGGCGGCAGGAAGGATTGAATTACCCTGCAGAAGTGCAAGCTGCAGCGGATAAGTGGCGTGAATCTGAAGACTATATCGGCAGGTATCTTGCGGAGCACACGGTTGCCACTGAGGATCAGAATCAGTTCGTAAAGAAAGCTGACCTATTTGCCCACTTTGCCGAATGGGCGAAGGAGAACAAAGAAGGGCGCGGCGTCAGTGACAAGAAGTTCACTGAGAAGCTGGAGCAGAAGAAGTATACCCACAAGCAAGTTAGACAATTGGTGGATAAAGTCCGGCAGGAAAGTAAAAACAACAGATGTTGGATTGGACTGAGATTGGCTGATCCCTTGGAAACCATCGGTAGCCGAATGGAAAAAACAGCTACCTTGGAAGATGTTGAAGACCCCATCTTTGTTCGTAAACCCACCATCAATTAGTTTGTAGCAGATTTGTAGCAGCAAAGTAGCAGATTTGTAGCACGTTAAGTGCTTTGTTTAAAACATTGTAGCAGATGTAGCAGATTATTAAGGTAAAGGTCTATATAGAAAGACTATTTAAATATGTATGTAGCGCGTGGGGGGTGGTTTTTGCTGCTACATCTGCTACAACTGGTTAACTCACGTAGTTCCACTGGGTTACAGGAGCAGAATTCTGCTACAAATCTGCTACAGAATCTGCTACAACCGAGAATCGCCAGCCGAACGATATTATTCGCTACGAAAATAATTTGTAGGGGCGTCCATGCCCCAGCAGCGCAATTTATTTCGAGGTTCCCATATGCAAAGATCAATTTTAGAATCTGATCCTTCCCGTCTCGCGGCACGATGCGATTATTGGTCGCCCGGTGACGATACCTACCTCGCCGGAGAAATCGTCTCGCAGTGGTCGCATCGCGAATCATTCCGCCGCGACATGTGCCGTCAACAGGCAGAAGTCCTGAAGCGTGATGCCCTTCTCGGTGAGTTGTTGTACGCGATGAAAAAAAAGCTTTGCCACCTTGGACGAAATGGCAACTGGAGCGCGTGGCTTCGGCAGCAAAGGATTGCCCGGAGTACCGCCGACCGGCTCGTTCTTGATTACGCAGAGGCCCACGGCCTAAGTGGCGAATTTCCTCACCGTCAAGGGGAGCCCATTGTCGGCAATATTTGCATCGCCGCGCACCGTACCAACGATAGATTGTGCAATATGTTGAAATCACCCACTTCTAGGATGACTTTCATCCGGGCTCTTGCCGACCTGTTTGGGCTGACGGCTGAGTGGGAAGGAGAAGCGACGCGCCTGAGCATTCCGCCACCGCCTGATGAGGACAGCGATGCGAACGATGTAGCGCCCAACGTGATTCAGATGGAGGCGGATGGAAATGTTAAGCCGGTCAATTATGAGCTTAGGGATGAAGCTGAAGAGGACGATTCCGTTCTCTGAAGCCGAATCGGCGACGGAGCCGTGCGGGGCCTATGACCGCTGATGGAAGCAACGTGGGAATCAAGACTCTCCGGCTGCGGCTCCACATTTGGGCGTTTAGGGTATGGGAGAACTTCCCACTTCAAAGCTGCACGAAGCATCCGCTTGGTACGCCGGTCACCAAGAATCCCGACGTACCGATGCTTCGGCGCTCCAGAAAAGAACTCGCAGCCCTGCTCAATCAAGAGTTGCCGCTGTTCGGCTCTCGTGCGTCGATACGTCAGCTTACCGCCGCGTCTGTCACGAGCAAGGCCACTTATTTGCCTACTATCGTGTATTTTGCCATCGGGAGTCTTGAAATGCTCAGATGGTTGAGTCATTCCACAGTACAAGAAGTTGCAACTCTGGTATATTGTGCCAATTTCGCCTGCATCCGGGTCACTGTAGCAGACGAAGATATGGTACCCCTTCTTCGTCATCTCCCTGCACGCAGCGGAGACAATGAATGAGCCGGAATGTGGGTGGCTCCACGGTAAACTTGCTCCGCGACAAACAATTGCCACCTTATGTTTGTGCTTTGCTCCGCAGACACTTGAAGCCACATTCGAACCAGCGGTAGACCCGAAGCACACTACTCCGCCAAGGTACTCACCAAAGTAAAGTCCGTAGGACCACTCCGTCGCTGAATTCATTGAGGCAAGCCATTCATTGGCTATAATGACGCTCTTTGCTTGCTCGTAGCTAATCTCTCGTACTGTTGCACTCCTCAGGTCAGCAGCCAGTCGCCGCTTTTCATCAATTAGCGGGTCTGGTATCTTCGCTGCGTTTTCGCGGACAACTCTTTGGTAAGCTTTCCCGGTGTTCTCATAATCTTTAAATCCCTTGGAGAGTCCTGCCTCATACGCGGTGTACTCCTTGGCGGCATTCTTGAGCGCAAGCATCAGCTTCCTGCGAAGGGTTGTATTCAGGTGCTCACGATTCTTGACGGCCTCCGTGAGCTTCTCCCGTCTGTTGGGGGACTCGATGTCCCGTAGAAGAGCCTCCACCTGAACATTGAGGTTGGGCTCTACAACCTTTCCAGATGGCCGCACAACTTCTTTGACGGCGCGGAGCACGCCCGCCGTGGTCAATTCACCATACGTATCCCTCGCCCGGCTCAGAGCCGCTTCAAATGTGGCATCATCAACCAGCCGTGCCATCCGCTGCCACTTCGACGATTGGTCATACGTAATGCCGAGTTTCGGGAGCGTCGCAGGAAGTCTCGTAGTTGACGAGACTATTTTTGGACGCCCATTTTGTTTCGCCTGTCTCTGCCCAGATTCCTCCATTTCCACGAGCAACTGCCCAGCCCGACGCTCGGCGAGGATGCGGATTTCAGCGGCTTGGTTTTGCAGCCCAAAATCCCCGGCTTGTCGCGCATAGGCAAGCAAGGCCGTGGCTTTGTCGTGGATTTTCTTGACCTCATC
>PMGP01000341.1:0-4435 GCA_003156235.1 Acidobacteriaceae bacterium
AATTTGGTGGCGATCACCACTTGATCGCGCAGAGGAGCCAGCGCTTCTCCAATAAGTTCCTCGTTTACGAACGGGCCATAGACCTCTGCCGTGTCAAAGAAGGTCACGCCTTTCTCAACGGCCGCGCGCAGAAGCGAAATCATCTCCTGCTTATCACCGGCCGGACCATAGGACATGCTCATGCCCATGCATCCAAGTCCGATAGCTGATACTTCCAACCCACTCTTTCCAAGTTTGCGTTTTTGCATTGCTTCTCCTTTGAAAACCGGTTCTTACACTAAGACCGAACCACCTCGTAGCGTAATCATCGTCCGTTACTCCGGGGCCACTTCATTCAGGCATTTCAAGCCGTTCAGCGTGCGGGGATAGCCGATGAACGGGAGCAGTTGGGTCACAACATCAATCAGCCGTGCGCGGTTGTTGCCGACGTTGAGGTTTGCGGCGACATGGCCTTTGACCTGCGCGTCGCATCCGCCAAGCGAGACGAGCATACTCAGGGTCAGCAGCTCGCGTGTGGGAATGTCAATGCCGGTGCGCGTGTAGTTGTCGCCGAAACAGTTGGCCGACAGATAGTGCTGAATGTGTAACTGGTCTTCCGGAGAGGAAGCGTAAAGCTTCTCGACGAGATCGCTGCCGACGATCTGCTTCTCGACCGCGAGACCATTCTCCGCGCGGTTCCCGGGCGTGGTCGTGGACTGCGGCGGGAGGGGCAGCTCGACGCCTCGCTCGGTGAGCACGTCGTTGGTGGCGTGGATGAAATCGAAGACCTTTGCCATCCCCACGTACGGCACAGCCTGGTACACGATCTCCTTGACCTCGATCGGGGTGACCCCAGCGGTGAGCGCCGCGCCGAGAATGACGCGATACTCGCGCAACGCCTGTGAGGCAATCATTGATGCGAGCTGCACCATCAGCCGGGTCCGGGCGTCCAGACTGCCGTGACCGAGCACCTCGTCAAAGGCGAAGTTGTCGAAGGTTTCGATGAGCTCGGGGTCGGTCACCGCCAAAGTGGAGACGTAGCCGGGAAAAAGCTCATAGTGTTTCTTGCGTGCTTGCTCATTTGGAGCCATTGCTGTTTTCCTCACTCGCGCAGAAGAAATGCACCATCCACGACCATATCTGCGCCTGTCGTGTAGCTGGAGAGATCCGACAATAGGAAAGCCACCGTGCGGGCGATCTCTTCCTTCATCTGAGTCCCACCTCCGATTGACTTCACAGTTCCTGGCGTGTGGGCCGGAACAGGATCTCGTTGATGTCCACTTCGTCCGGCTGGCTCATGGCGTACAAAACTGCTTGCGCAAACGATTCGGCAGGAATTGCGAACTCCTCGTAAAACTTCTGGGTGTTTTCGGCGACGTCCGGCTCGGTGATGCTGTTCGGCAACTCCGTGGCGACTGCGCCGGGCGAGATGACCGTCGTGCGAATGTTGTAGGGTTTCACTTCCTGGCGCAGGCCTTCCGATATGACTCGCACCGCATGCTTCGTGGCTGAGTACACGACACTGCCAGGGCGCACTTCATGCCCGGCGACAGAAGAAACATTGATGATGTGGCCCGACTTCTGCTTCTTCATGTGCGGCAGGGCTGCTGCAATACCGTAAAGCACTCCCTTGATGTTTACGTCGATCATGCGGTTCCAGTCATCGATTTTGAAACGCTCGAGCAACGAGAGTGGCATCAGCCCGGCGTTGTTGATCATGACGTCGATACGTCCGAACTTCTGCACCGAGGCCGCCACCAAGCTTTTGACCTGATCGGAGTTGGTGACGTCTGTAGCAACAGCAAGTGCTTTTCCGCCCTTTTGGGTCAGCTCGTCTGCGAGTGACTTGAGACGATCGACGCGCCTTGCACCCAGCACCACGCTTGCGCCCTGACTGGAGAGCAGGCGGGCAGTCGCCTCACCCAGCCCGCTGCTTGCGCCCGTGATGACGACAACTTTTCCTGCGATGTTATTGCTCATAAGAATTGACTCCTTCCGTGCCTTACAGCACATTATCTTTTACATCAGCCAGCTCGGCCTAGCAGCGCCGTGCTCTTTCTTCTGTGGATCGCACATACTCGCTCTCCTCCATTTTGAGCGTATCGAAGACTGCTCCGGGAGCGGTATCCAAATCCTGCTGATTGATTGCCCAATCCTCTGAAAATCTAAATTTATGTGCATACATTCTGCAAAATACGCGGTACGCTAGTGGTGAAGGAGCGATGCAGAGTGCGCCTGGTAAAAGACAAAGCGGACGTGAACGCTACGCCGGAATCGCCGGACATCCGGATTGCGCTGGTAAGCAAGGTTGCCGCGCACATGCGTGACGAAGGAGTAAAGCAGACCGGAGTACCCGGTCTGAGCTTGTATCGTATGAGCGCACCTAGTCCTTGTATTTCATCTACATACGAGCCGCGGCTGATCTTGTTTGTTCAGGGAAAAAAGCGGATAGACGTTGGCAAGACGACGTACCTGTGCGGCGAGTCGTCGCTTTTGCTAACTTCCGTCGACTTGCCGGTAGTCAGTCAGATTATCCAGGCCAGTGAGCAGGAGCCGATCCTTGCTTTGATACTGAGGCTGGAAATGTCAGTGGTCCGAGAGATTCTCAACCAAGATGAATTTGATATTCCCGAGGAGTCTTTTTCTGATACTCATGGCATAAGTGTGGGTGTGGCTTCAGACGAGATGCTGGGCGCTTGCTCTCGACTTCTGAGTCTTTTAGACACGCCTGCGGATATTCCATTCCTCAGCAGCTTGATTCAGCGAGAGATCATCTATCGCTTCCTTCGCAGTGCTCAGGGGAAGCATTTACGCGCCATTGCAACTGTCGGAGACCAGAATAACCGGACGGCGAAGGCAATCGGGTGGCTAAGGGAGAACTACACGAAGCCCTTGCGAGTTGAGGATCTTGCGGCGATAGCGCGTATGGGCGTGTCTACCTTTCACCAACATTTTCGATCGCTGACAGCCATGAGCCCCATTCAGTACCAGAAGCACCTTCGATTGCATGCAGCTCGGCAGCGCATCCTCAATGACGGACTGGACGCAGCGACCGCGGCATTTGAGGTCGGCTACGAGAGTGCCAGCCAGTTCAACAGGGAGTACAGCCGTTTCTTTGGCCAGCCGCCCATGCGAGATGTCAAAGCACATCGTCTATCGGGCTACGAAACAGCACGCGCTTGACGAACGCATTGTATCTGGGTGGCCGGCTTGGGCGTGACAAATACTCATAGCCGGCCACATGTATCGGACGACAATCCTTACTCGGAAAGCCAGTTCAAAACCCTCAAATACATGCCCGAGTTCCCCGACCGCTTCGGTTCCATCGAGGATGCGCGCGCATACTGCCAAAACTTTTTCCCTTGGTACAACCAGGATCACCATCACAGCGGGATCGCCCTGCTGACCCCGGAGATGCTGCACTATGGCATGGCTGGGGAAGTAATCAGCCTGCGACAAAAGGTGCTTGATGCGGCCTATGCCCGCAACCCCGAACGCTTCACTCATGCCCGACCAAAGCATCCGCCCCAGCCCACAGCGGCCTGGATCAACCCACCCATCCCAGCCACCGCGACAGAGGGAAAGAGCTCCGGCTGCCGCGCGTCAACCTTTTCATCGCCGACGACCCGGTATTCGGCGCTGTCGCGGGTCTCGATAGCCAGTCCGCAGTAGGCCCAGAACTGGCGCTTGGTGCGGAAGCGGTGCGGCGTCTGCACCCGGCCGATCAGCACCGCGGCGCGCAGCGGTCCCAGGAACGGCACCGACTGCTGGACCAGCGGGCCGCCCTCGTTGAGCACCGCCGCCGAGATCGTATCCCGGTGGACATCCAGCCCGACATATCGCACACTGTTCATCTGGGTGTTCCTTTCCCTGAGCTTTGGTTGACTGCTTCAGCACAGCAACCGCAGCTTACAAGAAAGGGGCGCCCTTTTATATTGCGTGGTGCAGAAAATAACCCTCTGCCGGCGCACACTGGGAGATGGAAGCCCCTCATCGAATGGAGAAGCCATCCAAGGGGAAGATTAGCCCCACCGCAGGTGGTTTTGCCTGTGATACTGTGGAGCCCCTCCTAAACTAATCAAAATAAATGATTTTTACACTCATCCCGCACAGAAACACGCAAACTGGGAAGCTGTGAAACTGCCCCGGCCCACGTACATTCCCGTGCCGCATCCCCACGCGCGGGGGGCCAAAAACCGCCGTTGGCTGGTACGCTATCTAAAGACATGAACGACAATCTGCACCAGTTGCGTTGTATCGGTTGCGGGGCGCGCCTCGCCGGCGCCGAAGCTCAGCCAGACTTCCGTTGCGCCCAATGCGGCGAGCTCTTTGAGGTCGAATACCCCGGCTGGAGCCAGCGCCAGGGGCCGGACCGGCCCAACGCCGGCGCGCTCAAATGGCTCTGGCGCGAGCGGCGCTCCTCCTCCGAGGCGCTGGACCACTCCGGCGTCTGGCG
>PMGP01000341.1:4520-4718 GCA_003156235.1 Acidobacteriaceae bacterium
ACGCCGCCCGCGCCGGGCTGCGCTGCCTGGTGCTGATTCCCGACGGCAAGATCGCCTGGGGAAAGCTCTCGCAGGCAATGGACTACGGCGCGGTGACCTGCCAGTTGAAGGCCGATTTCGACGGCTGCCTCAAGCTTCTGACGCAGATTGTGCGGGAAGCGCCGATTTATCTGCTCAATTCCGTGAATCCCTACCGGC
>PMGP01000436.1:0-815 GCA_003156235.1 Acidobacteriaceae bacterium
TCGCCGTCGCCGAAAGCTGCACAGGCGGAATGATCGCCCAGCGCATCACCAGTGTTCCCGGCAGCTCGCGTTCCTTCCTCGGAGGAGCTGTCGTTTATTCCAATGAATTGAAGACCGCCTTCGCCGGCGTCCCTGCCAATCTGATCACCGAATGCGGCGCCGTCTCCCGCGAGGTAGCCGAAGCCCTCGCCTACGGCATTCGCCGCTACACCGGCGCAACCCTCGGACTCGCCGTAACCGGCATCGCCGGCCCCTCCGGCGGCACCGAACTCAAGCCAGTAGGTTTTGTCCACATCGCCCTCAGCGACGCCCAGAAAACCGAATCCATCGAGCGCACCTTCCGCGGCGACCGTCAGCGCATCCGCGAATGGACCACCCAGCAAGCCCTCGACCTCATCCGGCGACGGCTGCGGTAGGAGTGAAGATAGCGTGGGTGCCCCACCTTCGGCGCGTCTTTGTCTTTGCGCCTAAGATGGGATATTTATACTTACAGCTTTTTATAGTCTTTCGGTTAGTCTTGCACTCACATCACGCCGCTTGCCGAACCGGCTGCACGCGAATCAGTTTCTCCCGCCTCCGCGTCTGGGCAATCTCATAAGCCGACTGCATGCGCATCAGAGTATCCATCTTCACGCCGAATGCCTTCTCAATCCGCAGTGCCATATCGCCCGACAAACCAGCCTTGGCGTTCAGCAAGCTGGACAATGCGGGCCGGGAAACGCCCAGCGCCACCGCTGCCGCCGTCACCGACAGCCCCGCGGCCTCGACAATCTCCGTCCGGATAAAATCCCCTGGATGGGGCGGATTCTTCATGG
>PMGP01000436.1:842-6695 GCA_003156235.1 Acidobacteriaceae bacterium
GTGGTAATCCTCTAAATTCACGTCGCGGATTTCGAATTCGACAGCATCGATGCGAAATGTCAGCCGCAAATTGCCGGTCACGCTCAAACTCCACGTGCCTTTGAGGTCTCCGGTCAACGTGTGTGCCTTCCAGGTGGGAAGCCTCCGCAACTCCTCCGCCTCGTCCATCCCGTCCAGAAAGGCAAGCATCTTGCGCAGCTTATCCGCCGCGCTCGCCGGAACCCCTTTCGCGCTGTCTTCTTCATAAAGCCTCTTCAGACCCTTATGAACGAAGTCCCGTATCCTCATCTCAACTACTGTAGCCTGTAGCCTAACACTTGTCAATCTGAAGTTTCCGCCGCCCGGCCAGCCCTGCCGGAACGAATTCCAGCACCCCACCCCTCCATCCCCTGCAATCCTATTCCCCCAGCCTTAACCACCAATATGTGACGCCCATCACTAAAAATAAGCCCCTTTTAATGACACCATGCCCCTACAGGCCATCAGATCCATATTTTTGCCCATTCATTCCCCGCTTTCATCCATGGAGGCCCAAAAGTGAAACTAGACCCATCTGCATTCGTCGCCGACCCAGAGCTGATCCAGGCTCTCGAGAAGCATTCCACCCCTATTTCATGTGATACAGATCACGTCCTCTTCAACCAGGGCGATCATCCCAAGGGCCTCTACATTCTCGATAAGGGCGAGACCACCATCACCATGGCGTCACCCAAAGGCGAGCAGTTGATGTCCATCCAGGCGCATGCCGGCTCCCTGCTCGGGCTGCCGGGGCTGATCGGCAACGGCGCGCGGCTCAGCTTTGTCCCCCGCGACGAGTTCACCAGCCTCATGCGCGCCGACCCGTTGCTCTCACTCAAAATGCTGCAAGTGCTGGCCGCCGAGCTTCGTTCCGCCCGCCAAGTTCTGTCTAACCGATAGGGGCGCTGGGACCATCCGCCGCCAGTCGCACGAATCCGCTAACTGGCTAACTGGCGATTTCCGCGAAAGCCTGCCCTGAGCGAAGTCGAAGGGCGGAAGCTAACTTGCTGCCTTATGCCATATTCGGTCAAGCCGTCTATGTGGAAAGGAACGCAGCTGGGTGCCCCATCCTTGCTGTCATCCTGAGCGGAGCGCAGCGGAGTCGAAGGACCTGCTTTTTGTATTTCTGTCGCAAGGGTGGGAAACCGCAATAGATGATTGGCCCACCGGCAACGATACGAAATTCCTGATTATGCGGAACCGAACACCGCCGCCAGCGCCTCTTCAGGCTCCGGCCGCACACGAAAATCAGCGTAAGCCTCGCTGAACAGCACCCGCCCATCGCGCCCAATCACAAAAGTAGCCGGCAACGGTAGCCGCCAACTAGCCTCGCCGTTCACAAACGGCACATTGATCAAGATGGAAAGGTAGTACTCTCTCAGGTACTCGGGCACAGTGTGCACCACGCCGAATTTTTCCGCCAGCGCGCAACCGGGATCGCTGAGCACAGGAAACGGCAGGCCATGCTGGCTCACCATGAAATCATTCTGCTGCTCGGTCTGCGGCCCAATGGCCACCATCAGTACGCCGCGCTCGCGGAGTGTGCCGTGCAGATCGCGCCAGGCCTCCAACTCCGTCACACAATAAGGGCACCACCGCCCGCGAAAAAACTTGACCACCAGCGGCCCCAGCGCCAGCATATCCGCGCTCCGCACCAGCCGGCCCCTGGCATCGTTCAGAGCAAACTCCGGCGCCCGTGCACCCACCGGCAAAATCCGCTCCTCGATTCCGCTGGCAAACAACTCCTCAACCGCCCGCTCCCCCACCGCCAGCCGCTCCGCCTGCACCAGCTCCCGCGTGCGCGCCGTAATCTCGTCGAGTTGGTCCTGGAGCGTGGTCATAAAACCTTATCGCCCAAACCGCTGTTTTCCGCCCATCCCCATTGCGCCCATGCCGCCGCGCATCATTTTTCCCGCCATCCCGCCCTTGCCCATCTGCTTGAACATCTTGGCCATCTGCGCGTACTGNNGCGATGCGCTTGCGCCGCGTGCCTGAAATAATCTCGTGATTGCGCCGCTCTTTCGGCGTCATCGAATTGATGATCGCCTCCAGCCGCACAAACTGCTTTTCGTCCACGCTCTTCGACGCCTGCTGCAACCCGGCGAACGGCCCCACCGACGGCAGCATCTTCAAAATGCTCTCCATCGATCCCATCTTCTTGATCTGAGCGAGCTGATCGCGGAAATCCTCCAGCGAGAAGCCGTCGCCCAGCAGAGCCTTTTTGGCAAACTCCTCGCCCTTCTTGCGGTCGATAGTCGAATCAACCTTCTCGATCAGCGACATCATGTCGCCCATGCCCAGAATGCGCCCCACAATGCGATCCGGATGAAACGGCTCGAAGGCCTCCGGCTTTTCGCCCGTGCCGATAAACTTGATCGGCTGTCCGGTCACGTGGCGAATCGACAACGCCGCGCCGCCCCGCGCGTCGCCGTCCATCTTCGTCAGCACCACACCGGTCAGGCCGAGCCGTTGATGAAACTCCGCCGCCGAGTTGACCGCGTCCTGCCCGGTCATGGCGTCGGCAATGAACAAAATCTCGCTGGGGTTGAGCAGCTTCTTCAGCCGCTCCATCTCCGTCATCAACTCTTCGTCAATGTGCAGCCGTCCGGCGGTGTCCACGATCAGCGTGTCGCAACCCATGTTGCGAGCCTCGCGCCGCGCCTCGCCAGCCAGCCGCTCCACTAGCGCCGACCCCGCGGCCTCGCCCTTCTGGTCGCCCTCGTAGAGCCGCACTTCAACGGACTTGGCCACCACCTTGAGCTGCTCGCGCGCCGCAGGGCGATAAACGTCCACCGAAACCAGCATGGGCCGGTGCCCGCCCTTCTTGAGCCATGCCGCCAGCTTGCCCGCGGTGGTGGTCTTGCCGGAGCCTTGCAACCCGGCCATCAAAATCACGCTCGGCGGCTGCGAGGCGAACTTGAAGCGCGCCGTATCCTTGCCCAGCAGCGTGATCAGCTCGTCGCGCACAATCTTGATCACCTGCTCGGAGGGCGAAAGCGCGGTCAGAACCTCAGCGCCCACGGCCTTCACGCGAATCTGCTCGATCAGAGCGGTGACCACGTTGAGGTTGACGTCGGCCTCGAGCAGCGCCACGCGAATCAAGCTCAGGGCTTCGCTGATGTTCTCTTCGGTGAGCGTGCCCTGGCCGCGAAGAACCTTGAAGGCGCGCTGCAATTTGTCTGTCAGATTTTCAAACATTAGGTCCCCATACACACGGTCTACATTCCAGTGTATCGTGGGTGCTTCGCGCCGGGTGCTGCCGCTGGGGCTTGCGGCTGGATCGATGCGGTCCCAGCAGCTTGGGCAGATTGGATATAATGACGGTTGATGAAGACTGGCGGGCATTCCATTGCGAAAGGGCATTGGAGCTGTCAATGCGGAGTATTTTCGGTCACTTTCATCTGGAGCCAGGTGAAGCGCATGAGGATTTGGATTAAATCGCTTTTGCCAGAGACAGTTTTGCGGTATCTTAGCCAAATCCGTCAGATTTGGTTCACCACCTACGCAAAGGAATCCTATTCGCAAGAGGGCGAGGACATGCTTCTTGATCGATTCCTGGAGTACAGGGAGCCTGGATTCTACGTCGATGTAGGTGCGCACCATCCAATGAGGTTTTCCAATACTTTCCGGCTCTATCGCAAGGGGTGGAGAGGTATCAATATCGATGCGAACCCTGGTAGCATGGAGATGTTCCAGCGCGTTCGTCCCAGGGACATCAATATTGAAGCCGCAGTTTCCTCTACGCATCAAGAACTGACCTATTACATATTCAACGAACCGGCGCTGAACACTTTCAAGAAGGATTTGGCCTTGGAACGTGTGGGCGGAATTTACTCGATTATCAAAGAAGTGAATATTATGACCGAGCCGCTGCGGAAACTTCTCGATCAGCATTTGCCAGCTAACACCAGTATCGATTTATTGACCATTGACGTCGAAGGTCTGGACTATGATGTGCTCTTGTCGAACGACTGGAGCCGCTATTCGCCGGAGTTCATTCTAGCGGAGTGCTTAGAGTTGTCGGCTCTGGACCATGCAAAATCGGATCCAGTTGTGAATCTTCTTTTCGAGCATCATTACACGATGGTGGCCAAGACCATGCACACCGTTTTATTCAGGCTCACGCTGCCTGATCCAACAGGAACATCAAATGAGGCGCGAATGAGGTAATTCATCGGAGCCGACCTCATTGTGAGAAATCCCAAAACTTGCCCGGATGAAACGACCGCATCTGCATGAAGAATACGGGGCGGGTCCGCGCGCTGAGCGCGTTTGCGAATACCGCCGAGATCGCTGAGGCGACGACCGTGGCGATTGCCGCGCCCATTGCCGCTATGATATGTTTCGGTCCTGGCTTCGGCTGCCTGCTCTTACCTCAGCCTATCCTATATGCTACGATGAATCGCAAGACCCCAACGGCTCCAGAGAGGCTTTCCTCATGCAGTCAGAGACATTGCAAACGCCTGTTGCGTTTTTTGTTTTCAAGAGGCCCGGCACCACTCGTCGAGTGTTCGAGGCAATTTCCAAGGTCCGGCCCACGAAATTGCTGCTTATAGCCGATGGACCAAGGCAAGACAGAGAAGGCGAGGCGGAAGCCTGCCGCCAGGCCCGCGACATCGTGGCCCGCGTCGACTGGCCGTGCGAGGTATTCCGGAATTTTTCCGAGAGCAATCTCGGCTGTGAGGATCGAATCATCAGCGGCCTGAATTGGGTGTTTTCCCTGGTCGAGGAAGCGATCATCCTGGAAGACGATTGCATGCCGGACTTGTCCTTCTTCCCCTTCTGCCAGGAATTGCTTGAAAAGTACCGCGGGGATGGAAGAATTGCTTCTATTTCTGGTAACAACTTTGTGGGAAGATACATGAGGTCTGAAGATAGCTATTATTTTTCTCGACTATGTGCCACCTGGGGATGGGCGACCTGGAGGTCCGAATGGATGCGCTACGACCGTCATCTTAGCGATTGGCCAGAGCTCAGAAGGCAGCGGATGTTAAGGGAAGTCTTCGACAACCAAGAGATTGTTAAATTTTGGACGCATATCTTCAATGCCATGCATGAAAATAGAGGTCCCAATACATGGGACTACCAGTGGGCATATACGGGTCTGATAAATAACTTGCTTACCCTGACTCCCTCCGTAAATTTGGTCACCAACATCGGATTCGGAGAAGGTGCAACTCACACCCTTAAAGAGAATCCTCGAGACATGATCCCGTCAAGTTCAATAGAGTTCCCGTTGAGGCACCCTTCCAGTTTTATTCCATTGAGCAGCCTTGACCTGCGTCGCGTTCAGAGCATGTTTCCATCAATTCCTCATCGTGTCTTGAACAAGATCCGCAGTGTTGCTGGCAGGCTCAAACGATTAGCCGGTCAGTAACATTGTGAATCTGACTCCGTTAGCTAAGGCCATGGCGCAGTTGCTTTTCAATAATGAGGACAGCGCGATTTGACAATCGCGGGGGAGAATATAAATGTTTCCATTTCCGTGNNTCCAAGGGGGGGAGCCCAATGGCAGACAAATGCAAGGTATGCGGTGCAAAGTCGGTTTATTTTGGAGATGCAGATGTACTTAGGAAGTTGCGCGTTCAATACTTCCGTTGCCCAAGATGCGGGTTCATGCAGACCGAGACGCCATATTGGTTAGACGAGGCGTATTCCTCCGCGATTGCAAGTCAGGACGTCGGAATCATGTTTCGAAACCTGATGAATCGCGAAGTGACCTCGGCGGTTATCAACCTGCTCTTTACAAGTACAACGAGTTGCCTCGATTTTGGCGCCGGACATTGAATGTTTGTTCGACTGATGAGAGATAAAGGCTTCAACTTCTTTTGGTCA
>PMGP01000084.1 GCA_003156235.1 Acidobacteriaceae bacterium
CGCATGGAAGAGATGAACCGGCAGATGCAGAGCTTTGTGGAGTACGTGCGCACGGAGATGCTCTCGCGTTTCCAGCAGGCCGCGCCGGGCGCTGGAGCTATGGTGCCGCTGCGCAAGACGGCTGCCGTGACCAAGTCCAGCAGCGCGGGACGCAAGAGCTAAGGAAGCTCTGAAATTTGTTCCGCATTCCCTCAGGGGCTAAAGCCCCCGGTTTTATTGGACATTTTGCGGCACGACTGAAGTCGTGCCCTGATACAAAGCAGGTTTATGAAACAAGCTCTACAACCTAACTGCGATTGCCCTGTCTAAACCCCTTCCCGTCTGATTTGACTGCTATGCATCGGTAGAGTGTATGGTGTATTTCGGGTCGAAATGAGCCCGGAGACCGGATTGAAAAGGGCACTTGCCAGGAGGCCGGAAGAACCGGGCCGGGCGGCGCCTGCAAACTGCCCGGCACAGGGGATGATGTACCGATGACCGAGAAGGAAACCAACTCACTGCCAAAAAATGCCTACCTGCCGCTGAAAGCCGGCGAATCTTACCAGCCCATCATTCCCGCGCAGGCCAAAGAGGCGGAAATCACGTTTCGCTCGGTCGTCTGGGGCGTATTGCTTTGCGTGATCTTCTCCGTCGCTTCGGCCTACTCCGGGCTGAAGGTGGGGCAGGGGATGGAGGCCGCGATTCCTATCTCGATTCTGGCCATCGGGTTGGCGCGCGTGTACAAGCGGCGAACCTCGCTGCTGGAAAATATGATCATCACCGGCATTGGAGCGGCATCCGGCAGCGTGGTGGCGGGCGCCATCTTCACCATTCCCGCGCTGTACACGCTGCACCTGGATCCGCACCCGGTGCAGACCATTTTCATCTGCCTCGCCGGGGGCTGCCTGGGCGTGCTGTTTCTGATTCCGCTGCGGCGCTACTTTGCGCGTGAGATGCACGGCCAGTTGCCCTTCCCCGAGGCGACGGCGATCACCGAGGTGCTGGTGACCGGCGAGAAGGGCGGCTCGCAGGCCAAGCTGCTCTTGCAGGCCACCGCGATCGCCGCGGTTTACGACTTTTTTGTCTCCACATTCCACGTCTGGCAGGAGCATCTCGACTTTCAGTTCGTGCCGGCGATCCGTTCCCTGGCCGAGCGCGGCCGCATGGTTTTCAAATTCGACGCCATCAGCTTCATCATGGGCCTGGGCTACGTTATGGGCCTGCGCAGCTCCCTGATTTTTTGCGCCGGAAGCGTGCTGACCAGCTTCGTGCTGGTTCCGGTGATCTGGTACTTCGGCAGCCACATCGACGCCGCCGTCTATCCGGGAACCATTCCCATTGCGCAGATGAGTGCGGCGCAGATTGTGCGCAATTATGTGAGATTTATCGGCGTGGGCGCCATCGCCACGGCATGCATTATCGGCATTCTCAAATCGCTGCGCGTGGTGGCCGGATCGTTCGGCATCGCGCTGCGCACCTTCCGCCACGGCGAGGCCGCCGCACCGGAGCGCACCGATCGCGATATTTCCATCATCTCGATTCTTCTCGGCGTGGTGATAAGCTCGCTGGCGGTGGCGATTTTCTTTGGACGCTTGCAGGTCTCCTGGACGGTGCTTGCGCTTGGGCTGGCGTTGACGCTGCTGTTTTCGTTCTTCTTCACCTCGGTGGCGGCTAACGCAATTGCCACCACGGCCAACAATCCGGCCTCGGGCATGACCATGCTGACCATCATCATCTCCGCGGTGGTACTGCTGAGCTTTGGCCTTTCCGGAACCACGGGAATGTTCTTTGTGATGGCCATTGCCGGAATGGTATGCACGGCGCTGTGCGTCTCGGGGCAGTTTATTACCGACTTGAAGGCCGGCTACTGGCTGGGCTCGACGCCGGCGGCGCAGGAGAAAGTGAAGTTCATCGGCGTGATCGCCGCGGCCATTACCGCCGGGTTGACCATCATTCTGCTGGCTCACGTTTATCAATTCGGCGAGGCCGCGCCGGGAGATACACGGCAGATTCTGGCTGCACCACAGGCCTCCATCATGAAGGCCCTGGTGGTGGGATTCATGAACAACCAGCCGGTAGCCTATATGCTGTTTGGCATCGGCGCGATTATTACGCTGATTTTGGAGATGTTGGGCAAGTCCTCGATGGTCTTTGCGCTGGGAATCTACCTGCCACTGGAGTTGACCGCGCCGGTGCTGGCGGGTGGATTCCTGTCGCACCTGATTAACAAGAAGTCGGAAAAGATTGGCGGCGAACAGGGGAACGGGATTCGCGAGCGCGGGGTGATTCTGGCCTCGGGGCTGATGGCGGGCGGCGCGCTGGGAGGCGTGCTGGGCGCTGCGCTGCATCTGTTTCCATGGTATCGCGAGGATCTGATCCAGACCCCGTTCTACTTGAACGACCCCGTCTCGCAATCGGTTTCCGCGCTGCTGTTCGTTGGGCTTTGTTTGTATGTGTGGATTTATTCCGTGAAGAAGGAAAAGGTGTAAGCGATGAATCAAGCGGACAAGTATATTGCTGATGCGGTTTTAGGCATTGACACGCTTTGGGGCGGGGACGTGATGTGTCCCTCGGGGACGGGGCGCTTCATCGCCGATTCGTGGTTTTCCGATTTTCCGCTGCCCGAGGCGTATACGCATCCGGCGGCGGCGAAGCTGCGCGCGGCTGGCGGCGTGTCCGTCAAGAATCGCGAGGCAGTGGAGGAGTATATGCGCGCGATGGATGTGCCGCAGGCTATTGCCGGAGTGCGCGAAGAAGCGGGCAAGATGGAGGCACTGCGCAAGGCCTACCTGATCAGCATGGCGGATTCGCTGGATGTGATGTGGGAGTTGGCCATGGAGGTGGCCGGCAAAGGCGATGCGGTGCCGTATGCGCGCTGCGTGTATGCGGCGACGGCCGGGCAGCCGGAAGCCTCGCAGCCGGAGAAGAAGCGCGAGCGCGTGGCGGAATTGCTGGGGCGCGCGGGGTACAAGGGCGAATTGCTGGAGGCCGTGGATGCATGGCGGCGGGAGCGCGTGGCTCCCATGGCGTCGGTGCGCGCCCTGAGCGCGGCGGTGATTGCCCATTACGACAACCTGAGCGCAAAACATTTACTGCCGCATCTTCCGGCGGAATTGGCGCGGGTGCCGCGGGCCAACATTGATTTTCAGCCCATCAAGGACGCGTGGTTCTCCGGGTCGATGAACTATATTGGGCGTGCGCGCAACAAGGACGACTCGCCTCAGTACGAGGCCAGCTATGAGATCAATGCCTCGCTGCAGATCTCGTATCCGGAGTTTGAACAGCTCATCAGCCACGAGGTGGTGCCGGGTCACGTGACCACATTCGCCTACCTGCAGGACTTGTACGTGCGCGGAAAGGCGGGCTTCGAGGCGACGATTCTCACCATGAACACGCGCGCGGCGACGCTGTTTGAGGGCATCGCCAACAACGCGATTCTGATTGCGCATGGGGTGACGGAGATCGAGCAATTGCCCGACGAAGAGACGCAGATCGGCGTGCTGCTGGCGCTGTTACAGGATGATGCCAAGAACCAGTCGTCGTATCTGACCTGGGGCGAGGGCAAGCCGCAGGCGGAGGTGGCCGCGACGCTGCGGCGCGACTTCCTGGTCACGGAGGAGCGCGCCGATAAGCTGTCTGGCGCCTGGGGACGCCATCCGCTGCTGGGCCGGATGTATCTGCCCGCGTATCGCTGCGGCACGGAAAAGGTGGCCCAGTTGAGGCGAGCCTATCCCGCAGGCAAGGTGCTGCCGGTACTTTACGGTTGCCGCGGATTAGTCGACATCCAGACCATCGACCAGGTTTTGGGTTAACGCATTTTTCAGATGTGTAGGGTGCGGCGTGGACCAGGAGGTCCACGCTACAGCCGGTCAACCACCCCAACGAGCATAGACCGCTCGTTGGGGACCCCGGCCAGGAGGCCGGCGCTACAGAATCGCGACCCATCGGCACTGTACACGCAATCGGAAATCGACTCTACACCAATAGGCAAAATGCTCAAACGCATACGGTGAGATCTTCGCCAAGGTGGATTTTTGGATCAGAACAAGATATTTCAGTTCAAGAGCCGGTTCTGGAGGGTTGCAACTTCCCCGTATAGGGGATGTCAACATTGCCAGATGGGTTCTAGTCCGTGATGCATTTTCCAGGCGGAAGACGGGTTGAAAGAGGGGGTAGTAGTGAGTGCTTGCTAACAGTTACTAGCGAGAGGTTGGAACCGATCATCAGGGTAAACTTAAGATTTACACAGAATTCAAAAAATACTATTGCATTTTTGGCGAATGCTGTTATATGCTTTTTACTAACCGGGGAGGATAGTTGAAACCCCAGAGGAGGTTGTAAATGGATAACGTAATCGTGAGCAACATGGAAACCAGGAAAGAATGGGCTGCTCCTGAACTGAAGAAGGTCGACATTGAGCAGATCACCGCGGCTAGCACGTCGGGTTCAACGTTCGATGGTGATAAGGGCGTGGAAGTAAGCTAGCCATACTGTTGCAATGTGGGCTTGCAGCGATTCTTGGCGGAGCGGTAGTTGCAGGGACTGTTGACGCTTGGGGTTGGACTGTGTCTAATCGAGCCATCAAGTCATTGAGCTCAATCTGAAATATGCAGTCTGCGTTACGGGGAAAGAACTGGCTTGATCGACACCGGTACTGGCAACTTAACTTCTACTAACTATTGTCGGAGCGGACTTCGGCGGCGAGGATGCTCCTGCGGTACCGGAGCCGACCAGCTTCTTGCTCCTTGGGACCGGATTGGCTGGGCTGGCTGGCATGATCAAGCACAAAATGATGGCATGATGGCTTCATTGTAGATCTGATCTGAAAACGGGGCAGGCTTGATTCAAGCCTGCCCCGTTTTTTTATGCAAATAAAGCACGATACGAGTGTATCGAGTCGGAAATTCATTGAAGAACAGCCGCAGATCCCCATTCGACTACGCTCAGGGCAGGCTTTCGACTCACCACCCCCAAGCTGAAGAGTACACTGGGGGCCCCGTTCGCTCAGGATGACAGCAGCTTTTGTGCTGCATATTCAGGATGACAGCAGCTTTTGTGCTGTGTATTTCTGACTCAGGACANNGGCGCCAAACCCAAAGAAAGGGACGCAGAGGTGTATAGGCCCAGTAGAAACGATCCGGCAGGCGGAGCACTTGGAAATCCTCACGACGATAGGCTAGCTCCGCCAAAAGGTCGCGACCTGTTTTTTGCGGCACAGCCAGCCGTTCGTAGCGAATCATGCGAAAGTTCTCCCGGGCCGTAGCCAGAGCGCCAAACGCTGAACGCTCTCTAGCAACCTTGAGGTCGTGAAGTGGGCGAGTGATCAGAAAGGATGGCAGATTCTTCCACGGATTTCCCGGAAGATCCGGCAGGGCCAGCCCGTACACAACTTGCAAGAGGCGCAGGCATGCCAGCAAAGCACTTTCCTGGCCTGTTCTCGAGGCCTGGTCAAGCGCGGCCTGCCAATCCACTCGTCCATCGGCATGGATGCGCGCCAGATCCCCCAGCCACTTGGCGCGAAACCATCCATGTATGCCCCCATGGCTGCAAAGATAGAGCACCTGGTCGATGGGATTCATGGCCTGGTGGGAGCACCCTTGCCAGANNGGGACTCAAAGGAAACCAGGCTGCATCCTGACGCCAGCCCATTTTCTCCATGCAGGCTTGCGCCCTGGCAAGGTCCTGCGGCTTGACCATCAGATCCAGGTCATGGCACTGGCGGAGCCCCACGTCTCCATAGAGTTCTAAAGAAAGAATCGGCCCTTTCATGGTCATCGCGGGGATTCCGGCGGAATGGAAGCCTTTGAGCACCCCCGCCAACTTCAAGGAATTCCTGACAGCCTGCATCCGGCAGGCATCGTTGCGCTTCTGCAATTCCCGCTTTGCGGCCGCCGGAATCTGCAATCCCGGCACTCGACTGAGGGCTGCCCAACTGAGGGCCGGAGTGCGGTGACGGTCTATCAGGCGGATGTATTCCATCCAGTCGATGCCGGAAGCGAGGGCCTCCCGAATCGCTTCCTCCTGCTTATCCTGGCCTGAGGCCGGGGCCAGCCAAGAGGTGGCGATCATCAGGCGGAAGGCGGGACTGGCGCTTTGCAGCCACGAAGCCTCAGGCATGGGCGATCTCCCTCATTTGAGCAGCCCAGGAGGTGGCATAGGCTCCGCCCAGGGCCACAAGCTCCGCATGGGTTCCCGATTCCACCACCCGCCCCTTGTCCAGAACATGAATGATGTCGGCGTGCATGGCGGTGGTGAAGCGGTGGGTGATCATGAGCGCCGTTCTGCCCTCGGTGAGGGCGCGAAAACGGCCCAGCCAGTCCTGCTCCGCCCAGGAATCCATGGAGCTGGTAGGCTCGTCCAGAATGACCAGCGAGGCCTGCCGGAAGAAAGCGCGGGCCAGGGCAATGCGCTGCCATTCGCCCCCGCTCAGCTCCGCGCCTCCAAACCACTTGCCCAGCAGCGCATCAAATCCGCCGGGCAGGCGTTCAATTGGCTCCAGCGCGCCCGCATCGCGCGCGGCCTCCCAGACCCGCGCCTGGTCGGAAAGTCCATCCAGATCCCCAAAGGCAATATTCTCCCGCACCGAAGCATGATAGCGAACCGGGTCCTGGAAGAGGACGGCGATCCGTTTCCGCAGAGCGAGATGGTCCAGAAAGCGCAGGTCCACCCCATCGAGGAGAATGCGCCCATTATCGGGGTCGTAGAAGCGGCACAGCAGCTTGATGAGGGTGCTCTTGCCTGCCCCGTTGTGGCCCACCAAGGCTACCACCTTCCCTTTCGGTATCACGAGATCGAAATCGTCCAGGGCTCGGTGGAATCCTCCGGGGTAGGTGAAGCTGACGCTCTCAAAACGAATCGAGTTCTGCACGGGCAGCCCCTGATCGCCAGAGAGGCCGGGGAGAATTGCCGGCTCCAGCCGGAGGTACTCGTCCAAGTTATCCACGAAGAGCAGGCTGCGGTAGATTGTTCCCGCGCCTTGGAGGAGGGACCGCAGCAGCATCTGGCATTGCTGGAAGGCCTGGAAGCAGAGCAGGAGGTCGCCCAGCCCGGCCTTTCCGGCAAGAGTCCGGTGCAACATCCAGCCCAGTCCCACCAGGCTGCCGCCCCAGGCCAGGAGCCCGGCTCCCAGCTCGGTTACAGCTCCCTGACGCACCAGTCGCAACCGCCCTTCCCGGAGGCTCTCGCGCAATTTTTCGAAGGCCTTGCGGTGGTAGGTTCCCAGATCGAAGAGGCGCAACTCGGCGGCGGCGCTTCGATCCGTGATTAACCAGTCCAGGTACCGGGTTCGCCGCTCCTGGCTGGTGTGCGCCAACTGCCAGTGGTGTTCCTTCAGAATGTGACGAGCCACCAGCAGCAGGCCGGGAATAGCGGTGCAAACCAGCAGCAGAGGCAACCATCCGGCATAAGTCCAGAGGATTCCGGCCAGCACCAAAAAACCCAAGCCGTTCTGGACCATCGAACCGAGGCTTTCCAGCAGCGACAGAGGCTGGGAGATGGCGTCAACCCGCGCCCGGTGCAACTGGTCGTAGGATTCAGGATGGTCATAGAAAGCCAGGTCCAGGCGAAGGGCCTGCAAATGGATCAGGCGATGGACCTCGTCCTGGACCCGCTGCGCCTGCACCTCCCGAACCCAGGCCAGAGCGCTGGAAAGAAGCTGCGCGGCGATCCACAGGCCGGCGATCCCCAGTGCTGGAGGAGCAACGGAGGCCCACTGATGGGAGGCCACCAGACGGTTTACCAAGGCTCTCAGCAGCAGTGCCAGTCCCGCGGGGATCAACCCCTGGCTCACCAGCAGCACGCCCCAAGCCACAGTCCACCATCCCGCCGCCCCCCAAACCAGGACCAGGGCGCGACGGCCCGCGGGCAACTGGCGAACGAATTGTTTGATCTGGCTGAGCAGCATGGATGGTATGAACCTCACGAACGAGAATCAGCCAGATGGCGAAGGAAGAGTCCCACTCCCAACCCGCGGAGAAGGATAATCCCCGCCCTCGCGGTCGTGTTGGGATCGACCTTTACGACCAGGTCCTCAAGGCAGCGGTGGAGGAGCGGCATGTCCAGCATTTCCTGGGCCTCGGGCAGCGAATCCAGAGAGTTCAGTGAAGCCCGGATTGCAGGCAGTTCGCGAAGAATCCGATGGCCCACATCCGCAGCCTGGAGCCCTTTCCGCTCTCCATTCAGCACCGGCGCGGGAAGGCGATTTCGGAAGGCCCGCCGAAACAGCCAGCTGCTTTGGCCCCCATGACGGAATTGGTCGTCTGGAACCCGCAAAAGGAACTCCACCATGGATTGATTGAAAGTTGGATCCAGGCTGGAAATAGAATGCCTAGCCGCTATCTCCTGCCAAATACCGATGCTCCAGGCAGGCCAGAAGAAACGGAGGCGAATATCTTCCAGGGGAGAGAAGGTAAATGTTGGATCATACCCTTCCGCCCGCATCCGGCCATCCAAATCCAACTCCGAGGCCATGTGAATATTGAGTGCTGAATAGTCCTGCCAAGGCCTGCCGCGAGGAGTTTTGAAGCGTTGAAAAGCACGCAGCCCCGGCGTCAACAATGGCTTCAATACCTGCCGCTTCAGGGTGCGCCAGGGATTCGGCTCGGCATGAAGAAACAGCCGTAAAGCCGTAGCCGGATATCCCTGAAGAAGCGCCAGGAGCGCCGATCCGTTCCCGGTCCAGGAGACCGCGGCATTGCCCATTTGCCCGGTCAGTACCACCCCAGCCCCGCCCCGGGCAGCGGCTTCCGTGACAGCCTGAAGCCAGTAGTGGTTGCCTGCCGCATGACTTGGACCATCATGAGCGTCGAGAACGTATTCGATGCCCTGGATGACTCCATAGTTCGCCGCGTCGATGGGGAGGTGCTGAACATTGGCGCCTGCCATTACGGCCGTAGCGTGGGCCATCTCCCATTCGTTGCCAAGCTTCCGTTCACCGGCTCCGTCCGGAGGCAGGCAAGGCACGGAAGTGTAGGCTGTCAGGCCACGTCCCTGACGGGCAAGAAGCGGCGCCGCCATGGCTACCACGGAGCCGGAATCCCGGCCACCGGAGAGCGTCGCGGCCACTGGCCTTTGGGTCCGCAGGCAACTCTGAACCGCCCGTGTGTAATATTCCAGAAATTCTTCCGCGTACTCCTCGTCCCGTCTATAGGTGAGCAGATCGCGACCTTCTGGTGACCAATGGCGCCAGGTGCGGGTATGGCCATCGGGACCGACGGACATAGCATGAGCCCACAACAGGCGCCGGAAGCCCTTGTAGGCGGTCAGTTCGGCATTGTGTTGCCAGGAAACCAGCACCTGAGCAAGGCGGAGCCGATCCGGTTCCTTGACCACGCCGGGAAGCGTCAGCAGAGCCTTAAGACTGGATGCAAAGGCTATGAAACCTTTGCCCTCGTAGTAATAGAGATTGGCATTTCCGCAGGCATCGCGGGCCAACAAAAGACGGTGTTCACGAGCATCCCAGGCAGCCAGCGCCCAATCTCCCTGGAGGTGTGAGCAGAGTTCCTCACCCCAGCGATCGAAGGCCAAACTAACCAGATGCCCGTCCGAGAGCCGGGACGCCTCCGATGCGGAGACCTTGAATGCCTCCAGCAGCGTCGCCCGATTGTCCAGNNTCCGGGTTGACCTCCAGAAGCAGATGCCCCAGTCCCACCGAATCCTCAACCTTGCAGCCTCCGCCGTGGGGGCCATAACAAGCCATGGCCACCCTCATTCGTTCCAGCCACTGGGAGGGCGCCGGAGCACCATCATATCGATAAATGCCGTATATGCCGCTCATGGCCGTCTCCGGGCGAAGGCTGTAAAGGCTTTGAAACGCTGATGGCCCGGCCCGCCAGTCACCACAAAGGAACCCAAGCGCAGCCACGCGTGGGCGTCGAATCCTGCTGATTCACTTTTGGATGCGCCAAAATATACGGTTCCTTCCAGGCCACGGCGGCGCAGCATCCCCATGGCAGCCAGCGCTTGTGCAAGGCAACGCCCATCCCAAGGCACCCGACGCGCCACAACTCCCACCGCCCAGCTTACTTCTTGCGCCGTGCAAATCTCCTCGGCCGTCGCCGTGGCCGAGCTCTCAGTGCCGGGTGTTCCCAGCCAGGCGGCAATACGCCGAAAAGGCAGGAAAGCCATAGCACACCGCGCGATCATCAGAGCGATCAGCGCTTCCCAGAGGAGCCGTCTCCTGCTGCCAGGAATTCGCGCAGCACGTTTCAGATCATTCCACACGCAGGAGGCCTTCCCGTTCCATCTCCGCCAGAAATCCTTTCAAGTCCGCAGCGCAGACCTCAGGCGTAATCCGATATTCCTTGACCAGCAGGTCGACGAGGTCCGAAAAGGTCATAGGGATTTCCAATTTTTCCCAAATGCTTTGGGCAGGTCCTTTCAGCCCATAGTATGCTCCAGCATCGATGCTCATCAGAATCGTTTCCTGGTCGATCTCCGTGGAGAGTATCTCCTGGGCGCGGGATAACTTATCTTCGGGCCTGAAACTACGCATCTATTCCATCTCCTTCGAAGAGTATGCGGCAAAGCGTTCCGCCCATGCCGATTCAAGGAAGCCGACCAATCCCTCGATCGCTTCTGGATCTCGCCGCCGGTTCACTGCGACGATGGTAGCCGTTTGTGCAATCAGGCCCGCCATCCGCATCAGATCGCTTTGCGTGCCTTGACCCTTCAGGTAATGAGGACGATACAGATTCTCCAGAAGACGTTGTACGCGGTCAAAGCCACGAAGCACCTCGAATACTGGAGTGCTGCTGTCGTGGTCAACGAGGATATGAATCGCCCTCAGCGACACCGGGTGAGGACAGTAACCTTCTCCCATGGGCACAACATATTTATCTACGTCGAAGCGAACGCCCGGCGTGGTTCCAAGACGCTCGTAAGCATCGGCGCATAGCCGGAACTGAGCCAGGGCAGGAAGAATCTGCAATCCCTTCGGCAGGGCTGCCACGGCGCAGACATCATCCGAGAGCAGGCGGTATCCCTTGCGATGAAACTGCGCAGCCAGCGTGGACTTGCCCGCGCCCTGGGCTCCCACAAAGATCATCGCGCCCCAAGGCGTCTCTATCGCGCTTCCATGAAGCGGAAACAATCCGCGCTGGTAAAGAAGCGCGCCCATGGCCGAACCTAACAAAAACAAGCGTAACTTTTCTGCCGGAACATCCGGCAGCGGGGCAATGAAGATGCGACGCCCTTCTTCAACACGGTACATTGCCACTCCCGGAACTGCCAGACGAAAGACTCCTGGATGAACTTCATAATAGCCATTCTCCAGGGATTCCAGAGCGTTCGCCGCTGGAGGCAACAAACGGATTGTTACATCAGGACTCCCCGCCTCGCCGGAGACAGATGGAAGCTCGGGACAATCCATCTCCGCCTGGATGCGAAGACCATAAGCCCAGTATTGATTCAGGGACATCGACTACCTCGGTGAGCGCTATGATTCAGACTATATTCTAGTGTCTCATGTAACTTGTTGGCTTTCATCTTAGGTTCAGCATGAACCTTTGGGGCGTGTTGCAACAAGGGGCGCGTTCCATGAGGGGCAAGCGATACATATTGCATATAACTCAAATACACCAAACCCCCGCCGACGATGCCAGGCGGAACTGATCTTTTTCTGGTTCCTATTACCTATTCCCTGATGCCTGTATCCTTCGACAGCACGTGCGACTCCTGCGATACACGCAAGCGCACCATGCTCTCGATGGAATACGGCGTGCGTTGCCGGCCGGTGTAGAAATGCCGTACACCCAACTCGCCGAGAAGGCCAATGGCCAGCATCTGGATGCCGGAGACAATCAGCACCGAACCAATCACAAACATCGTTCCATGGTGGCGCATCACGTCCATCTGCGGATCAACAATCTTCATTCCCAGCAGAATGGCCGCCATGCAACTGCCCGCCAGAATGCTCAGCATGCCCAGGCCGCCAAAGAAGTGCAATGGCCGGTTCATGTATTTGAGCAGGAAGCGGATGGTCAGCAGATCGAAGAAAACGCCGAAGGTGCGCCCGATGCCGTAGTGACTCTTGCCGCGCTCGCGGGGCACATTCTTGATGGGGATTTCGCAGATCGACGCGCCAT
>PMGP01000128.1 GCA_003156235.1 Acidobacteriaceae bacterium
TGGTTATTTTGCAAGAGGCTCTGATTGCGCGTGTTACGCAGACGCCGTCATTTTTCTTTGCGCGCCGAGTTGGGCTGCGAACTCCATCAAGGATTCATCGCTACCGCGCGTGGCGGCCAGTTGCATCCCGCCCGCTGCGCAGGGGAGTGTGACCACTGGCACTCCCGCCATGCTGAAGGGCGTGGTATAGCGCAGGAGCCGGACGCGGGTCTTGCTGTGATCCGCGCCGGCCGCCAGGCGCGCGACAGGAATGGCAGGCATCAGCAGTAAACCATGCGCAGCAAAAAGCGAATCCATGCGGGCCGTGAACTTTGCATGGCGTTTGCGTAACGATGAAATTTCCGCGGACGTGATGCGCGCGCCCCACTCCAGCCGCTCGCGGAGGCCTGCTTCATAGCGACCAAATCGGCCAGCGTGGATGCGCGCCGCCTCCCATGCCTGAATGGGCGCATAGATCGCGAAGGCCTCGTCCCACCACTTTGCATCGATTTTGACAGCGCGCAAGCCGAGCGCTTCCAACTCCGAGATGGTGGCGTGAAGACTTGTAAGAATCTCCGCCTCACAATCGTGGAAGAAGCTTTCATCGGGAACGGCAAAACGCGTGAAGGTCTGGGTTGCAGCCGCACCGGCAGGTGCAAAAAATTCAGTCAACAGCGGCGCGTCTTCCAGATCGCGAAATATCCATCCCATGGTGTCGAAGGATTGCGCCAGGTGCGCGCCGCGTTGCCAATTGCCCCGGCCCAGTGAGGAGCGATACCCGGCCAATCCGCACAGCGCGGCGGGTGCGCGGATGGACCCGCCCGTGTCTGTGCCCAGCGCGGCCACAGCCGAACCCTCCAGCACGCTGGCCGCAGCGCCCGAGGACGAGCCGCCCGTCAGCGCGCTCTCGTTGCCCGGCTGAAGGCAATCGCCAAAGTCGGGATTTTCACCGGTGATGCCGTAAGCCAGCGGGTGCAGGTGGGTCTTGCCGATGATGACCGCGCCTGCCGCTCGCAGCCTTGCCACCAGCCAGGAATCGTGTGCGGCGACTCCGGCGAGTTCGCGATACGAGCGCACGCCGCAACTGGTGGACGCGCCGGCCAGGTCGAAGCAATCCTTCACCGAGATGGGCAACCCCCACAGCGCGCCGCGGCCATCGCCGAATGGGCCTCCCTCGCCGCGCGGCACGGCTCCCACGCGCGCCGCTTCCGCCAGCGTCCACGCGAGGTTCTGCCACAAGTAGGTATTGCGGCTTTGATTCCCGTTGGCGCGGGCGAGAGCCCTTTCGGCCAGATCGACAGGCCGTATCGATTCAGCGGCAAGTGCTTTCCGCAACTCGCGGATTGTCCAGACAGCATCGGTCATAGTGAGATTCTAGGGCAACGCTTAACCTTGCGCACCTCTTCGGTGACGACTTGCCGCGCTGGAGAGCTTCACAGCGCAGATTGGCTCAAAGTGTACGAGAACGTCCCACGCAAATCGGGCGAGTAGCGAATATCTCTTTAATATATTGATTCAATGGAATTCGGAATCGCGGTGCTGCCGTTTGTTTCTTGAACTGCCGCCAGGCCGCCCATGATCAGAAGATATGGAAGAATCATTGCTCCATTGAGCAGGTTGTCGATGGCCACCATCAAGATGAGCGCGGTCATCGCGAGCCGAACATATGGTTCGTTCGGAGTGTAACTTCTCGCGGATGGCCAGACAGCACGCATGACTGGCAGAAACAGTATCGTCCCGAACGAAATCAGGCCAACCAATCCGTACATGCCAAAGATGAGCAGCCACAGGCTCCAAGGGCGGACGTCGCCGTGCTGCCACCAGTTCCATTGTCCAAACCCGAGGAGAGGCTTCTGGAGCGCGACGATGATCTGGCTCTCATCACGAGCGAACCTCCAGACAAGCGAGTGGCGGCCAATGCTTGTCAGGGCGATAGAGAGAGACCGGGCGACTCCATTCCGCTGCTCCAGCGCACGCAGGGATACGAGATTCGTTATGCGGAAGAGCGCGAACGTCAGAATGATCAAAACCAAGACACCAGCAAATGCCCGCAGAACAGAGCGTCGCTTCAACAGCACCATAGGCAGCAGGAACAGAAGCAAAAGAATGCTTCCGGCGGACTGGCAGAGCAGCGTGACAGAAGCCAACCCGGCTGCGACCCATCCCATGGGCAAGCCGAGAATGCGGCCCATCCGGCGATGCAAAAAGAGAAAAACAGCAAGCAGGGTAGCCGCTGCCATCCAAATGCCCAGTTGATTTCCGTCTTCCAAGAAACCGATGGGACGGAAGCCGGCATAACGCTGAGCACCCACCCAGCGGTAGGGCTGATAACCATAGAAGAACGCGTAGAGTTGAGGTCCGGCGCAAATCTCTAACAGACAGACCGGCACGTAGCAGATGCCCGCAATTACGCACGCTTTAGCGGCGAGAAGCAGCGAGCCGTCGGCTGAAAAGTGGATGCGGCCCAGGAGCCAGGGCACACCCCAGGAGATGGTCTGATAGGCTGCGCCCAGGATACCCTCATACAGTGTCTTCCAATGCGTGGCCGCCGAAAGAAGAGGCACGCAGCACCAGACAATCATGGGAAGATCGCAGATGCCCGGCCTGAATCTCTTCAAATCCGCGGTATGAAAAAGCAGCATTCCCACCAGTGCAGCCAGTCCGGTGGCCGTGGCCTTGGTGAGGAAATAGTCAGCCGGGAGACAGACGCCGAGAATCCAGTAGGGAAACGCGACGGGCGTCGGCTGGTAATTGGCGCCCGGAAGAATCGCCCAGCCGCCGAGAAAATTCGCTAGAATTGCAATGCGGACCGGATATCGGCGGAAGAGATACGCGCCGGCAGGGATCCAACCGAGAAGAATCACGAACGGGGAGATATGCATAGCGTTCAGTATGTTCCTCCCTGGCGGAAGACGATGAATCGTCTGTCGCCTTTCCAGTAACGATGAATTCAGGAATATCGGCCGTGAAGTTGAACGGCTGGCATTGCCGGAGATCCCGAGCGTGGATAAGTTCGCCCGGCAGAACCCAATGGACTGGATGGGCAAGGTAGGACAGGCACAGCCTGCGGTGATGAATGCAATTGCCGCTCACGGGATTTCTCTTCCCATAAAAAGGAACTCCATGAACGAGGGCTTTCCACAGTGTAAACTGCCGGCGACTGCAACTATCGAAGTCTGGATGATCGATCTGGACAGGCCGTTGAATCCAGAAGCGAATCTCGACGGCATCTTGTCGATCGAAGAGCGGAACCGCGCGGAACGCTATCTTTACCCGAAGGACGCATCTCGGTTCATGCTTTGCCGGGCCATGCTTCGGCTCGGGTTGGCATGGTATCTGGAGACAACCCCGCAGAAGATCGCACTGGCAACTAATCGCCACGGCAAGCCATGTATTGCCGAATGCTCCGCGCTGAATTTCAATGTATCTCATTCTGGCGGGCTGGGAGTAATCGCCTTCACAACTGCTGGAGAAGTCGGCATCGACGTGGAGGCAATTCGATGCGATGTCGGAGCTGTCGAGATCGCTTCCGCGCATTTCACGCGGACCGAAGCGGCCATGATTGCGGCGGCGGCTACGCCTCAGGAACAAGCCAGCGCGTTTCTGCATCTCTGGACGCGGAAAGAGGCTGTACTGAAAGCAGCCGGTTGCGGATTGCTGGGCGGGTTGGATGGAGTCGACGTGTCCCAAGAGCCTTTGGATCAGGTTAGGTTGTACAGCGCGACGGGCGACAGAGCCGAGTCGTTCTGGCGCGTACAGGATCTGGAACAGATCGAAGGCTTTGCCGGAGCTGTTGCCGCGCCGACGGGAAATTGGTCGGTTTTGCAGCGGCCGGTTCGATACGAAGACGCTATCCATGGCTCCTTGGGGAGGATTTTCGGAGTGGAGTGAGTTTTCGGAACGGCCAATCGCTTACGGTTGAAGAGAGGACCGGAACATGGCGGCATCGCCCGAATTGCGAGTCCGAGCGAGACAGTGCTGCTGTTTTCGAGCTTTGATTTGTAGGAAAATTAAACAATTTGTAGAAGAATTACACGCCATCACTGGTTGTCACGAGATAAATATGAGAATCTGCAAAGGATTTATAATCTATGTTTTGCGGTCACATAATTGGGTTAAGTAACCGAAGAAAACATCACTGAAGGCACCCTCCGTGGGTACTAAAGATAGGTTGAAATTTATTGCAACATACCCTACGATTGCTTCAATGAGTATAGACGCCGTGACCAAAATATGTATGTGACGGCTGTCACTAATGTGAATTAATGGTCTTGTAGAGAGGGTCACCCTGCATAGTTGTGCATTCAAGGGAGATTGCTCTTTCCCAAGGCAGAAAGGAAGTGCTGTATCTACCCCAACCTCAAACTACGAATGTATACGACCGGGATGCGCCAGAATCGTCTCGCCAAGCTGGTGGGAATCGATGAGGCCAACCTGAGCCGAATAGTCAACGGGACTCGTGCACCCAAGCAGCAAATGCGGCAGGAGATCGCTACTGTATTGGGGTGCGATGCAGAGTGGCTGTTTGAACGGACCATGATGGAGGCCGACAACAAGGAGGCCGACAAGATTATGGCAAACATGGGGATCGGAAATAACCTTCTCACAACTGATTGATCAATTGGCGGCGCAGGTTTTTTTGCGTTGGCGTCATGAGCAGTTCTGCTCTGGCTCCCTGTCCTTTCATTTTGGATACAACAAGTCTAATTTGTCAACACTCAGATGGGAGTGATATGGGCGAAGCCTGCTTTAACACCGAAATCAAGATTGAGGAGATGCCGCATGGGCAGAATCCCAATCAAGCCTGGTACGCGGTACAAACCGGTTATCGCTGCGAGCAGCGAGTGGCATCGGGACTGATGATGAAAGGATTCAGGACGTATCTTCCATTGCTGCGGGAGGTCCATAAATGGACAGATCGCCGGAAGCTCGTTGAGATCCCGGCGTTCAGCGGCTACTTGTTTCTGCACTGTGAGCCCAGTTCGCGCAATCGAGTAAACGTGCTGGAGACGAGCGGTATCGTTCGCTTCCTGGGTGGAAACCATGCGCCATGCCCGATCTCCGATGTCGAAATCGAGGCTGTCCGCCGAACTCTCGGCAGCAGCGTGCCTTGCGACCGCTGCGACGCGCTGACGCCGGGTACCCTGGTTCAGGTTACGCGAGGTCCTCTGGCCGGCGTACAAGGGCGTCTGGCGCGGATCAAGAACAACCTTCGTCTGATCGTCACAATTTCAGTATTCTCTCAAGCAATTTCGGCAGAGCTGAACCTGAGCGACGTGGAAGCCGTCCATGATCAATTCCACGCCGAACAGAGCAACTGATGCTGCCCAGCGAGAGCGCGGCGCACTTACCTTTTCCTTCGATATGCTCACGCGATTTTCGCGGATTTGCAGTCATCGCGTAGCGTGGCGCATTCCCCGGGAAAGCACTGCTCGAGCGCTTCTTTATTGTCTGCGCCAGTTATGAGAGCGGAGTAACCTTGTTTCCCTCCTAACCGAGGGTTTGACGCTTTTCACATCAAGTCGAGAAGAGCTCCCGTAACTGAACGGTACATTATGGAGCGATCACCATGAAAAAATCGAAAGATCCCCGTGTTGCCATCCTGGGTGTGGCTGTTGACAACTTGACGATGGAAGAAGTTCTCGACGCCGTGGATGCCAGCATCGCAGAGGGAGGCTTCCATCAAATTGCGACGGCAAACGTAGATTTCCTCATGAAGTCAATCCATGACGAAGAACTCTACGAGACGCTTGCCAACTGCGATCTCGTTCTGGCTGACGGCATGCCGCTGGTATGGGCATCCCGCCTCCTTGGAACAGGATTGAAGGAGCGCGTAGCCGGATCCGATCTGGTGCCTCAACTGGCAAGATTATCCGCCCAGCGCGGTTATCGAATCTACTTGCTGGGAGCGGATGAAGAGAGTTCCTCCGGTGCGGCGGCATGGATGGAGAAGAATTTTTCCGGCGTCTGCATTGCCGGCCGGTACTGCCCGAAATATCAGCCATTGGAAGAAATGGATCACGAGGAGATACTGTCAAGGATCGAAATGGCCAAGCCAGACATTCTTCTGGTGGCCTTTGGAAACCCCAAGCAGGAAAAATGGCTGGCCATGCACCGGCAGCGGCTTGAAGTGCCTGTCTGCATCGGAGTAGGCGGCACGTTTGAATTTCTAAGCGGCATGATTTCCCGCGCACCTGGATGGATGCAGCGTAGCGGCATGGAATGGTTCTACCGGGCGATGCAAGAACCATCGCGGCTGGCAAAGAGGTATTTCAGCAATGCGCTAGGTCTCGCTCGCTATCTCCCGGTGCAACTGGCGGCAATGGCAATGCAGGGGAAGCGGCGCCAGCAAACGCAGATCACGAAAGAGATGGTTGGTACCGCGATAGTTTTGCGCATTGACGGCGATTTCACTGGCAAACTGCTGCCGCGATTTGAATCCGATGTTCGCGGCGCGGTTCTTTCCGGTTCTCACGTTGTACTGGATATGAGCAATACCGCGTACATCGGTGCGGACGCGCTGGCCTCACTGATTTACGTAATGAATGTAGCCCGCTGCTGGAAGCGTGAATTGTGGCTGGCCGGGCTGGATCGCCTGTTGGTCAAAGTTGTGGGAGCTTCCAGACTACGGCTCTTCTTTCGCATGGCCCCAAAAGTTGCCGAGGCATTGCGGCGCATCCAGCCGGAGTTGATCCCGGTTCCGCAATTCGGGGAGGACTGGGCGTTCTGTCAAATTGGCGGCAAGCTGATTCCAATTCACACCCAGGAGGTGCCCGACGTTTACCGACAGGTGCAACAGTTACTGAGCCGGAGATTTACCGCAGAGCTGAATTCCGGTTTGCCGCAACATGGCCGGAAAATGGATGGATTGATTCTGGAACCGGCTCCCGCAGATGCCACGTAAACCCGGACCACAGTACTTTGCTCGGAGATTCACGACGTCCAATCGCGGTTACTGGGGTGGAATTCCCGATACCGGCTTGCCGGCAAAGGAAGCTCATTACAGATAACCAATTCGGAGACCAATCGCATGATCTTATCGCAAGTGCTCGACATAGTGGTGATCGCGCTGGTGCTGGCAACGCTGCCATTGCTGGCGGAGCTCTTGGTGCTCACTGTTGCATCTCTGCTGCCTTCCACGAGTGAGATAGAACAAGCCGAGGCAACAGAAGACTTTCCGATCACTGTTTTGGTTCCGGCTCACAACGAGGAAGCTCTGGTCGGGCGCTGTATTCGCAGCATGGTGTCCTCAGCCGGCCCAGGCGTGGACCTGATGGTGATCGCACATAACTGCACGGATGCGACGGCAGCAGAGGCCGAGGCAGCCGGAGCGAGGGTTCTGGTGCTGAACGATCCCGATCAGGAGGGCAAGGGCAGTGCGCTAAGTTATGGCTTCGCCGCGGCTCTGGCTGGAGCATCGCGGGCAGTGCTGGTCATCGACGCGGACTCGGTCGTCGGCCCTGGCCTGATCGCGGCGGTGCGACACAGGTTTCAGGCGGGCGCGCAAGCGGTGCAATGCCGTTATGAAGTCTTCAACTCCGAGGAGAACCACCGCACCAGGCTGATGACGCTTGCCTTTCAAGGATTCAATGTGATTCGTCCGCGTGGGCGTGAGCGCTTGGGTCTTTCGGTGGGAATCCTGGGCAATGGCTTTGCTCTTCATCGGGATGTGCTGACGCGGATTCCATACAGAGCCTATTCCATTGTCGAAGACCTGGAATATCATCTCGCACTGGTTCGAGCAGGAATTCGCGTGGAGTTTGTCGACACGGCAGCGGTCAGCGGCGAGATGCCGCTTTCGAATATTGGCGCGCAAACACAGCGCGCTCGATGGGAAGGCGGCCGGCGGCGGATGATGAGACGGTGGGCTCCCAGGCTGATGGGAGATGTGCTGCGCGGGCGGGCGCGATTGATAGAACCGCTCCTCGATCTGCTGGCCGCGCCGATCGCCTCCGGGGCATGTCTGCTGCTGATTGCCGTGTGCCTGCCGGTTGCGTGGCTCAGGCTTTATGCCCTGGGAGGGTTTCTTGTACTCGCTTTGCATGTGACAGCGGCCGCCGTTGGCGGCTCCAGCGTGCGGGGAACCCTAAGAGTTCTGGCAACGGTTCCTGCTTATATCTTATGGAAAGTGTGGATGCTTCCTAATGTATGGCGCGCATCCCGCGCAGATTCCTTATGGGTGCGCACGGCTCGCGATACTCCGGGAGACGGCCAATGAATTGGCATGAGATGCGCAACATGCCATTGAGTTAATGCCTTGTCCTCGCGGTGGCTCTCGCTATCCGCTTCTCAAACCGCAACGATTAGCAATTGCGAAGGAGTTCATCATGAATCTACTGAATAAACGTTCTGCACTCACTCTATGCGGTTTTGTTTTTCTTGCGCTGAGCGTGGCCCATTCGCTGCCCGGCGAAGCCAAGAAAGCGGACGGCCAGACTTTGTCCGGCGATGCACCCCGAGCCGAGCAGCAGACTAGCGATATAAACACACTGCGCAAGTTCGAGCCGTCCGTGGATGAGGAATACACGCTGGGGGCGGGGGATGCGATCGCCATTGATTATCCCGGTCATTCTGATTTGTCGAGCAAGGATGTGATTGGTCCGGATGGGCGCGTGACACTGCCGCTGGCCGGCCCGATCAAACTCTCCGACCTGACCCGCGAAGCAGCCGGACTGAAGATCGCCGAGGCGCTGTCGCCTTACTATACAAAGCTGACAGCGACCGTCCGTGTGGAGAAATACGGCTCGAATTACATCACTTTGCTGGGAGATGTGAAGAATCCTGGAATGGTGAGTTTTGATCAAACGCCAACCCTGCTGGGTTTGCTCTCCCGAGGCGGCATAGAGCCGCGCCCTGACGGCACCTTCCCAGAGCAATGCATCATCTACCGGGGAGATCAGGTTTATTGGGTCAAACTGCACGATATGCTGGCCGCGAGCAGCCCAATGGCGGATCTTCGATTGCGCCGCAACGATGTGGTATTTGTACCCGCCCTGGCGTCAAAAGCCGTTACGGTCATGGGACGTGTGCAGCATCCGGGGTCGATTGCCCTGAAGCGCGATTCAACTGTCGTTACCGTACTGGGTGAGGCAGGAGGGTTGAGCGATGGGGCTGGTAGAAATCCGGAGATTCTGGTCGTTCATCGAACCTCCGGAGAGAAAAACCAATTTGTGTATTTCAAGGATCTTCTCAGGCCAGAGAGCGGCAATGATGTCCCGCTCTATCCCGGCGACATTGTCTTTGTGCCCCAAAGCGGATGGAACAAGGCGAGTGTTGTGATACAGAATATGGCGCCATTTTTGACGATGGCGACTTTTGCGGCAATCGCCCTTCATTGATCTGGAATTAGCTGAGTGGAAAGGTAAACAATGAATAATTCAATCCCTGACAATTCGTTTTCCGGAAATTCCAAGAGCGTGCCATCGGCGCCGCTACGCCGGACCGGGAGTTCTTCCGAAGGGGCGCGTCCGGCTATCGATGTGGTTGGCAGTTTTCGCCGCCACTGGTATGTTGCCGCGACAGTGTTTCTTGTTCTTGCCGGCTGCGGCGCATTCGCCGTTTGGAAGAAAGCCAAGCCGGACTACGAGTCTCACAGTGTAATCTACCTGTCGCCGAAATTTCCCAAGCTGCTGGCCAGCGACACTGAGGTTGAACTTCCTTACGACTCTTATGTCCAGGATCAAATCCAAACGGTGACACGGCACGACATCATCGCGGATTCCATCTCTAAGCTTCCTTACGCCGTGCGATACGGAAGGGGCTTGGCGACTTCCTATGAGGGTCCTGCATTGCCCTATGAGATTCAGGTCCTGCAAAAGACGCTTGAAGTCAAGAGAGTCGGATCAACTTATGAAATGTCGATTGGGCTGCATGGCGAAACGCCGAAAGATCTTGCCGAGATCGTGAACACGATCACCGACACCTATGTGGAGCGCATGAAGAGCGAGCAGTTTTACGGGCTGGACGATCGCTTGAATACCCTTCGGCAGGAGAAGGTCCGGCTCCAGAAAGAAATGGACGACGGAATGTCGGAGCAGGCGCAGCTCATGCAGCAAATTGGCGTGGCCACGCTATCAACCAAAGACGGCGGGTCTAATATCTATGACTCGTCGCTGCAGAAACTGAGCGACGAGCAAGTTACCGCGCGCATGCAGCGCCAGGCGGCGGAAGCGCAACTGGCCGCCATAGTGAAAGGTGGCGGCACTGGGGAATCGACCGTGATGGACTCCGCCGCGGACGAGGCGGTCGCCACGGACTCAGGGACATCTGGAGTGAGAACTACGCTGAACAGTCGAAGAAACACGCTGCTGGAAGAAATGAATGGCCTGCGACCGGGTCATCCAGTCTACCAGAAAGACAAGGATGAGTTGGATTCGATCGATGGGCAGTTGAACGATCTGAAACGCAAGGCTGGCGATCACTTGCAAGACAAGCTGCGCGGAGAAGTATCGCGCACGCGCATGATTGAACTGCAGTTAACTCAGGAAATGGCGCAAAGGACGCACTCGGCAGCCTCGGCAGCTCCCAAATTCCAAAAAGCCACTGCGCTTGGGCCGGAGATCGAAAGCCTGCAAAAAGCATATAGCGCGATCGACGACCGCATCCGCGACCTTGAGCTTGAAAGCAGTTCGCCTGGGGCAATCCATGTATCCTCAAAAGCGCTTACCCCGCTCAACCCGGAACCAAGTAAACTGCGAATCTATTTGCTTGCTCTGATCCTGTTGAGTCTTGCCTGCGCCATTGCCGCTCCGGTTGGGATTGACCTGCTGGACAGCAGAATATTTACAGCTCAGGATGTTGAGCATGTAATGGGATTCCATCCTCTAGGTGTGTTGCTTGACACGCGAGAGTTCCGTCGTGAGATTGCAAGCGAATACTATTTGCGTTTGGCTGCGGGCATCGACCATGCTGTCAGGAGCTCGGGGGCGCGAATCTTTCTGTTTACATCCCCGTCTCATGGCAGCGGAACCAGTACTGTTGTGAGAGAGCTGAGCGATAAACTGCGTAGCCTTGATCTGAGGACACATACGATCATGGCATCTGCATCCGAAGGGCTGGATATTCCCCCCGGTGATATTCTCGGGCGATCTCAATTGCTTCTGCAAAGGCGGAACAAGCCCGATGATGTTCGCGCCCTTGCGCCAATCGCAGCGGTTCACGGCCGCGCGGAATACGGCATGGGGCAAGATGCGCCGGCCATCAATTCAGTAATGCGGAGTTTGAATCACGCGAGCGAACTGTGCGATGTCATCTTGATCGATGCAAGTCCACTGCCGATATCCGCGCATACCGAGTATCTGGCGAGGGTTTCCGATGTAACTGTTCTTGTGGTGAAGTCCAGCGCGACGACCAAGCAGGAACTGGATCGCGCCGCGCGGCTGCTGGAGCGTCTGGACGTAGCCGGCGTAGCCGTGGTTCTGAACAAGATCAGCCAGGAGCGATCGGATCGCGCCATGAAAAAGGAACTCCATGGGTATGAGCAGTCGTTCAGGCAACATCGTTCAGCACCCGTAAAAGACCCGATGCGGCGGGAAAGAGCCCGCGCCTGACGGCAGGAACTCACGGTTCACCACCAGCGATATCAAGAGGAAGACAATTCCGCGGCGATGAGTCCGCGGTCAAGCTATGCGTACCCTTGAAATAATCCTCGTTTCCCTGATTGCTGGCGCGGCAATTAGCCTGCTCATGGGTCGCTGGCCGCGAACCGCCCGTCTGTTGGCAGCCTTCGCCCTGCTGGCCGCGATAGCGCACGCGACTATCGAGGGCGCACACTGGCAGATGATCCCAGCATACGCTGCCACTGGAATTTTATGTCTCGCTGCCTGGAAACCAGGCGGAGGTCAGATGCGACTTCAGAGAATCGCAGCCTGGCCAGCAATGCTGCTCGCATCTGTGAGTGTCTTGTTTTCGTTTCTGCTCCCGATGTTTCACTTGCCTGAACCTACGGGTCCCTATCCGGTCGGTACGTCGTTCCTTTACTTCAAAGACTCGACTCGCATTGAGGATGCAGCGCCCGCTGGTGGTTCTGCGCGAGAACTGCTGGTCCAGCTTTGGTATCCTGCGCAGCCATCGCATAACCGCTTCGCCCGTTACCGCGAACCGCGAGAGACCAACGCCCTCAGCTCCTACCAGAGCGTGATCTTTACGAATTCGCGGCGGGATGCGCCAATTGCAATTTCCGGCGCGCCGTTTCCGGTTATCATCTTCAATCATGCCTGGCATGGCAGGCGGACCAATGACACCTTCTTGATCGAGGAACTGGCGAGTCACGGCTATATCGTCGCCGGCATCGATCACACCTACAACGCGAGTCAGGTCGCATTCCCGGACGGGCGCGTCGTGCGTGGGATTGCTTCGAACGAGATCGATAACCCGGAGACCAGTACCGCGGAGCGCGTGCGGGCAATCTGGGACAAGGAGTTATTGAAGTGGGTTGCGGACCAGCGATTCGTTCTTGATCGCCTGGCGCACATGGATCGTTTGGCTGGGACGCCGTGGTTTGGACGCATGGATACCAACAATGCTGGAGCCCTGGGACACTCGTTTGGTGGAGCGGCAGCCACGGCGGTTTGCGCCGCGGACCCGCGGGTACATGCATCGGTAAACATGGACGGATGGTTCTTCAGCGCAATCCGCGTGCGAGGTCCGAACCAGCCATTGCTGTTCATCACTGCAACCACCGCCCAGGGGGACGAAACAACCGATCCAAAAGCGAAAGTGGAAGCAGCTCTTGATGCCGCGGATTTTGCCGATGTGAAGACTTCGCTTCGCAAATTCGGAGGCTACTTACTATCAGTGAATGGAGCTGAGCACGAGGACTTCACGGACCAGCCTCTCATCTCACCCCTGCGTATGTTTTCGCATCGCGGCGCGCTTCCCGCGAGTCGAATTCATGAGATTGCGCGAAGGTATGTGCTGGCTTTCTTCGATAAGACGCTTCGCCGGCAAGATCCCGCGGTTTTTCATCCACGCTCTGCTCCGTATACCGAAGCTTCTCTCGAAACGTGGCAAGTAAATGATAGTGAGATTCCTCCGTTGAATAGTTCTGAAGAACGGCAAGAATCTATACCGCTTGCTTCCATTTCCCAGCTCATGCGAAGTTCGGCGGCATATTGATTCAATTGTTCGTCTGTATCAATTGCATCTTCCAGCGGCCATAACGAAGCTGAGAGCGAAAAACACACTCTTCTAACCGATTCTCCAGACCCATTTGGGTAAGGAAAGGTTCCATGCTCGCATCCTCTGATCGCGTCATCCAGTGCGCAACCGGTCTATTCGCGGAAAACCTCAACCGGTTGCCTTACGAATTTGCTCATACTCTCGTTGGAAATCCACTCTTCGAGCTTTCCCGGCTTGTTGATCTGGCGGAAAGAGTAGCGACTCGCCGCACACCCCATCTGGCCGGGGGAGACGTGTATTTCAATAATGGGCTAATTGAGCCGGGCGAGAAGCCGGTGCGTCCTGATTTGCCTCCAGCGTCCGCTTCCGATTTTATTCGCAAGATCGATACTGCGCAGGCATGGATCATCCTGAAGCATGTGGAGCGCGAGCCAGGCTATCGCGAAGTGCTGGAAAGCTGCATTCGCGACATTCTTCAACTCTCCGGACCGGAGCTTCTGCGTCAAATCAAATGGTTCGAAGCGATTCTTTTTATCACCTCGCCGAATCGCGTAACAGAGTATCACCTGGACCGCGAGGTTTCATGGATTCTTCAGCTTCAGGGCGACAAGGAGATTCATCTTTTCGACCGCGCTGACAAGCAGATCGTCCCCGACCAGGAACTCGAAGTCTACTGGACCGCCGACAATCGTGCCGCGCGCTATAAACCGGAATACGAATCCAGGGCCATCGTCTATCAAATGCACCCCGGAAGCGGTGTGCATATTCCCATCAATACCCCGCACTGGCTGCGGAACAAGAACAATATTTCCGTCACGCTGAATGTCAATTTTCAGTTTCACGACCGGCACTGGGCGAACTTGTACAGGGCTAACTATTATCTTCGCCGCGCGGGTATCGCGCCGCATCCGCCCGGCGCACATCCCGTATCCGACCGCCTCAAGAGTACGGTCTTTACCGTCATGCAACGGGCAAAGCAGACGGTGAAAGGCCGGCCGCATATCCCCCCGGAAGCGCTTGAGCAATACCGAAGAATCGCCCAACTGGCAAGGTGCTTCTGAAGCTGGCTGGCAATTCAACCAAGCATTCATGGATGCAATTCGGACAGAGTTGTAGAGATGGTTTGCAGCATGGGGTGCTGGGGATAAAAGTGGCCTCCGGGAAGGACATGCATTGCGAAGCGGCGGCGTGTATGACGCTTCCAGGCGAACAATTGATCCCAGCTTACGCTTTTATCATTCGCTCCGGCGAAGACCGTAATCGGGCAGTCCAGCGGTTCGCCTTCCCTGAAGCTATAACTCTCCACCACCGCGATATCGGCCCGCAGAATCGGCAGAAAGACCTCCATGAGCGAGTTATTCTCCAGAAACTCCTGCGGGATTCCATTGTAGCGGCGAGTCAACTGCTCAATAAAGTCATGGTCCGGGAGCGAGTACAGAAGGCTGGTATCGTCAGGCGTATCCGGCGCGCGACGGCCGGAAAGAAATATCCAGTCTGGCATGGGATGTCTCTCGCGCTGCAGTCTGCGCGTCCACTCGAAGGCGAGCAATGCACCCATGCTATGTCCGAAGATTGCATAGGGTAAGTTCAGCCAAGGTCGCAGTCCCCTATCCATGGCATCCACCAGCGGTTCTATCTGGGTGTACAGGGATTCGGAAAGACGCGTCTCCCGGCCCGGCAGCAGAACTGGGCATACCTGTATAAAGGCAGGCAGCTCAGCGGGCCAGGAATGATATGCAGTGGCGCCACATCCCGCGTGCGGCAGGCAGAACAGGCGCACGCGCGGATTCCCGGCAGTTGGGCGCGATTGGAGCCATGGCGTACTCCTGTTCAAAGCGGAATTCCTCCGGATTCGATTCTAACTGAAATATGCACAACCTTTGAGCCGGCGGATAAGTGATGATAAATCGCCCCTGGTATCCTGGCGTGTACTTGGAATTAGTTTGAATTAATGCGAAAGTCTGGGCCGTAATTGGAGTCAGTTTTTACGTCTTCACTCCGGACGCATTACTGGAAGTCAGAATACACGTTGCGCCTTTAAATTTTAATTGCGGGAGGTCATCGGAACAAATATGGCGACATCAGAGTTTTGGCAAACAGTTACGACGAACGTCTCTTCCTCGCAGCAACGGACGGAAAGTCCTGCTGCAGGCTCATCGCGCAGTTCGCGCGGCATGACTACGCTGTGGATGGTCATGGATGGGGCCACGATCCTGGTCTCCGCAATACTAGTCACGTTCTTCGAGAATCACATTGGACCGGTCGCCGGCGCAATGAAGATTTGGAATAGCACGCTAACTCAAAGACATTCGTTGGGGCTCTTGCTGTCGGTGCTTTGCGGATTTACGGTCTCGCTCATGATCACAAGCCGACGCTTGAATCTATATTCGCCTACCCACTTGAGCAACATCCTGCATGAGCAGAGGCTCAGTGTTCAGGCCTGCTTTACATCCGGGCTGCTGCTGACCGGCGCGCTGTTTCTGCTTCACGCCGAAGACATTCCCCGCAGCATCGTGATGATCACCATCGGGCTGGTCACCATCGGGCTCAGTTTGCGGCGGCTTGCTTACCGCATACTGCTCTACCATAATTTCGAACGCGGCATAGGCACTCGCAATGTACTCATAGTTGGCACCGGACCAGAGGCCCATGCGCTCCGCAATCACTTGGAGAGCATCCGCCATCTTGGCTTCACATTCAAAGGCTTCATCGCTTTCCCTGGCCCCTGCCACCTTATTGCCGGCACGTCCGGCGATGTGGTAGGAACGCTCGATACGCTTTTCCAGTATACCCGCAAGCATTTTGTGGATGAGGTATTCTTCACTGCGTCCTGTGAGCAACGCGGTGTGGTGAAGGGCATTTTGGAGCAGGCCCGCGCACATAGAATGGATATGCGCGTGGTCCCCGATATGTACGATGGACTGGTCTGGAACAGCCCCATCGAGTATATTGGCCAGTTTCCCACTATTCCACTTCAGTACAGGCACATACCTGAGGCAGCTCTAGTACTTAAACGGCTAATCGATATCCTTCTCTCCAGCACTATATTGATCGCCCTTTCGCCGCTCTTGCTGGCCGTCGCCGTCGCCGTCAAGATGGATTCGCCTGGTCCGGTCTTCTATCTATCGAAACGCATTGGGAAGAAGGGCCGCGTCTTCGGCTGCATCAAGTTCCGTACCATGGTGAGCGATGCAGAGATGCGCCGCGCCGACATCATGCACATGAACGAACGCGACGGTGTGCTGTTCAAGATCACCAACGACCCGCGCATTACCAGGCTGGGCCGCTTCCTGCGCAAGTATTCTCTCGACGAACTGCCCCAGTTCCTCAATGTGCTGCATGGTGACATGAGCATCGTAGGTCCTCGTCCTCCTCTGGCCAGCGAAGTGAAGGAGTACAAGCTTAGCCACCTGCGCCGTCTCGATGTAAATCCCGGCATCACTGGCCTGTGGCAGGTGCAGTCACGCCAAGACCCTTCCTTTGATAGTTATATTTCACAGGATGTGACCTATATCGAGAACTGGAGCGTATGGCTGGATATCAAGATCATTCTGCGCACCATCGGCGTGGTTCTGGCTGGAACCGGATCTTGAGTTCTTCACAAGTCCCTGCCGCATCTGGCTGATTTTATTGAGGCGTTCAGAGGATATCATCATCTTATCTGCGCCTCGGGAGAGATCTGCGCGTTACCCCTTCAGACGATACGAAAGTAACCGTTCAGAAGAACCACAATCAACCTAAGACGAGAGTGACAATTTCTTGCAACCTTCGTTTGAATCTCGCATCCAATTGATAAATGAAACAGATGTCTTCGCTCGGGCTGGTGGGAGTAACATGGGCGAAGCCCGCCTGGCGTGGCAACTATATCTCGCTCGTCAAATAATAGATCACTTTTGCCTGAATCAGTCTAACCTTCCGCGGTGATTTCCGCGCCCTGTGCCGCTATAGCGCAAAAGTCCTCATCACCATCCAATGCGCCAGAGGCATATTGCAGTGTCATTGTCCCGATTTTACACAATTCTCTATCGACACTCATCAGAGTACGAACGGAGGAGATTCCATGGCTACAGCGATTCATTCAGCAGCAGCGCCGGCAGTCTTCCCCGGCGATGCCGAGACCGGCAACCTGTTTGCCGCCAACTTCGACCACCGGCCATTTCAGTTTCGCCATACACTCGATTCGATGAATATCTTTCAGATGCCGGCGCTGCTGAAGCTGGCTGAACGCTGTATGCGTAAACGCCAGCTTAAGAGCCACTACGAAACCGGCAAGCCCGCGGTGAATGGCTACTTCGGCAGCAAGCCTGCGGATATGACTTTAGTCCAGGCGCTGGAGCGGATAGGTGAAGGCGGAAACTGGATCATTCTCAAGCGCATTCACGAAGAGCCTGAGTACCGCGCTGCTCTAGAGCTATTCATCTCGGAGCTATCTGTGCTTTCGGGTACAGATCTGCGCCGCCGGTATCGCGATCCGATTTTGACGATATTCATCACTTCGCCCAACCGCATTACACCCTATCATCTGGATGGCGAAGCCAATTTTCTGGCGCAGGTGCAGGGCAGCAAGTCCGTGTTTCTTTACAATGCGCACGATCCGCGCATTCTGACTACAGAGGAGATGGAGAGTTACTGGACCGGGCATTTGCTGGCGCCCAGATGGCACGACGAACTATCTGAGGGACATTGGCGTTACGATATATCCCCAGGTCTTGGCGTCTTTAATCCAGCCACTTTCCCGCACTGGGTAAAAAACTCTAACAATGTTTCAGTATCCGTCAGCATCAATTTCAAGCGAGTGCGAAACGACGAGATTGGGGCATACCGGGCGAATTACTATGCGCGCAAGATCGGCTTGCACCCTACCATGCCTGGTCGAAGGTCAGCCGTTGATCGCCTGAAGGATCTGACCTTTGGCAAACTGTATGAAGGAGCCTACACGGCGCGAAGCGCGCTCCGGTCGCGCTTTGGAGTTTAAGAAGTCATCCCGCTGAAATTCAAGATGCTTGACTTTGAGCGCTTACATCAACGAGCCCCAATGCTGTCTGGATACTTACTTAGGCATGAGGTGCGGAAGTGTCAACCATGAAAAACGGAAGCCGCCACGCCGATAATAGCTTCGACATGCTGCGTCTGTTTTTTGCAGTGCTGGTGATCTTTTCGCACAGCTTTGCGCTGGGTCGCCAGTTAAGAATCCCATATTCTCCGATCTTCGGACCGGGATTGACATTCACGCGCATTCTTCCATTACCTGCCGCAACCTCAATGCGACTTGCACAAACGAAATACATTCCAATACTCCGAGATCAATTTGTCAACTGACCTGACATTATCGACGATGAAATTCCCCGAACTGGAATCGGTGGATGAAGACCGAGCCAGGGCGGATTCGCTGGCCAGAAAAGTGCTGGAATCGAAGGCCATGCGGGCCACGTTCTGGACCGTGATGGATTACGGTTGTTCGATGGCGCTGCGCGTCGTCAACAGCCTCATTCTTACCCGTCTGCTGATGCCGGAATCCTTCGGCCTGATGACGCTGGTCACGACGCTCATCGTGGGAATCGGCCTGATTTCCGATATAGGCCTGGGTCCTAACGTCATTCAAAGCCCCCGCGGAGACGAACCCGCGCTTCTGAACACCGTCTGGACATTGCAGGTGCTTCGCGGCCTGGGTATCTTCGCCGTCTCGCTGATGCTGGCGTGGCCTATGTCGCTGATCTACCATGAGCCGCGTCTGTTGGCGCTGCTGCCCGCGCTGGGCATCAATATCGTCATCAGCTCCTTCAACAGCACCAATCTGCTTTCGATGTCGCGGCACATGGGCGTGCGCAGGATTTTTCTGCTCGACATCACCACGCAACTGTTCACGCTGCTGGTTACGGCCGGCTGCGCATTGCTTTACCGATCAGTGTGGGCGCTGGTTATAGGAGCGATTCTGAGCACGGCCTTCAGGCTCTCGTTCAGCTTTTATCGCCGCCTGATCCCCGGCATTCGTAATTCCTTCTGCTGGGACCGCGAAAGTCTTCATGGCCTGGTTCATTTTGGCAAATGGATTTTGCTCTCTACGGCATTCTACTTCTTCGCATCGCAGGCGGACCGGCTGATTCTGGGAAGACTGGTCAGTTTCAGCATGTTGGGGGTCTACGGCATCGCGTATTCGGTCTCGGATATTCCGCGGGCGGTTATCAACGCATTCGCGCAAAAAGTCGGCTATCCTTTCATCGCCAGATTGGTTCATTTGCCGTTAGTTGAATTCCGCAGAGTGTTCTTGCGGTATCGTCTTCGTGCTCTGCTTGCTGGCGCGTTTTTGCTGTGCCTCATGGTGCATCTCGGCGGCTTTCTTGTAACCAGGATGTACGATCGCCGATACCACGCCGCGTCGTGGATGGTTCCGGTTCTGGCCCTTGGCCTTTGGCACACGCTCATGTATGCAACGACCATGCCTGCACTGTTCTCTCTTGGCAAGTCGCAGTACTCGGCCTTCGGCAACGCACTATACTGCGTCACGGTGGTAACGGCCATTCCAGTTGCTTTCCATTTCTTAGGTATGTTTGGCNNTGCGCCGTGGTTGCCGTGGCCGCGGGAGATTTACCGCTATATTTCGTGACAGTGACGGGAGCCAGCCGCGAGGGCATCTCAACATGGAGACAAGACCTGCAGGCAACGGGAATCTTTTTGGCTCTTCTGGGACTGGGTCTCGCGTTGCGAATATCCATCGTTGGATGACACGGCTTATGGGCGCGGAATCGCTTCATCCACATTTAGCCTTGCTTACCTCTGGACCACTTTCTATTTCGGAGCCTTGCGATGACCACCACTACTGAAACAACGCAGAGCGGATGGGAGACTTCCCCGGTGATAACGGGGCGGCCTGTCGANNTGCGGGGCTTCTCCTGCCCGGAGGCCTTTGTGGCAAATCTTCGATGAAGTCGCGGCGCAGTACTCCAGCCGCACGGCGGTAACCTTCGGCGACCAGCAGCTTTCATACCGCGAGCTTCATGCACAGGCCAGCCAGCTCGCGCTCCGCCTTCGCAGGCTGGGCGTAGGCACGGATTCGCTGGTGGGCATATATATGGAGCGCTCGGCCCAGGCGATCGTAGCTCTGCTGGCCATTCTCAAGGCNNGGGGGCGCGTATCTGCCTCTTGATCCGGCCTATCCGAGCGAACGCGTGGCCACAATTCTCGACGATGCCCGGCCAACCGTTCTATTGACCGAGGAGCATCTTTTCGACCGGCTCCCGCCGCATGGCGCTCATACAGTTTGCCTCGACCGCGAGTGTGAGGAGAACTCCTTTTTACACAACGCCACATTCGAGCCGGACGCGAGCCAGGAGAATCTGGCGTATGTCATCTACACTTCGGGATCTACGGGAAAACCCAAGGGCGTGATGGTAACGCATGGCAATGTTGCGCGCCTGTTAAGCGCAACAGCGGATTGGTTTCACTTTGACGAGAACGATATTTGGACGCTCTTCCATTCCCT
>PMGP01000158.1:0-2348 GCA_003156235.1 Acidobacteriaceae bacterium
AAGAAGGCGCGGATGGAGGGCGGGAGCTTGGGTTTCAGGTCGTACTTATCGAGCAGGTGACGGACCTCGGCGACGGTGGAGTGGTCGGGCGAGGTGGGGCCTGAGGAGAGCGCGTCGAGAGAGCGCAAGGGCACGTCAGGCAGCAGCAGGCTGACCTTGGCGGCCTCGGGCGCGGCGATGGCCAGACGACCGCCCTTGACGGCGGAAAAATGCTTGCGCAGGGTGTTGACCTCGCTGATGGGCGCGCCGGAGGCGAGAAGCAATTGGTGGAAGGTGATGGTGTCGTCGAGGGAGATGCGGGGGTCTAATGGGAGGTCGAAGATGGCCGAGCCGCCGCCGGAGATGAGGAAGAATACGAGCGTGTCTTTGCGGGCGCGTTTGAGCATGGCCAGTGCGGCGCGGGCGGCGGCAAAGGAGTCCTCGTTGGGCACCGGATGGCCGCCTTCGAAATAGCGAAAGCGCCAGGAGCGGGTGGCGGGAAGCTGGTTGGAGCAGCAGATGCCGCGCATGCCCTTGCGGCGCTTCATGCGGTCGAGAAGCACCTCGAGCATGGGGGCGGCGACCTTGCCCAGGGCGATGATGAAGATTTTCTTGTAGCAGTTGAGATCGATGGAGGCGGGACCGCTGCCGTCGGGGAGAAGGCGATGGAGGTAGTGACCATCGAATTGAATGCGGCGGTCGAAGGCGGATTCGATGTTGCATGCCTTGATGGCGCCGGTAAAGATGTCGTTGGCCGTGGCGTGCAGGGCATCGAGAGAGGAATCGGTGGTGGCCGGGGTCATGGCAGTTGCTCCTTGAAAGTGCCTGTCAGCCAAGCGGCGAGCGCGGATTGCATGGGCTCGAGTTGACCGGTAAAGAAGTGATCGGCGCGGGGGAGGAGCACCAGTTGCGAGGGTTGTGCGGCGCAGGCGGCGATGGCGGCTAATTGCGATCCGGGATCGAACTGATCGTCTGCTCCGCTGAGGAAAAGCTTGGGGATGGTGCAGTTGTGGAGTTGGGTGTAGTGGAAATCTTGGTTATCGGCGTGAGTGGGAAGGCCGAGGAGGGCCAGGGCGCGGATGTTTTTGGGGGGCAGGGCAGGCGAACAACAGGCGCTGAGGGCCATCATTGCGCCGAAGCTGAAGCCGACGACGACGAGCGGGAGGCGGAATTCGTTTTCGAGCCATTCGATCGCCGCGAGGACGTCGCCAGCTTCGGCGTGGCCGTCATGCACTCCCTGGCTCAGGCCAGTACCGCGAAAGTTGAAGCGCAGAACCGGCCAGCCTAGCCCCCATTGCGGGTCGTTGAGGACCTTCATGGCGTGGTAGACCACTTTGTTGTGCATGGAGCCGCCGCCCAGCGGGTGGGGATGGCAGATGAGCGCGGCAAAGGGAGCGGCTGGCGCGCCCTCGTTCAACCCAGCTTCCAGACGACCGGCCGGACCACGCAGGCTCACGCTGCGCAGAGCGGCAGTCGCGGGAGTGGTTCTGAGTTGGGCGGGAGCGGTTGCGGAGTTCATTCCACACTCCATTCTACGCGCTGGGGGCTCATGCTTCCCATTCCGGAAGGTTCGGGTTACGGAGTGGGGGATGCTGCAGCGGGTGAGGATCAAAATTAGGCAGCATTGAGCCTATTGAAGGTGTATAAAATGCTTAAGGTACACTGGCGGAGTTATGTTTGTAAGCCGTGCTGATGATTTTTCGGTTGAACCTCTTGACCCTATCCGGTTGACGCGTGAGTTGTGCGAGATTGAGTCAACTACTTATCATGAGGGCGCGCTAGGCGATTTTCTCGCCAATTATCTTGTGATGCGCGGTTGGTCGGTGGAAAAGACACCGGTTCCGCAGCCGCCGGAGAGCGCCGATGCCGGGGAGCGCTGGAACATCTATGCGGGCAAGGCAGATGAGAAGCCGGATGTGGTGTTTTCCACGCACATGGACACCGTGCCGCCCTACATTCAATTCAGCGAGGACGAAGACTTTCTGTATGGCCGCGGGGTATGCGACGCCAAAGGCATTCTGGCCGCGCAATTGGCCGCCGCCGAATTTCTGCGGGTAGTGGGATACCGAATTGGCGTGTTGTTTGTCAGTGGCGAGGAGCGCGACTCGGCCGGGGCCAAGGTTGCCAACGTGATGTCCAGGGGCAGCCGCTTCCTCATCAACGGCGAGCCTACCAACAACCGTCTCGCGCTGGCCTCGATGGGCGCACTGCGCGCGGTTTTCCGTTCCACCGGCAAGATGGCTCATTCGGCCTATCCGGAATTGGGCGACAGCGCCATCCACAAGCTGGTCAAGGTGCTGGGAAAACTGCTGAAACTTCCGCTGCCGGTCGCTCATGATGTGGGTCAGAGCACGCTCAACATCGGCCAG
>PMGP01000158.1:2423-2615 GCA_003156235.1 Acidobacteriaceae bacterium
TGGGGCCGGGGTCGATTCACGTGGCTCATACGCCCTATGAGAAGCTGGCGAAGAGTGAGCTGCTGGATGCGGTGGAAGTGTACATTCAGGTGGTTAAGAAGTTGCTGGGGTAAGCAGGCTGCGGAAAGACTCTGAATTTTAGAAGCCGTTTCATAACCGAATGCCGACTTTCTTTGAGCTTTCCCTCAGGGG
>PMGP01000177.1 GCA_003156235.1 Acidobacteriaceae bacterium
AGAAGGATAACTGGGACAAGCATAAGGTCATGGAGAAGATGACGTTCGATTCTGCTCGCGGACGCGCTCTTCTACAGTTTCGTGAAGTAGCCGATGCATTTCAAATGATACGAGACGACCAGTTGCCGATTCTGGTTCCCTACAATGCGAAGGCCGTTATTTTGAGGGACAGGCTGATGGGCGGCAAGGTACCATTTGTACCGCAGCGCGAGCTACAGCCATACCTCGTCTCTGTCAGGAAAGAAGCCATGCGGCAGATGAACGAGCGTGGGTTTGTCGAGGAGCATGAATCAGGAGTCTGGCTGCTGCTGAACCGCTCTTTATATAGCAGCAACAAAGGGCTGGACCCGGCGTCGACCAAGCTGGACGCGGCGTTTTGGGGTATATAGGAGGCACGAGTGGCATACGGCATCAAGCTGCATTGCTGGGGCGAGTGGGCCTGCTTTACGCGACCGGAGATGAAGGTCGAGCGCGTCAGCTATGACGTGATGACGCCCTCGGCGGCGCGCGGCATCGTCGAAGCGATCTATTGGAAGCCGGAGATACGCTGGCAAATCGACAGAATTACGGTACTCAAGCCGATCAAATTTACTTCGGTTCGCCGCAATGAAGTGAAAGACAAGATCAGTGCGGGCACGGTGGCCAAGGCCATGAAAGACGGCAAAGGCAATCTGGCCTTCTATGTGGATGAAGGCGACAACCGCCAGCAGCGCGCCACGCTGATGCTGCGCGATGTGGGCTACATCATTGAGGCTCACATGAAAATCCTCAGCGGCCCTGAGAACATCGCCAAGCATCTGGATCAGTTCAATCGACGCGCCCGTAAGGGTAGGTGCTACACGCGGCCTTATCTTGGATGCCGCGAGTTTGCGGCCAACTTCGCGCTGCTTGAAGCGGAGGGCGCAATGACCGTGGTCGATGAGAAATTGATGGGTGAGCGCGATCTGGGATGGATGCTTCACGACATTGACTTTGCGGACGAGAAGCAGGCGCGCTTTTTCCGGGCGGTCATGCGCGATGGAGTGATTGAAGTGCCTAAACTTGCGGAGGCGCTCAAATGATTTTGCAACGGCTCGCCGAACATTATGATCGCATCAAAACGAAGCTGCCACAGCCGGGATCTTCGCTTCAAAAGATAAGTTTTTGCATTGTGCTGAATCCAGATGGGAGCTTGAACTCTTTTCAATCCTTGCAGGAGAGGATTGGCAGCAAACTGGTCGTTCAATCGATGAATATACCGGGGCAAGGAAAGCCTTCCGGCCGTGCTCTCAATCCCTGCTTTCTCTGGGACAATGCGGCCTATCTGCTGGGCTGTGTTCCCAATCCCGATTCCGATCCCCAAAAAGCGGAAAATGAAGCAGCGAGATCCATACTGGCCTTTGAAGCATTTCGCAAGAAACACATCGACTTGGAAGCCAGAATTGCTGATCCTTCCTTCACTGCGGTTTGCACGTTTCTGCGAAACTGGTCACCGGAGCAGGCATGCGATCACTTGGATCTGCTCAAGGAGATCGCAACAAACTTCGGTGTCTTCCGTGTCGCTGGAGAGATGAAGTATATCCACGATCTGATTTCCGTCCCAGCGGATACTAAAGAGCAATCAGCAGGTTCAGAGGCCGATCCGCCACACGCCATGTGCCTAGTTTCTGGAGTTATTGAAGAGATAGCTCGTCTGCATGAACCCAAAATCAAAGGCGTAGGTGGTGCACAACCGGGCGGCGCGCTGCTGGTCTCATTTAACGCCTCGGCCTATGAGTCCTACGATAAAACACAGAGCTACAACGCTCCTGTCGGCTCAACGACCGCATTCAAATACGCTAATGCACTGAATTACCTGCTCAGCCAGCGCAACCGGCGCGTCACGCTCGGAGACAGCACGGTCGTCTTCTGGGCCGACCATCAGAACGTGCTGGAAGACGCACTAAGCGCAATGTTCTCCGAGCCGCTGCCGAACGAAGATCCGATCATCGAAGAGGACCAGGAGCGTGCACGGCAAGCCAGACTCTTGCTGACTCAACTGCGCGACGGCACTGGAACTACGGAGATAAACCCCGACGGCCAACCGACCAAATTCTTCTTGCTCGGTCTCTCGCCCAACGCCTCGCGCATCTTTGTTCGGCTATGGATAGAAGCGGATGCTACGGAACTACAGGATCGACTGAGCAAGCACCTCCGCGACATCGAACTGAACGGCGATAGAGATGACCGCCTGTTGACTCTGCGGCGCATCGTTGCCGCGACCGGGCGCTGGGATGGAAAGAAATCCAAGTTCGATACCGAGAACATTTCGCCCCAGCTTGCAGGCGACCTTGCACGCTCGGTGTTGACCGGCGCGGCCTATCCGCGGTCCTTGCTGGCCACGATGATTCGTCGCATTCACAGCGACGGCAAAGTCGCCTATGCGCGCGTGGCCGCCATCAAGGCCTGCCTGCTTCGTAACTCCCGCTTGCGCGGCAGTCCATTGGAGGTATCCAGAATGCTCGATAAGAACAACGACGATGCAGCATACTGCTGCGGACGAGCCTTTGCGCTGCTAGAGATGATCCAGAAAGACAGCGTTGAAGGAGAACTAAACAGGACCATCAAAGGCAGCTACTTTACCGCCGCAAGCACCACTCCATCGCTGGTCTTTCCCCGCTTATGCCGGTTGAGCCAGCATCATCTGGCTAAGTTGGACACAAACCAGAGAATCCATCGCGAAAGACAATTTGGTGAGGTCATCAATAAGCTGCGCAACGCCTTCCCTCGCCTTCTTTCTCTTGACGACCAAGGAAAATATGTCATCGGCTATTTCCACCAACGCCAGGATCTTTACACCAGCAAAAAGGACAAGGAAGAAGGAGCCAACGCATGAGTATACCTATCCAGAACCGCTACGACTTTGTGTATTTCTTCGACGTCACCGACGGCAATCCCAACGGCGATCCGGATGCCGGCAACCTCCCGCGCATTGACCCGGAGACCAACCAGGGCTTAGTGACTGACGTCTGTCTCAAGCGCAAGATCCGCAACTTTGTCTCTGAAACTCATAATGAGATTCCAGGCCAGCGCATCTATGTGCGCGAGAAAGCGGTGTTGAACACGCTGCACAATGAAGCGTACCTTGCATTGGAACTCAAGCCAGAGTCAAAGAAACTTCCAAAAGATGAGAACAAGGCCAAGGCGTTGACCGATTGGATGTGCGCGAACTTTTTTGACATTCGTACCTTTGGCGCGGTGATGTCTACTGACGTGAACTGCGGCCAGGTGCGCGGGCCCTTACAGTTGACGTTTGCGCGCAGCATCGATCCGGTGGTCTCCGCCGAGTTCGCCATCACCCGCTGCGCCGTCACCAATGAGAAGGATGTTGACAAAGAGCGCACTATCGGTCGCAAATTCAATGTCCCCTACGGTCTTTATCGCTGCCACGGCTTCCTTAACGCCACTCTCGCCGAGAAGACCGGCTTCTCGGAAGACGATCTCAAACTTTTGAAGGGTGCCTTGAATTTCATGTTCGAAGCTGACCGCTCAGCCGCGCGCGGCCTGATGGCTCCGGTGCGCTGCATCGCTTTCCGTCATGAAGGCAAACTGGGTAACGCGCGCGCCGATGAACTCTTCGCCCAAGTCACTGCTAAGCTACGCCTTGAATTGAAGGCAGAAAACCGTCCCGCGCGCTCCCACTCCGACTACGAGATCGAGTTCGCCGGCAATCTTCCTGCGGGCGTCACGTTGGAAGAATGGGTGCCATCCTTCCCTGTCATTTGATCAGAGTGCCGCATGGCCGCTTCCATACCTGAAGACGACGACGCGCCTCCGCCCAGCGGCTTGCAGCATCTGGCCTTATGTCCGCGGCAATGGGCGTTGATCCACCTGGAACAGGTCTGGGTGGAGAGTCGAGCATATTCGCGCCAAGGTCGCATATGATCCATAGGGTCCGCCCATTCTGTGATGCCCTTCCGGGGAGAGGCTATACTCGTGCGCGGGCCCAAAGCGAGCATGGATTTCTCGGAAGATCCGCGCAGTCGCGAACCGTTATGACCTCATCAATATGCATTTAAATTGGTCGAGCTGCCCTCTTTATGGGCTCGATGAACATCTAGGTCCGTAATTGTGGCAATATATCTCTAGCGTATGGAGTCTCATACGCCAGCTGCCGTCGCCCCCCACGCGGGGGGCGTGGATTGAAACCATCAGGCACATTGAGCAACGATGGCGCCGGGCCGTCGCCCCCCACGCGGGGGCGTGGATTGGAACAACTTTAGATGCTAAGTTGGGCCGGTTCAAGTTGTCACCCCCCACGCGGGGGGCGTGGATTGAAACCTAATCAAGGCAACCCCTCCTTTGAAGATTGTGGTCGCCCCCCCATGCGGGGGGGCGTGGATTGAAACAATCACGCACATTTTAGTTTTGAGGCATTTTGCGTCGCCCCCCACGTGGGGGCGTGGATTGAAACATGCTGCTGGGTTGCGAGTCTGTGATGGCGGATGTCGCCCCCCTCGCGGGGGGCGTGGATTGAAACGTCAGCCCAGTTTGGATGGACTCAACGCCCCCAAAACTACCTGTCACTGAAGCAACTTGGCGGTTAGATCCTGCTTCTACCGAATCTGAAGAACTCTTCCGATTAGTTCCAAGCTCCTCCCGGTGGGCTGATGCCGCCCGGCTTCCCAGCCCATGAGCGTTGCCGGATCGACACCCAGCTTCGCGGACATCTTCCGCTGTGACAGGCCGAGCCCTCTCCGCACAGTGGCAAGGCGTTCCGGGAGGGAGACGGCGGGCAGCAGAGGGTCGTATCCTAAAAATCGGATGATGGCTGGCATGTAACGGACTTCGGGAACGGTTGCGTTGACTTCCCAGTTGGTAATCGTCAATTCGTGAACGCCGATCTGGTCGGCTACCTGCTTTTGGAGGAACTTGAGGTCCAGGCGGTGGGTGCGGATATGGTCGCCTAATGTGTTGATTTCATTGGGGTACTGCACGGGCTTCGGTTTTGGTGCTCGAAGCTCTGTATGACAGAAAGGCAACGCAGGGATGAGAATCACCCATCGCGAGCAGTATGAACCACGACTGAACCTCTTGGATTCCTTAACGGTTAAACATTCAAACCAGGTCCATTCGGATGACATTTTTGCGAGGCACAAATGCCCGTGTGCTGCCGGACGCAGATGGCAGGTTTCCCAGGAGACTCCCATGACGAAAGATCGTCCAGGTGAAACAGTTCGAACAGCGACGTGGACATTTGTGGTGATAGACTCGCGCATGGGCATCATATATGCCGCGAATAGCGCCTGTGATTCTATCAAGATGGCCCTACTGATTGAAGATTCGTTTTCCTGGGAGGATCGATAGTATGCCTGTAATAATTGGAAGCTATTGGGATACCTACCTGCGCAAGCATCCAATCTTGGAATGCTACTACCAACGATTGATTATGAATATCCATAACCGGGAGAGTCAGATTTCCTTGAGGCGGCTGAGCATATTAGCCAGTCTTGTGATCCTGATGATTCTGCTGGCGGGCATCACCCTCATTCTTAGGCATGAATCAAGCGTACAGATTGCCAATCAGATTTCGGTCACTCAGACGATGCAGGTTCTTACCGAGTTGGAGAGAACTGAATCGCTTCTCAGAGATGCCAATACCGGATTGCAGGACTTTATTTATACTGGCGACCAGAAATATCTTGATTCCTATTACATGGCTGTCGCCACGGTAAAGCCATGCGTTGAAGACATAAAGCATTTAACCGCAAACAATCCCCGTCAAAATGCGCGGATTCTCGCGCTACACAGCCAGACCCAGGCAAAGCTGGATGAACTTGCCCAGATTCTCCTTCTCCACAGATTGAGCAGATTCGATGAGGCTAATGCGCTGGTCAACTCCGGCGCTGGTCTGAGCGCGATGAACAATATCCATAACCTGGTTATGCAGATGAAGCAGGAAGAAACTTCAGTGGAAGCCTCTCGAACCGGTACTTTGAAATGGCGCACACGCTTTACCAACATTTTGATATTTATGTCCGGCTTCACCAAGGCGCTGATTTTGGGTGCCTTGGCTTATTTAATTATTCTCGAAATCAATAATAGTGAAAATTTCCTTCATGAGATACAAAGGCGCGAGGAGTGGTACAGGGTGACGCTCACCTCCATTGCCGATGCGGTGATCTGCACCGACGCTGAAGATCAAATCACCTTTATTAATCCTGTTGCGGAACGATTGACAGGCTGGCCGCTGTCGGATGCTACTGGTCACCTTATCGACGATGTCTTTCAGATTGTAGATGCCACGACTCGTAAAGCCATTGCCAGTTCGACTATAAAGGAAATCGAGCATAATCAAACCGAAAAACTGACGATAGGCCGTATTCTCATTCGTCGAAGCGGAGATGAAATCTTCATTGAAGACTCCATTGCGCCAATTTACAATCGTGGTGGAAAACTTTCCGGATCGGTCATTGTCTTCCGCGACGTAAGCAAAGCAAAGGCGTTAGCTGAACAGATCGTCTATGCATCGCAGCATGATTCTCTTACCGGTTTGCCCAACCGGACGCTTTTGATCGACAGGATTAATCAGGCCATTGCCTTGTCATGGCGAAATATGGATCAGGTTGCGGTGCTCTTTCTGGACCTGGATGGTTTCAAGCACATTAACGATTCCCTGGGGCACCTGACAGGCGACAGGCTGCTTCAATCCATCGCTACACGCTTGCAAGAGTGCGTACGCAACCCCGATACGGTCTGCCGACTGGGAGGGGATGAATTCGTCATATTGCTTCAAGAAGTCGCGTACAATGAAGATGCCGCCATTACAGCAAAGAGAGTGTTGCAGACCGTTTCGGAGCCTCATTTTATCGACGAGCACAATCTGTATGTCACCGCCAGCATGGGGGTGAGTATCTATCCTGACGATGGGGCTGATGCCGAGATCCTCATCAAGAATGCGGATACTGCAATGTATCAGGCAAAGGAAGATGGACGCCAGAACTACAAGTTCTTCAAGCAAGACATGAATATCCGCGCCGTGTAACGGCAATCCCTTGCGGAGGATTTGCGACAGGCTCTTAACAAAAAAGGAATTCATGTTGCACTACCAGCCCAAGATTAATCTTGACACAGGAGCTATTACTGGGGCCTACGAGTATCTGCACATCGCCATCGACGACCACTCGCGCATCAGCTTCGCGGCCATCCTGCCCGATCAGAGCAATCGGTCGGCGATTCGCTTCTTCATCATGGCCCGCGCCCACTTCAATCGCTTCGGCATTACCATCCGCCGCGTCTACAGCGATAACGGCTCCTGCTATCGCCACTGGCTCTATCGCAAGCTCATGAACGAACTTCATCTCAAACAGCGATTTACGCGCCCCTACACGCCGCGTACCAACGGCAAGGCTGAACGCTTCATCCAGACCGCCCTGCGCGAGTGGGCCTACGCGCGAAGCTATCAGAACTCAGCAGAAAGAGAAGAACAACTCGAATACTGGCTGCACGACTATAACTTCCACCGCCCACATGTTAGCCTCAAACTACAGACACCCGCTTCCCGCGCAGGTCTGAATCGGAACAACCTCTTGAGCCTCCACAGCTAGAGCATTTTAGTAAATAGTGTAGACTGTCATTGGCGAGACTCTGCGGCGAACACAGATATGGGGAAAACCTTTGGAGATGATCTGCGCCGTAAATTGCTTTTCGCCTACGATCAAGGTGAGGGAACGCTGCAGGAACTGGCCAGTCGTTTTCTGGTGAGCGTTGGCTGGGCGAAGAAGATTTCCGCCGTGCGCAATCGCACCGGTCAAGCCGAGCGAGTGCCTCACAAGCCGGGGCGTAAACCGCACACCGGAATTAAGGCGCAACAACAGGTGAGGGTCTGGTTTGTTCAGCAGCCCGATCTGACGCTGGCCGAAGTGCAGCAGAAGTTACTCGGCAACGCGGGTGTTTCGCTTAGCTTGCCCCAAGTCTGGAAGCTGCTGCGAAGACTGGGACTGCGACTTAAAAAAAGTCGCTCCACGCCACCGAGCGCGATACCGAAAGCAATCGCCAACAGCGCGAGGAGTTTGTTGCTCGTATCGCGACGATCTCGCCGGAACACCTGATTTTCCTGGACGAAAGAGGTGTTACCACCTCGATGACGCGGAGTTATGCGCGCAGCTCTGGAGGCGGGCGCATCTGCGATACAACACCCGGCGGACGCTGGAAAATCATGACCATTCTTGGCGCCATGCGGGGTCCCCAGCGACAGGTCTTCGTCGCTGGGGTGGATCAGCCTGCGCGGAATCATTGCATCGATGACCATCGAAGATGCCACGGATGGCGACATCTTTCTGGCCTACGTTGAGCGCATTCTGTGTCCAGCGCTCAAGCCCGACGACGTAGTCGTGATGGATAACTTGAGTTCGCACAAGATCAAGGGGGTGCAGCAATTGATCGAAAAAGCAGGGGCGGAAGTGCTCTATCTGCCGCCCTACTCGCCCGACCTGAACCCCATCGAGAAAGCATGGTTCAAGCTCAAACAAATCCTTCGCTCAGCCAAGGCAAGAACCAAAGATGCGCTGGAAAAAGCCATCGCCAAAGCCATCCGGCTGATCACTCCAGACAATGCAAAGGCATGGTTCAATCACTGCATCAACGGTCTACAGTAATTCCTAAAACGCTCTAGTGTCCTGAGTCATTAATTCGCTTACAATATCGAGCGACGGAATCCAGGATTTGGTCAGCGGTTTTGTGCCAGATGAAGGGTTTTGGAGCTCGGTTGTGGTCATCGATGAACTCATCGATGGCCGCTTTGAGTTCTTTGGTTGAGCGATGAACGCCTCGTCGAAGTTGGCGTTCGGTGAGCAGACGCAAACCACCGTTCCACCAGGTTCAGCCATGAGGCGGAGGTGGGTGTGAAGTGAACATGGAAGCGCGGGTCGTTTGGCCAGCCAGTCCTGAATTAGCTTTGTCTTGTGCGTTCCGTAGTTGTCCATGATGAGGTGGATGTCTAGTTCTTCGGGCACGTTCTTCTCGATGGTGTCGAGGAAGTTGCGAAACTCCACGCTAGCGATGACGTTGCTGGTTCTGGCCGATGATATTACCGGTCTTGGTATCCAGCGCGGCAAATAAACTCGTGGTTCCGTGCCGCGCATAGTCGTGTGTGCGGCGTTCAATCTGCCCCGGACGCATGGGCAACAGGGGCGCGGTTCTATCCAGAGCTTGTATCTGGCTCTTTTCATCCACACATAAGAGCAGCGCGCGCTCTGGAGGGTTCATGTAAAGCCCCACGATGTCGCGCACCTTGTCGATGAACAACGGGTCTTTGGATAGCTTGAAGGTCTCGGAGCGATGCGGGGCGAGCGAAAATGCGCGCCAGATGCGGCTGATCGCGGTCTGGTTGATGCTCGTGGCCGCTGCCATCGTACGGGTCGACCAATGGGTAGCGGCGGGCGGCTTGCTCTCCAGCGTGCGCACGATTACTTCTTCGATCTGCGCATCGCTCAACTTGCGTGGCTGCCCGGGGCGCGGCTCATCGAGCAGTCCATCCAAACCCTGTTCATCAAACCTGCGCCACCATTTACTGACCGTTTGAATGCACGCATGCACTTCTGCGGCAATGGCGGTAGCGGTCAGTCCATCGGAAGCGCGTAATACGATCCGCACACGCATCGACAGAGCCTGAGCGGTCTTCCTTCTCCGCGTCCAGCCCTGCAACGTCGAGCGCGCCTCCTCGCTCAGTCTTAACTCCGGCAATCGGCGTCCTCGTCTCATGACCTCGCTCCTGTCATGTTAGACGCCTCTCGTTGACATGTGTTTAACGAATTAATGACTCAGGACACTAGGAGACTGTCGCACATAGAATCGTTTGGTGTGCTGGTCTTGATCATGTTGTGGGGATTACGATTTTGTTGTGGGCCAGAACTTCATTCCTGACACGGTCAACCAGACCCTTCTGTTTCCACCCTCCCTTCACGACTGGCTTCCTGACGGCCATTTGGCGCGATTTGTCGTGGATGTGGTTTCGGCGTTGGATCTTGATTCGATCTATGCCTCGTATCGCGAAAAGGATGGCCGCGGTCAGTCGGCTTATGCTCCTGAGATGATGGTCCGCCTTCTTCTGTACGGTTATGCCACGGGCGTTTACAGCTCACGCAAAATTGAGAGGCGTACCTGGGAAGACGTTGCTTTTCGCTATCTTTCCGGAGACCAGCATCCGGACCATGCCACGTTGTCGGAGTTTCGCAAACGACATCTGACGGCACTGGCTGGACTGTTTACGCAGGCGTTGTTGCTGTGCGCAAAAGCTGGTCTGGGTCAGTTGGGGCATGTGTCGATCGACGGGACAAAGATCAAGGCAAACGCCAGCAAGCACAAGGCGATGAGCTACAAGCGCATGA
>PMGP01000142.1 GCA_003156235.1 Acidobacteriaceae bacterium
GGTTTCATTGATGGCTGTATATGTAATGTCCTGAAAAGCGCGCCGGAGGCTCAGTGTTTGTTAGCCCCGCGCTTTAGCGCGGGGAAAGCGGATTCCACAGATTCACTCCGGAGTCCCGTAGGGACGGCGCATGGACATTTCGTTTGCAGGGATCATTAAAGCCCGCGTTCATTTTGCTGCCTTTATGGCACGACTAAAGTCGTGCCCTTTCAAACCGACGACTTAAGTAGAGATTCCTTTGGGAGGATTTTTGTGGCTGCATCGCGAAAGAGTAAGCGTTTCTGGATTTGGCTGGGCAGCGGAGCAGCCGTGGTGGTGCTGCTGTTGGGGTTTGCGCTGGTGCGGATGGCCAAGGGGCCGTCCATCGATCCCAACAAACTAGCCAAGGTCACACGCGGCGATGTGGCGCGGTCGGTGGTGGCCACGGGGAAGATTCAGCCCATCACCAAGGTCGAGGTGAAGAGCAAGGCTTCCGGAATTGTGGAAAAGCTCTATGTGGACATTAACGACCGGGTGAAGAAGGGCCAGCCTCTGGCGCAACTGGACCAGGTGGAGATACTTGCGCAGGTGAACGCTCAGCGGGCGCAATTGGGCGCCGCCGAGGCCAATGTGGCCACTTATGTAGCCAATATCGAGCAGGATAAGGTGAACGCAGCGGCCCCTGATCTGCCTATGTACAAGGCCACACTGGATCGCAATCTGGAGATGCAGAAGGCGGGCATCGTGAGCCATCAGGCGCTGGACGACGCCAACANNAGGCGCAGATCGGCGTGGACGCGGCTCGGCTGAAACAGGCGCGGGCGCAGGTGTTGCAGGCCGATGCCAGCCTGAAGCAACTGGAGGAGCAGCTCAGTTACACCACGATTGTGGCGCCCATGGATGGGGAAATCCTGTCGCGGGATGTGGAGATCGGCGCCGCCGTCAGCTCGATTCTGGTGCTCGGCTCGACAGCCACGCTGGTGATGACCGAGGGCGACACCAGCGAGGTTTATGTGCAGGGCAAGGTGGACGAGGCGGACATTGCCCACGTCTACATGGGCCAGCCGGCGCGCATCAAGGTGGAGAGCTTCCGCGACCGGCTGTTCTACGGAAAGGTGACCAAGATTTCGCCCATGGGTGTGGAGAAGGACAACGTAACCACCTTCGAGGTGCGGGTCTCCATCAACAATGCCAGCGGGGAACTGAAGGCGCAGATGACCGCGAATGCCGAGATCATGCTCGATGAGCACAAGGGCGTGCTGAGCGTGCCGGAAAACGCGGTGAGCTACGACAAAGATAAGAATGCTACGGTCGATGTCCCGGATAAAAGCAAGAAGGACGGCACGCGCAAGGTGGCAGTGAAGGTGGGGCTATCCAATGGCTCGGTAACGGAAATCCTGAGCGGGCTGAAGGAAGGCGACCAGGTAGTGTTGCAGCAATAAACACCTGCGCCACCTGCGGTGGGGCCAATCGCTCGCTATTCGCTCGCATGGCTTTTATCAGGCTGAAGGCCAGTGCTCCTGCGGCAATAGGCGGGGCCTGCGTGGCTTCCTTTTACAATGGTTCTATATGCAAAAGCTGATGATTGCGGTCCTCCTGATAGCGGCTACTGTGGCTCCGGCACAAACCCATGCATCCAAAAAACAGAGTCAGGATAAGTTGCGCTTCACGCTGATTTTGTCACGCCACGGCGTCCGTCCGCCTTTGGCAACCGCTTCGGTGCTTGGAGTTCGTTCCGCCGACGCGTGGCCGGAGTGGGAGGTTCCGCTGGGATTCCTGACGCCGCACGGCGCCATGGCGATCCGCCAGATGGGCGCGTACATGCGCATGGACCTTGTCCGCAAGGGATTGTTGCCGGCGGCCGGCTGCCCCGAGAGCAACGAAATTTATCTTTACGCCGATACCGATCAGCGAACCATCCTAAGCACGCGGAACACCTTCGCCGGGCTGGAGCCGGGTTGCGATCCGCCGCCCGTGCATATAGTAGCCGCGGCTGCCGGCGTTGCGGACCCGATCTTCTCGCCGATCCCCGGCAGCTTTCCGCCGCCGTCCGATGCGGCCGTTGCGGCTGACCGGCAAGCCACGCTGGGCAATGATCCGGAAGCCTATTTTTCGCTGGCGAGGAACCCGGAGCTGAAGGAACTCGCTTATGTGCTGGCGCCGGACCCGGCGCATCCCGCCAAGAAGCCTATCCTCGACGATCCCCGGCCGCTGGCCGCGACGTCTTCGCTGATTGAGGATTTTCTGCTGGAATATACCGACGGCAAGCCGATGCAGGAGGTTGGCTGGGGGCGCGTGGACGCAGCCGCGCTGCACCGCCTGATGCCGCTGTATGTGAAGGGATTTGATCTGTTGACGCGCACGACCTTGAGGGCGCGCACGCAAGGCTCCAACCTGACGGCGCACATTCTGGACTCTCTGGAGCAGGCCGCGCAACAGGCGCAAACGCAGCCCGGCCAGGCGGTTCCCCATACGGATCTGGGAGCGTTCGGCCCCGTGGGCGCGCGCCTGGTTTACCTGGGCGGCCACGACAGCGACTTGAGCTACATCGGCGGCTTATTCGGACTGCATTGGAGCGTGGACGGCATCGGCGACGACACGCCGCCGGATTCGCAGATTGTTTTTGAATTGTGGCAGAGCGCGAAGTCGAAGCAATACAGCGTGCGCATGATCTATCGCGCGCAGACTCTGGATCAGTTGCGCTCCGGCCAGAAGCTGACGCTGGCCGACCCGCCCGCCGAGGTTTCGCTTACGCCTCCCGGCTGCCGCGGCGGAGAGATTTGCCCCTTCGCCGATTTTGACAAGGCCGCGCGCGCGGTTCTCGATCCGGCTTACATCAAGCCCGGTCCGCTGGCGACGCAGATTGCGCCGCAGAACCCATAGCAGACGGGCGCTAGTGCGGTGAGTCGGAAGTTTACTGAAGAACAACCGCAGATCCTTCGACTCACCACCCTCAGGCTGAAGAGTACGCCCGGGGTCCCGTTCGCTCAGGATGACAGCAATGATTGGCTGTGTATTGCTGACTCAAGACATTAGAGAATTTGCGAGAGAGAACGTAGGCCGGCTTTGCCGGCGTGAGCCGGTCAGCTTTCCTTGCGGTAGAGCATGTCGCGGATGGTGCGACGGCGGGCTTCGTTCAGTTCGCGGTCGGCCTTGAGGTCGCCTGAGGCAAGGCCGGCTTGGGCGGCGGGTTCGGCGGACTCCGGCTCGCTGCACGCGGGGCAGCGATTGGCGAAGCCGGGCTTGCCTGGGCGGAGCTCGAACTCTTCCGCGCAGACGACGCAGGTTCTAATGGGAAAGGCCATACACGTCCATGATAACGCGGAGCAATTCTCCGCGGTTCACATTGCGCAATTGTGGGAGTTTTTGGGATGGATGTAGAATGAGGACATCGGAATTACAAACGATTTTGAAACGCAACCCGGAAGGGACGGGTAGCGGCGATGAGGAGATATGACTTCTGCAATGAAACCGACACTTCTGATTATGGCTGCCGGCATGGGCAGCCGTTACGGCGGCCTGAAGCAAATTGATCCGGTTGGACCGAATGGCGAAACCATCATCGATTACTCGATCTACGACGCGCTGCGCGCCGGGTTCGGCAAGCTTGTGTTCGTCATCCGCAAGGAGATTGAGCAGCAATTTAAGGAGATTGTGGGGCGGCGATTTGAAAAGCGCGCCGCGGTGGAATACGTTCTTCAGGAGCTGGAGATGCTGCCGGCGGGATTTTCCGTGCCGGCTGGGAGAACGAAGCCGTGGGGCACGACACAGGCCATCTTGCTGGCTGCCGACGCGATTGCGGAGCCGTTTGCGGTGATCAATGCGGACGACTTCTACGGAGCCGAGGGCTATCGCGTGCTGGCGCAGCATTTGCAGTCCGGCGCGGAGGAGTATGCCATGGCCGGATTTGTGTTAAGCAATACGCTGTCGGAGTTTGGGACGGTGGCGCGCGGCGTGTGCCGGGTGAGCGGCGACGGCTACCTGGAGAGCGTGGTGGAAATGATGAAGATTGCCCGCGACGGGGAGCACGCGAAAAACACCGAGGAGAGCGGCGCGACGACCAGGCTGGAGGGCAGCGAGGCGGTCTCGATGAATATGTGGGGATTTACGCCGCGCATCTTCCCGCAACTGGAAGAACATTTTAAGAGTTTTCTAGAAACGCATGGCACGGAAGAGAAGTCGGAGTGCTACATTCCCCGCGTGGTGAATGACCTGGTGGCGGCTGGACAGGCGAGGGTGAAGGTTTTGCGCACCGGAGATTCATGGTTTGGCGTGACCTATCGCGAGGACCGGCCGCATGTGGTGGAAAACATCAACCGGCTGATTCAGGGCGGCGCTTATCCAGAAAGATTGTGGTCATGAGCATGGGGTATGACGCCGGCGCGATAGCGCTTCAGTTTCAGATTGACGGAAAATTCATCTCCGCTACGCACTACGGAAGCGGCCACATCAACGACACCTACTGCGCCGTCTTCCAGCAGGCCGGCGCGCCGGCGCGCTTCATCTTGCAGCACGTCAATTGCAACATCTTCAAGAATCCAGTTGCTCTAATGGAAAACGTGCAGCGTGTGACGGCGCATTTGGCCGCGAAGGTGGCGGGCGCGCCGGACGGCGACCGTCGCGTACTCCAACTGATTAGCGCGCGGGACGGGCAGTTCTGGCACGTGGATGCGGAGGGCAATTATTGGCGCGCCTACAGCATGATCGAGCATGCAAGCTCGTTTGATGCGGTTGAGAGTACGGAGCAGGCCTATCAGGCGGCCAAAGCATTCGGGCAATTTCAGAAACTGTGCGCGGACCTTCCCGCGCCGCGGCTGCACGATACGATTCCAGACTTCCACCACACGCCGAAGCGGTTCCTGGCGCTAGAGCAGGCCATAGCCGCGGACGCGGTTGGCCGCGCAAAGCTGGCCAGCCGGGAGATTGAATTCGCACTGGCGCGAAAGTCCATCACCGGCGTTCTGCTGGATGCAAATCTGACGGAGCGCGTGACGCATAACGACACCAAATTCAACAACGTGCTGCTGGATGACGCCACTGGCGAAGGCATTTGCGTGATTGACCTGGACACGGTGATGCCGGGGTTGGCGCTTTACGATTTCGGCGACATGGTGCGCACCACGACGAGTCCGGCGCTGGAAGACGAGCAGGATCTGAGCAAGGTGACGATGCAGTTTCCCATGTTCGAGGCGCTGGTGCGCGGCTACCTGCAATCGGCTGGGGGATTCCTGACAAAAGCGGAGAAGCAAATGCTGGCTTTCTCCGGCAAGTTGATCACCTTCGAGATCGGCATCCGCTTCCTCACGGATTATCTGGCGGGCGATACGTACTTCAAGGTGCATCGCGAGGGACATAACCTGGACCGCTGCCGGACACAGTTCAAGCTGGTCGAATCCATCGAAGCGCAGGAAGAAAGAATGGAGCGGCTGGTGGAGTCGATTGAGGAGTAAGCAGCAACGGGCATACTGCTGCGAAATCTTCAGTCGTGTCTCGCTTCAGCTCCGCATTGACCCACGTGGCCCGGCTGGTTGAGGATAAGAAGAGAGCAGCTTGCTTTATCGAAGAGACGCAGGTTCTTCGATCAGCTACGCTCGCTCAGAAGGAGCCGCTTCCATGGCCCATGAACCCGCCAATCCCTTTAACGGCCTGATACAAGAACCGAATCTTGAAGGCATGGAGGAGATATTCGAGCTGGTTGCCGCCGGACTCTACAGCCTGGCGTCGATGCTGGTGGGCGAAGGCGAGGATAGCGCGCGGCTGGTGGAGGAGGCGATCGCTTCAGCGCAGGTATCTCCCTGCGCCGATCCGCAAAATGCGCGCCGGTGCAGCCGGAGGGCGCTCGCCGTCTCGGCCTTGAAGCTGCTGGCCGCGCGCTGCCCCGGCTGCCTGGACGCGCCAGAGGGACTAACGCCGGCGACAAGCTGTATTGAGGGCGACGACCTGGCCTCGGCGGGCATTTCGACCGGGGAGCTGGAACGCATGATCAGCGGGACGGAGCGCGAGCGGATGCGGGAATGGCTGGCAAGTTTGCCGACGTGGATGCGGACTGTTTTCGCTCTGCGCGCGGTGGCCGGCTTCAACGCCGCCGAGACGGCCGCGCTGCTCAAGTTGCACGGCGGGCCGCACGCCGCCGCATGGACCCCGGAGGCGGTGAGCGAGGTCTTCCGCCAGGGGCTCTGCTCGCTGGCTTCGCAAGTGCTGAGAAGCAGGGAATAGGGAGTAGGGAAAACTATAAAAAGCTATAAAAAACTGTAAATATCCCACCTTAGGCGCAAAAACAAAACGCGCCGAAGGTGGGACACCCGCTTCTAGCTTTTAACCTCTGGCGATTCTCCGCGACCTCCTTTCTTCTCCGTATTCGTATAGACCTCCTTTCCTCTCCGTATTCGTAAATAGGACTGGCCATCCCAGGCATTCATGTCCACTGTATGCAATGCTTCTGGCGATTCTCCACGACCTGCTTTCTTTGCCGTTTCGAAATTGGGTGGGAAGGTCGTTCCGGTTTTGCCCATAAGGCCGATTGTTTGCGGCGGAATCGAGCCGCTTGGCCCGCTCATTCGATACACTAGAGATACGAACCCTGCTGCCTGTTTTTCGCATCTATTAAGGAGCGAGCGTTTTTGGGCCGCATCGCTTCGCTGAGAGTCGAACGACCTTGATTTTTTTCATTGATTCAAGCAACAACTCGATTCACTGCATAGCCCGCGCGCTGGCGCTGGCGGGGCTGCTTCAGTGCGGGCTGGGGGCGCAGACATTGCCTAGTCTATCCAGTAGTTCGTCCGCGCCGACCGCGCAGAGTTTCCAGGGCAGCGTGGCTACGGGCGAGGTTTCAGCGCAACCGGTTTCTCTCACGCTGGACGAGGCTATTCAGAGAGGATTGAAGACCAACCTGGGGGTAATCCTGAGCGGCGCGCAGACGGCTGCGGCACGCGGAGAGCGGCTGAGCCAGTTGCAGGCGCTGCTGCCTTCGGTTGACGGCAGCCTGAAGGAAACCGTGATGCAGGTAGACCTGCCCGCCGAGGGGATGCGCATTCCGGGCTTTCCCAAGATCCTCGGGCCGTTTGGATTTACCGACCTGAGAGCCTCTCTGACGTGGTCTCTGATCGATGTGGCTTCGCTACGCAACTATCTGGCGGCGCGGCACAACTTTGCCGCCGCGCAATTATCGGCTGAGGACGCGCGCGATCTGGTAATGCTGGTCGCGGGCAACGCCTACCTGCTGGCGCTGGCCGATGAGACCGAGGTGAGCAGCGTGGAAGCGCAGGCGGCCACGGCCAAAGTTTCGCTTGACCAGGCGGTTGACAACCATCAAGCCGGTACCGCGCCTTTGCTGGACGAATTGCGCGCCCGCGTGGATTCGCAATCGCTGGAGCAGCAATTGATTGTGGCGCGGAACGCTCTGGAAAAAGACAAGCTGGCGCTGGCGCGGGTGATTGGGCTGCCGTTGGAGCAGAGCTTCACGCTGGCCGACAAGGCGCCCTACGCGGTCTTCGATCAGATTGACGTGGAAGCGGCGATTCACGAGGCACACGCTAACCGCAAGGACTTGGCGGCGATGGTGGAGCAGGTCAAGGCGGCTGAGCAGCAGCGCAAGGCGGCCACGGCCGACCGGTTGCCGACGCTCACATTCAATGGCGACTACGGCGACATCGGCACGACCTTGTCGCATTCGCACGGCACGGGCGACGCTACGGGTAATCTCAGCGTTCCGCTATTCAGGGAATACGGACTGCGCGGCGAGGCGCAGGTGGCGCAGGCGCAACTGGATACGGCGCGGGCTCAGTTGAGCGACAAAAACGCGCAGGTGGACGCCGATGTGCGCGACGCGCTGCTGGACATTGCCTCGGCGCAGAAGCAGGTTGAGGTGGCCAGATCTTCGGTTGAATTGGCCAGTGAGGCGCTCAGCGAGGCGCAGCAGCGCTATGCGAACGGAGTCAGCGATAATCTGGCCGTGAGCCAGGCGCAACAGTCGGTGGCCCAGGCCAACGATCAATACGTGAGCAGCCTCTACCGGCACAACGTGGCCAAGCTCAGTTTGGCTCGTGCAATGGGAGCAGGCGAGGACTACAGGAAATTTTTAGGAGGAAGGTAGACGTGGCGGATAATATTCCAACACCGGAGCCAATCGAGCAGGACCCAGAGATGGAGGGCGCGCAGCGGCAAACGCGCCGCAGAGTCATCGTGGTTGTCGTAGTGGCGATTCTTGCGCTGGTGGCCGCCGGAATCTGGTGGCGCTCCACTTATAGCGAAAGCACCGACGACGCGCAGGTCAACGGGCACCTGATTCAGGTGAGCGCGCGCGTCGCAGGCCAGGTGGCCAAGGTCTACGTGGATGAGAACCAGGTGGTGAAGGCGGGCGACGTGATTGCGGAACTGGACCCCAGCGATTATAAAGTCGCGGTGGAGAACGCCGAAGCGGCTCTGGCCAGCGCGCAGGCCAACGCAGCGGCGGCCAGCGTGAATGTGCCCATCACCGCGGTGAACACGGGCAGCAATCTGAGTTCAGCGGACTCCAATGTGAGCGGCTCGCACGCCGCCGTGGAACAAGCGCAGCAGCAACTGGAGGCCGCGAAGGCCAACAACATCAAAGCCCAGGCCGATCTGGAGCGCTACAGGCCTCTGGTTGTGAAAGACGTAATCAGCAAGCAGCAGTTTGACGCCGCGGTGGCCGCCGCCGACGCCGCCCGGCACTCCGAGCAGGCTGCAAGAGACGGCGTGAAGGTGGCCCGCGAGCGCGAGGCCCAGGCCCAGGCGGGATTGAAGTTCGCGCAGACCGCTCCGCAGCAGGTGGCCGCGCAGAGCGCCCGCGCGCGGCAAGCGCAGGCGCAGGTGGAGCAGGCGCAGGCGCAACTGGACATGGCCCAACTCAATCTGAGCTACACAAAAATCGTGGCTCCGACGGCGGGCATCATCACGCGCAAGAGCGTGGAGATCAACCAGAATGTTGCGCCGGGGCAGAATCTGACGATGCTGGTTTCTCTGGAAGGCTTGTGGGTGACGGCCAACTTCAAGGAGACGCAACTGCGGCACATGTTCGCAGGGCAGGCTGTGGGGATCGAGGTGGACTCGACGGACAAAACTTATCACGGCAAGGTGACGCAGATTGGCGGCGCGACGGGCTCGGTGCTTTCGCTCTTTCCGCCGGAAAACGCGACGGGAAACTACGTCAAAGTCGTGCAGCGGGTTCCGGTGCGCATCGATTTCACGGATTTGGCGAACGAGGACCCGAATCACGAATTGCGGCCGGGGCTGTCCGTGGAGCCGAAGGTGAAGGTGAAGTGAGAAAAACAGCTTTCAGCTTCTAGCTGCTAGCTTTTAGCTTTTTTGCCCCCGGCCTTGAAACCAAGGCTGGGGACTTTTGTTTTTGGGCAGCATGGGGCGCCTCCTCTGCGAGGGAGTGCCAAAGACCTGTAGCTAGTAACAGTTCTACCGTATAGACTGCTTGCAGCACATCCATGAAAGACTCGATACACGTCTCGAAGGAGAACTACCTCAAAGCCATTCTGGAAGCGGAAGCCGAGGGGCGCGAGGTGATTCCGGTACTGTTGGCCCACTGGCTTGAGGTTTCAGCGCCAGCGGTGACCATGGCGCTCAAGCGGCTCAAGCGCGACGGCTTTGTCGAGGTGGGCGCGGACGGCATTGTGCGGCTAACTGCGGCGGGCCGCGAGATAGCCTATCGCACCGCCTTGCGCCACCACCTGATCGAGCGCATGTTGAGCGAGATCTTCGGCATGGAATGGCACGAGATTCACGAGGAGGCTGAGCGGCTGGAACATGCCGTCTCTCCAGCCTTTGAAACCAAGCTCAAGGAAAAGCTGGGCGAATGCGGTGCCTGTCCGCACGGCAACCTTGTGCTGCCGGAGAGTCCGGCCGAGCGCAAGAAACGCGGCGAGACACCGCTTTCAGAGGCCAGCGAGGGCTGGCGCTACACAGTGGTCAGTCTCTTTGAGCGCGACCCCAAACTGTTGCTTTTTCTGCACGGTGCGGGCATTGGCCCCGGCCAAAGTATGCTTGTGATCAGTCGTAATTACGACCAAACCATTTCGATTGAATTACCTGCGGGGATTTCCATCCTGAGTCGCCCGGCTGCGGAGGCGGTCTGGCTCCGACCTGAACTTCTGGGATAATTAAAAATAAGAAAAGATGTTAACTATGGTTAACTAGGTGTGGCATACTCTCTTGTATGAGCCTGACTGACTTTACCCCATTGCCGGCAATTCCCGGTCTTGCGCCGGGACCCGAGCACCTGGTGCCCTCGCTGCCGGAGGTTCATGCGACGGTGGGGGTTTCGCGCTCGCCGAATTATTGGCGGCGGCTGCTGGGTTTTCTCGGTCCCGGGTTTCTGATCTCGGTGGGCTACATGGACCCCGGCAACTGGGCTACGGACATTGCCGGCGGATCGCGCTTCGGGTACACGCTGCTGTTCGTCATCATGGCCAGTAACTTGATGGCCATTCTGCTGCAAAGCCTCTCGCTCAAGCTGGGCATTGCCACGGAGCGCGACCTGGCGCAGATGTGCCACCAGAGCTACGGCCCCAGGGTGAGCTATGCACTGTGGATCGGCGCGGAGATCGCCATCGCCGCCTGCGATCTGGCCGAGGTGATCGGCTCGGCCATCGCCCTGAACCTGCTCTTCCACATTCCGCTCTTCTATGGCGTGCTGATTACCGGGACGGACGTGCTGCTGATTCTGCTTTTGCAGCGCTGGGGCTTCCGCTACATCGAGGCGCTGGTGATCGCGCTGATCGCCACGATTTCGGGGCTGTTTCTGGTGCAGGTTCTGCTCTCCCATCCGAATCATTGGCTGGCGCTGAAAAGTTTCTTCATTCCCTCGGCCTCCATCGTCACCAACCCCGACATGCTGTACATCGCGATTGGGATTTTGGGCGCGACGGTGATGCCGCACAATTTATACCTGCACTCCTCGATTGTGCAGAGCCGCAAATACGAGCGCACGCCGGCGGGCAAGCGCGAGGCCATTCAAATGGCCAACATCGACTCCGCGCTGGCGCTGACCGTAGCGCTGTTTGTGAATGCGGCCATTCTGATCGTGGCGGCGGCGGTCTTCAATCGCAGCGGCCACTATGATGTAGCGGCGATTCAGGACGCTTACAAGCTGCTCAGCCCAATCATCGGCGTGACCGGTGCGAGCACGCTGTTTGCCATTGCGCTGCTGGCCAGCGGACAAAATTCGTCGATTACGGGCACACTGGCCGGGCAGGTGGTGATGGAGGGATTTATTCACCTCAAGCTGTCGCCCTGGCTGCGGCGGCTGATCACGCGCTCGCTGGCCATCATTCCCACCATCATCGTGGTCGCGGTCACCGGCGAGCAGGGCACGGAAAAACTGCTCATCCTGAGCCAGGTGATTCTCTCGCTGCAACTGAGCTTTGCCGTGGTGCCGCTGGTGCTATTTACCGGCAGCCGCAAGAAGATGGGCGAGTTTGTGAACGCACCCTGGCTGCAAGGGCTGGCGTGGATTGTCGCCGTGCTGATTGCCGGATTGAACGGCTGGCTGCTGGTGCTGATGGCGAGGTGATGCCAGTTGTCAGTTCTCAGTTCTCAGTTTTCAGTTCTCGGAAATCGGGCATTTTACTGACAACTGAGAACTGAGAACTGACAACTGTCGTACACTGTCGCCATGCACATTCTTTCCGCAGCCGAGATGCAGGTCTGCGACCGCTTGACCAGCGAGCGGTTCGGAGTGGCGTCGCTGGAGTTGATGCGGGCGGCGTCGGGGGCGGTGGCGGCCTTTGCGCGGGAGCAGTTTCCGGCTGCAAGGCGGGTGACGGTACTCTGCGGTCGCGGCAACAACGGCGGCGACGGCATGATGGCCGCGCGGCTGCTGGCCGAGGCCGGGCTGGAGGTGACCACTCTGCTGCTGGGCGCGCCAGATGAGTTAAAGGGCGATGCGGCGGAGGCTTGGCGCGAGTTGACGAGCCCGGCGCACGGGCTTGTCCAGATCATAGCGACGGCCGAGGAGCTGGTCCGGCACAACAGCGCGCTGGAAGCTGATCTGATTCTCGACGCCGTGGTGGGCACCGGTTTCAAACCGCCGCTGAAGGGGCTGGCGCTGGCTGCGCTCAAGTGGATCGAGGGCAGCAAAGCGCCGATTCTTGCAGTCGATCTGCCTTCCGGCTGGCCGGCTGACGAGACTGCCTCGATGGTGGCAGGGCCGGTCTTTCCCGCCGATGCGGTGATTACGTTCACAGCGCCCAAGCCGGCGCACGTCTTTGGGCAGTTGACGCGGCATTGGTCGCAGCCCATTGTGGTGGCGCCCATCGGCTCGCCGCAGGAGGCGATGGTCTCGGCGCTGAATTTGGAGTGGGCCGGCTCGGCGCTGGCGCTCACGCAGACGCCGCGAAAAGCTGCGGCCAACAAAGGCAACTTTGGGCACGTGCTGGTGGTTGGAGGGACGCTGGGAACGGCAGGGGGCAAGTCCGGCGCGCCGGCCATGACGGCTCTGGGCGCGTTGCGGGCCGGGGCCGGCCTCGTGACAGCGGCGGTTCCCGCTCCGGCGCTTGCGCTGGTGGCGGCGGTTGCGCCGGAGTTGATGACCTGGCCGCTGGCGGCGACTGCGGCAGGCTGCATTGCAGCAGAGAATCTAGCGCCGGAATTTATTTTCGCGCTCATGGCGGGCAAGACGGTGCTGGCCATCGGTCCCGGCATGGGGCAGAGTCCGGAGACGGTTAAATTCACCACCGGATTGCTCTCGGCCACCAGGATTCCGGCGGTGATTGACGCCGATGCGCTGAACATTCTGGTGGCGGAGCCGGTGTTGCTGACCAAGCTGGCGAAGGGACGGACGCTGGTGCTGACGCCGCATCCCGGCGAGATGGCGCGGCTGGCGGGGATTAACATTATCGAAATCCAGGCCAACCGGCTGGAAGTGGCGCGCAGTTTCGCCCAGCGCAACGGGGTGACGCTGGTGCTCAAGGGCGCGCGCACGCTCATTGCCCATCCCGATGGCCGCGTGGCCGTGAACACCACGGGCAATCCCGGCATGGCCAAAGGCGGCTCGGGCGACCTGCTCACCGGGCTGATTGCCGGATTGTTGGCGCAGTACCCTGATGAGCCGGCGAGGGCGGTGGAGGCGGCGGTTTATTTGCACGGGCTGGCCGCCGATTTGGCCGTGCGACGTGACGACGAACACACATTGTTGGCCACAGACAGTCTTCCTCATCTTGCACGTGCTTTTCGCTTTCACACTAGCGGTCAAACCGGGTATCTTTGGTTGCAGGGAGTGCGTGCAGCATCCCGACAAGAGGCCACGCCATGAGTGAAGCCGCCCCCGCCGCATTGGTTCTGAAGCACGAGTTCACCTCCACGAGCGGCGCGGAGACCATCGACGTGGGGCGCAAACTGGCCGGGCTGCTGGCGCCGCCGCAACTGCTGATTTTAAGAGGCGACCTGGGCACGGGCAAGACCACGTTGGTGAAGGGAATCGCGCAGGCTCTGGACGCCGCCGAGGCGGACGAGGTGACCAGCCCGACCTTCACGCTGCTGCACGAGTACGACGGCGCGAGGGAAGGCCAGCCGGTGAAGCTCTTTCACCTGGACGTTTATCGCTTGGAAGGCGAACGGCAACTGGAGACGCTGGGGCTGGATGAGTTGCTCACGCCGAACGCGCTGGTGCTGGTGGAGTGGGGCGAGAAGTTCAAAAGCATTCGCAAGAAAGCAACCGGCGAGATTGTGATTGCATCGGCCGGCGGCGATGCGCGCAAGATTATTGTGACGCTGAAAGAATAGAGCAGAAGATAGCGGAGGCACCTGCTCAGTGCGGCTTTCCTGGCAGGACGAAATGCTCGGCGCAACGCGGCTCGTAGGAGTCGCCGGGCATTTTGATGGGGCTGTTGTAGGGGGCGGGCTGGCCTTCGATCAGCCTCTGCGAATAAAAAGCGCGGTTGCCACAGGCGCAGTAGGCGATACATTCGGTGATGATGCCGCCGTAGGAGTTCACAAACCACGAGAGGTTGAGCATCTCTCCGAAGGGCAGGGCGCGGAAGTCGAGGTCCAGGCCGGCGACGAGAACGTCATGGTTGGCGTCGAGAAGATAGCGCGTGAAGGCGAAGAGGTCGGAGACAAATTGCCCTTCGTCGATGGCGATGCACTCCACTCTCTTGCCGATGTTCTTTTCTGTAGTGGCGATCACTTGAAGGACTTCCCATGGATTGGCGGAGTTGAATTCCACGGCCTTCATCTTGCCGTGGCCGAGGGGATTGCGGCTCTCTACCACTCCAGGCCCGCCCTTGGTGTCGTCGCTGGGCTTGAGGACCATGACATATTGGCTGGCATACTGGCGGCGCATCTCCGCGCGCCGCAACAGCTCCGCGGTCTTGTTGCTCCTCA
>PMGP01000369.1 GCA_003156235.1 Acidobacteriaceae bacterium
CCGCGTTCATGGCCGCAAAATCCTTCATATCAATCAGATAGACGGTCGCCTTCACGGCATTGTCCAGGCTCGTGCCCGCCTTTTCCAGAATCGCTTTCAGGTTTTCCATTGCGCGTGCGGTCTGTTCGGCAATCCCGCCCGGCACCGCCTCCCGCGTCTTCGGGTCCACGCCCACCTGCCCGGCTGTGAAGATGAGATTCCCCACGCGCACTGCCTGCGAATATGGCCCTATCGCCGCGGGAGCTTTATTGGTTGCGATAACGTGTTTGAGCATGTCCTTAATTGTAGGCAGCAGCACTTGGTTTTTCAATCTCGCAGCAACAAATCTTCCGTGCCCATCCTTGCCGTCCTGAGCGAAGTCNNTAACTTGCTGCCTTTGTCAAAACTTTTCTTATTTCGCGCGGTCCGTGCGCGCTTTTCCCCTTGCTCTTTCGGCCCTCGACGCGTCACACTGAAACACAACATGATCTCCCCCATGGCAATAGGACTTTCCGCCGGTCTTGGCGCAACCGCCGGACTCGGTCTGGCTGCGGGCGGCTTTGCCTATGCCTCCCTCTGGCCCGCCTCCCAGCTCTTCGGTTCCTCGCTCATCGCTCCGCCGCGCCCCGGCGAACTCNNGGCGCTCACCTTCGACGACGGCCCCAACCCCGCCTGGACGCCGCGCCTGCTCGATCTGCTCTCCCGCCGCGACGTCCGCGCCACCTTCTTTCTCGTAGGCAGCCGCGCTCAATCCAATCCGGAGCTAGTTCGCCAGATCGCCGACGCCGGCCACCTCATCGGCAACCACTCCTGGACTCATCTCAACCTGGCCCTGGCCTCCTCCCGCCGCATCGAAGAGCAGCTCTCCCGCTCCAGCGATACTCTGGCCCAGATTACCGGCGCGCCCCCGCGCTACTTTCGTCCGCCCTTCGGAGGCCGCCGCCCAGCCACGCTCGGCATCGCACGACGCCTCGGCCTCACTCCCGTCCTCTGGAACGCCATGACCTCCGACTGGAAAAATCCCTCCGCCGACGCCATCGCCAGCCGCCTCACCAATAAAATAGACCGCCTCTACCGCTGCGGCCTCTCCGCCAACATCGTCCTCCACGACGGCAGCCACTCAGACCCCGCCGCCGACCGCGCCCCCTCCATCGCCGCCGCCGCCCAGCTAATCGCCCGCTACCAGCCCACCCACCAGTTCGTCACCCTCGACGCCTGGGACTAGGAAGTTTATGAATCTGTTGAAGTTTTGAAGGGCAGGGCTTCACAGGTCGCGGAATCATTCGATCCGGAGGGAGGCGGGGGTTTCAACCCCCGCACTAAGCCATCAAAATATGCGCGGGCTTTAGCCCCGGAGGAACGCGTTCCGCGCAGCTTCCTCAGTGAATCAGCGTGGTGCGGTCCGGCTCCAGCGTGCCGTTCTGTATATGCACTGCTTTAAACGCCGCCAGTTCCGCCCGGCAAGCCGTCAACTGCGCCGACAGGTGAGCAAACTGCGACTCCAGATGCAATCGCAGTTCTTCTATAGCATTTTCCAGCCGGTCGTTGGCGGCAATCTGCTCTGCCTGGCTCACATGCACACTCTTCAAATTGGGCAGCACTACGTCAGTAAGAATCTGGGTAAGAGATACAAGAGGGTCAGTCATGAGAAGATTCTAAGGACAATTCGCAATTTTCGCCTGATTACGACTGCCCAACCATTGGTAATGTGCCGGCGATTCCGGGCGATCCTGCACTGCCGTGAAGCGCTAGCATCCCCGTTTTTGCTAAAGTTTGGTAATGCACACCTCAGCGCGGTTTTTCTTTACGGCCCTCGTTTTTTCGGCTGGCGTTTTAGCGGCGCAGACCTTCGATCTGCCCTCCAGCAAGCAGTTGAGCGGAGTGATTCCCGGACATCCGCAGCGGTTGAACAGCTTGCCCATCTCCATCGCCGTCTCTCCGGACTCGCGCTACGTGGTCACGGTGAACGCCGGCTTTGGCGCCTTCGAATCGCAGTACATGCAATCGCTGGCGGTGCTCAACACGCAGACAGGCGCCATCGTGGACTTCCCCGACGACCGCACGCTGGTCCGCGCCAAGCAGACGCTCTACTCCGGCCTGGCCTTCAGCCGCGACGGAAATCACCTCTACGCCAGCATGGCTTCGCTCACTGATCCGCTGGCCAACGGCAAGAATGCAACCGGCAACGGTATCGTCGTGTACCGCTTTGATGCGGGCAAGATTACGCCCGAGCGCATCATTCCCCTGCCCCTCCAGCAGCTTGCTCCCGGCAAAAAAACTAAACTCCCCGCCGGCGTGGACAGCGACAAGGGCGTTCCCTACCCTGCGGCGATTGCCGTCATCGGTTCCGCAGCCTCTGAAAAACTTCTGGTCGCCGACAACCTCTCCGATGACGTTCTGCTCCTCGATTCCGCCAGCGGCAAATTTGAAACTCGGTTTGACCTGGCCGAGAGCGATGCCGTCCCCTCCACCTATCCCATCGCCCTCGCGGTCTCCAAAGACGGCGCGCGCGCCTTTGTCGCGTTGTGGAATGCGTCGGAGATCGTAGAACTCAATCTGACCGGCAAAACAGTAGGCCGCAAGCTCTCCCTCCTCAAGCCGTCCAATCCGATGGCCCCCGGCACGCATCCCGGCGCCTTCGCGCTCTCGCCCGATGGGCGAACTCTCTATGTCGCGTTGGCCAACCGCGATGCCGTGGCCGCCGTCAACGTCAGCGCTGGGCAGTTTTACGTGAAGAGCTACTTCGATACACGCCTGCCGCGCCAGAGCTACTTTGGCGCCGAGCCGGTGGCGCTGGACGTCAACGCCGATGGCAGCCGCCTCTACGTTGCCAACATGGGCAGCGACGCCGTTGCCGTATTTGACACGAAGATGCTGACTGCCGCGCACAAGACCATGGTCGAGCCCCTCGGCTTTATTCCCACCGAATGGATGCCCATCTCCATAGCCTTCTCCGGCGGCAAGCTCTATCTGGCCACTGACAAAGGCAAAGGCACCGGCCCCAACAACATGCCCCAGCCTTTCACGGAGGCAGCGAAAACTACCCGGCTCATGCGGCCTTTCACCTACATCGCCACGCTTCTCTACGGTTCTCTCGCCACTCTGGATGAGGCCGGAATCGACAAGAATCTTCCCCGCTGGACCGAAACGGTGCTCGACTCCAACCGCATGAAGGCAGCCGGCGAGAAGATTGCCTTTGCCAACGGCAAGCCGAATCCTATTCGCCACGTCCTCTACATCCTCAAGGAAAACCGCACCTACGATCAGCTCCTCGGCGACTTGCAATACGACGGCAAGCCCGTCGCCAACGGCGATCCCAGCCTGGCCATGTACGGCGAAGCTATCACGCCCAACCAGCACAAGCTGGCCCTGCAATTCGGCGTCCTCGACAACTTCTACGACTCAGCTGAGGTCTCCAGCGGCGGACACGTCTGGTCCAACGCCGCCATCGGCACCGACTACCTGGAAAAAACCTGGCAGCAGGGCTATCGCAGCAGCCAGCGAACCTACGACTCCGAGGGCATGGTGGCCGACGGCAATCCGCTGCTCCAAAAAATTCCTGACGTAAGCGATCCCGCCAGCGGCTATATCTGGAACAATCTCGCCGCCCACGGCAAGTCTTATTACCACTTCGGCGAGTACATCTCCTCCATCTTTTGCGACCAGGCCAAGGTTACGGACCCGCAAGCGGGAGCTATGCTACCCGGCAGCCACTGCCCGCGCAAAGCCGTCGCGCCTGGCGAGACATTTCCCGCGGAGTGGGGCGGAGGCCTGAACAAATGGCCCTGGGC
>PMGP01000313.1:0-13236 GCA_003156235.1 Acidobacteriaceae bacterium
ATATCGGCAATTGAAGTCATCGATGAATCGGAGTGACGACGCCGAACCAGGCGCTTGGAGCAAGCGAAAAGAAATCTTCCTCAGCTTCGCGCATCACGACGCCGGTGGAATCAGGATGTCGGTGATGGTATAGGCCGGAACCGTGACCGTGAACTTCGCGCCCAGTCCGGTGATTTCCGACTGAACAATGGAAGCTCCCGACTTCTGCTGTTCAGCGCCGTAATCGATGCGGCGGCCCTTGGCAGCGACGGTTCCGCCGTTGAGCGTCACCGTTACCGTAATCGAGGAACTCGGATTGTCGTTGACCAGCATCAACCCGTACACACCGTCGCGTCGGTGCGTGGCGTGAACGACTAGAAGCGGATCGCTGGAGGTCGCATTGACAAAGGCGTCTCCGGGATAGTGCGCCACAATATGCAACATCTCCAGTCCCATGAACGCCGGCCCGAAGCTCTTGCCATCGGATGAAAACATGGAATTGCCGTGCATTTCAGTCCAGTTCACGGACATGGCGCCGGTTTCGATCAGTAGCGAATACACGTCCGCAACCCACAACGCGGTGAAAATCGGATGGTCAATCTTGGGCCAGGTGGGAATCGCCGCTGGCGCAAAGGCAATCCGCGGCAGGTGATCGCTCGGACAATCCTGACGGTACATGCCGAGCATGGCATTCAAAATCGTCCCCAGCTTCGCGCGCGTTCCGCTCAGCATATCGGCCTCGTTCACCGTACTCCAAGTCGGCGGAGAGAGCGAGACGGTCTGCCAATCGATCGTGACAAAATCAATGGCCGGACAGCCCGCCTTCAAAACCTTATCGTCCCAATCGCGCGTCCACTGCTTCGTGCCCCAGTCGGAATCCGAAGGTTGCCCATCTGGCGTGGCCAGCGCCGCGCCGATGCGAATCGTCGGATCGACGGCTTTCATGGCCTTGGCAAAGACTGCGACCTGAGCGGCATAGAAGACTGGCCCAAGGTTGGGATTCCTATCCCGGTTGCCATTATCCTTGGCGGGAATCTGCGCATGAAGATCCTGCATGCCGGTGTGCGTACTGCCATAGTAGCCGTTGTTGTACACCTGGTCGCCGATTTGCCATAAATGGATGCCGAAGGGCTTAGGGTGGCCGATGCGCAAGAAGTTGAGTCCGTCGTCCTCCGGCACTGGATCCTGGCTGCGCAGCTTTGCCCAGTGGTCGATGGTGTACCAGTCCTCTCCGTGCTTGCCCTTGGGCAGCGCGCGCGTATCGGCTACATCTCCGTTGGCGTATGCCACCCAAGCAGCCGCTTCCGCCTCGTCACCGCCCGAGGCTCCATCACTATTGGTTCCGTAGTTGACCACGATCAGCGCCGTGCCGTAGTTGTCCAGGTTGCGCGCGAAGTTGCCAAAGTTGCTCTCTTGCGCAATGTACGGAGGCTGAGATCCCCCGATCTGCGTCAGATCCTTGGAGGACCAGTGATAAAGGTCGGCGATCCCGGCATTGCCGGGATAACGAAGCACCGAGACGCCAGCCAGCCGGAGGAACGGCGCCGCAGCGGGCTTGAAGGCGTCGCCGTCGGACATGACCGCCGGCAGGCCGACCGAAGTATTGGTCAGAATATTGATCGTCTTACTCAAATCCACAGTAACCTTCGACTCCCCAGCGAATGCCGGGCAAGCGACACTCAGCAACACAACAAGTGGCAAAACTGCAACTCGTGATCGTGTCCAAAGGATGGGAGTGCGCCTCCAAGGGCGCATAAAAAACGAACCCGTCACGGGCGGAAAGCTCTGAAACATGAAACTCGCCTCTCTTCTAACACAAATATAGAGGATGGGATCAAGCCAGAGGGCAGGACAGCTCCTGCCCTAATCTCAACCAAAGTAAACACTATAGAGGCGCAAAGAAGCAATATGGAATCGTTAAGGATGCACCAAATTGTTCGGCAAACTGCGAAAATGTTTAATGCGCATCATTGCAATAACTTAGACTTACATTTACATCCCTGATCCGCAGAAGCACACGCCACATTTAACACCCAGATGCTTGCCGGAAAAGCGTTCCCATAGTCGCCGCTCGCAGTAATCCTAGCATTTACTAGGCTTTACGTCTTTCTATTGGATGTCTTTGGATGTTCTGGGAAGGTGTCTTGGCGAGGGAGGGATTCCTATCGAAATGTAAGTATTTATATCTAAATACGTTACAAATTTTCACAAAATCAATAAACTCAATAGTACACCCATCGAGAATTGGCTTGGGGTTTCCCTGCGGCGTATTCAGTGCCGTTCGCATATTTCTCTCTGTCTAGCACCTCGAAAAAGTCCAATCGAATTTGGGCGGTGGTTTGCAAACTCGGCCGCTACTTTATCATGTAGCGCGCGCCGCGTCCCTTGCCCGCCTGCACCAGGTAGTGCTGCTCGGCGAGCCGTTTCAGATGCACCTTGATGGTGTTGCGGTTGGCACCGGTCGAATCTTCGATTTCCTTGACAGTGATCTCGCCGCGCGTTTTCGCCAGTTCAAGTATCTGGCGAGAAAGTGCGGGCAATGACGCGCGAAGCGCCTGTTCCTGTTTCACCTTTGCGGCCAGGTTGTCTTTCTGCTTGACCATCGTTTTCAGGAAAAACACCAGCCAGGCTTCCCAGTTCTGCTCCTCCTTGCGTATGGTTTGCTGAGTGCGGCGCAGTGCGAGGTAATAGCTGTCCTTGTTCTGTTCGATCACGCCTTCCATTGAGCTGTAGGGAACATAACCATACCCGGCACGCAGCAGAAGCAATGTTGTCAGTATGCGCGAGAGCCTGCCGTTGCCGTCCTTGAACGGGTGGATCGCCAGGAATACGACAATGAAAATCCCTACCAGTATCAGAGTGTGGTGGCTTTCCTCCTGTACAGATTGATTGAACCAATCGACTATTTCTTTCATCCATCCGTGCGTTTCAAATGGCGTGGCGGTCTCAAATACCACGCCCAGGCTCTTGCCGTCAGCTCCGAAGGCCTCGACGTGGTTGGTTACCGTCTTATACTCTCCGCGATGGTCCTGATCCCTGGAACTGTATTTGAGCAACACGCCGTGCAGTTGCTTGATGTGATTTTCCGTGGCGGTGATGACTTCGTAGCCCTCGAAAATCATGTCCATTGCATCGGCATAGCCTGCAACTTCCTCCTCGTCTCGGCTGGCAAAGGATTTGGTCTGTAGCCCGGACAGCAGCTTCTCCACCTCTACATCGCTGAGTTTGGAGCCCTCGATGCGCGTAGACGATCCCACGCTTTCAATCGTGGCAATCCGCCGCAGGCTCGTCAGCTTTTCGGGTGCAAGGGTTTCAATAACCTTCCAGCGCCCCTTGAACTCGTCGATATCAGCGATGAGCTTGAGGATTTCCGGCGTGATGATGATGTTCTTGATGTCGGGCATGGGCAATATCCATTTTCACCCAATTTTACCCGATTCATAGCCAAAAGCAAGAAAAATATCCATTCATACCTATTTGTATCCGTTCGATACCCAATGGCGGAAATCGCGCATGGAGCTACTGAAAGTCCCGAACGTTAGAGGTTTGTACGCCAGCCTAAGCACTTTGGGCAACCCCCGGATTTTGGCGGTTACTCGGCCTATGTCCGGATTGATGATTTGACAAGAGAAGACTGACATGAGGGAGCTTAGACCCTCGTTCCATTTTACTGTCGGTAATCGTAAGGCAATGATAAAACAGAGGTTATGTCTTGACGTGACCTTCGTTTCTGGGCATGATGAGCTTACGTCAATCAGAAACCAGGCCCCGCAGTGTAGCGCGAGGCCGTGCGAAATGTGGGAAAACCAGCAATGCCAATCCAAGTCAGTCCGCTGTTCACGGATTCCAAGCTCCAGCCGGGGTGCGCCTTGGAGGACAAGATCGACATGTTTGAGGACCAGATGAGCGGTTGGCTGCTTCGACACGCCCACGCGCTCTTGGACGAAAAATATGTCTCGCGCAAGGATGCGGGTTTCGCGGTCTTGACGCTGGCAACAGCATACTTTGAGCCCATCGAGTCTTACCACGCAGGCCTTTCGAGTGACCACAAATCGAAGCTATTTTTTAGACGGGGTTTCCTGCGCGTTTTTCTCAACTTGTCCACAACCCTAAAGAACAACGGCTTCAAGGACGCTGAGCAGTGGCAGCGGACATAGCAGATGTGTGTTTCTGACGTCACTTCACCAACAGCTTCTTGATTGCGCGCAATTCGAGACGGCGCTTTGCGGTGGTTTTGGGATATGCCATCTTGATTTCTCCCAACGCATCAAGGACGATTTGGGAGACGATTAGGCGTGCGTTCTCCTTGTCGTCAGCGGGAACAATGTACCATGGCGCGTGATGAGTGCTTGTCGCATGGAAGCAATCCTCGTAAGCACTCATATAGTGTTTCCAGTACTTCCGCTCGTGAATGTCTGCGGTGCTGAACTTCCAGTTCTTTTCCGGCTCATCGATGCGCTCAAGGAATCGCTTTCGTTGCTCATCGTAAGAAAGGTGCATGAATATCTTGATGATTTGCGTGGCGTTGCGATGAAGGTGCTTCTCCAAATCGACGATCGAGCCAAACCTCTGCTTCCAAACATTCTTGTCGTCGCGCAACTCTAGGGCGAGCCCCTGACTGCGGAGAAGTTCTGGGTGCACTCGAACGACCAGTACCTCCTCGTAATAGGAACGGTTGAAGATGCCGATCCTGCCGCGTTCGGGAAGGCGGCAAGTGGTGCGCCAGAGAAAATCATGTTCAAGCTCCTCGGCGCTTGGCTGCTTGAAGCTGAAGACCTCGCAGCCTTCCGGATTGACCCCGGACATGACGTGGCGTATGGCTCCGTCTTTTCCGGCAGCATCCATGCCTTGGAATATCAGGAGCAACGCTTGGCGATGTGACGCGTAATGAAGCTGTTGCAGCGAGCTCAGCTTCTCCAAGTGGCGAAGCAGAATTTCCTTGTACTCCTTCGTAGACTTGTAATAGGGGTCGACAATCGTCGGCCACTTGTCGAGGTCGACTTTCTTGTCTGGCGTCACGCAATAGTCTTTCGAATCGATGGTCATACTTTCCTTTCGGTGCCCCAAGTCCTTCCGGTGTTGGGTCTCACGATCGGGTTAGTGAGGGACAATGATCAGTGTTCCAAGAATGCCGGGCACTATCAATCGCATCTGGGTACTCATGAGATTTGGAGGCGGGCAAAGAGCGGGATCTTCACTGCGTCCAGAAACAATCCAAAAGCGATTGCGGCGGCTAACTCGCAGGTGACGACCGAGAGGGTCAAGGGTGCCATGGCAATTCCGCAAACCGCCAGCGTTGAGATGATAAGAACATCTGCTACGGAAGATAGTACGAGGATCAGGCTGGGGCGCAATCCCCACGGATGTTGCCGCCCGCGTATCACGTAAGTTGTGGCCTGGCTTCCAAACACAATGCCGACAGCACAAAGAGTTCTGAGTGCATCTATCCCGAGATGCATCTCGAATTTACCAATCGCCAGGATTGCTGTAGAGAACGCAAGGAAACAGACCCCGAGGATGACGCCAGCGATCGTGATCCTGCCGATTTGCCATGAGTTCGGCATCTTCGACGGTTGCACTCTATCGGTCGTCAATGACATAGAGAGGAAGTCGCCGCTAATCATCACTATGACCATCAACATGGGAGTGAGGACCGCGTGGTCGGTTATCACCTAGCCGACTGCAAGCAGGAACACCTGTAGGATCTTCTTCATCACTGAGTTCAGCGTGTAGGTGAGAATGCGCTGAAACGTGATCCTGCCCGATTTTCACAGCGGCAACAATGCCTCCCAGCCCAGCTTCGGTGAGTACAACACCTGCTGCCGACTTGGCCACATCGGTAGCGGTCGAGACGGCAATGCCGATTTGCGCCTGGCGGAGCGCGGGTGCATCATTGGCGCCATCGCCGCACATCCCAACCGTATGCCCGCTTTTCTGGAAGGCCTTGACAAGGTCAAACTTGCCTTCCGGCAGGATGCTCGCGAATACCGCGAAATCCTCCGGCTTGATACCCTCGGGAAGCTTTCCGGGCGGGCAAACAGGCCCGGTCAACCCCACCTCATGAGCAACGATTGCCGCCGTCGCCGGCGCATCTCCCGTCACCATGACCGTGGCCACACCAAGGGAATGCAACTCCGAGATGAGAGAACTCGAATCAGTGCGCGGCGGATCGCTGAGGGCGATCAGGCCAATTAGTTGAACGGAAGCCTCTGGCCCCGCGGCTACTGCCAGAACCCTGAAGCCTTGCTTCTCCAGTTCGTCNNGCCTCCGATGTCTTCTTGGCTGGGTCGAACGGCACAAACGTCACTAGCTTGGCAGATCCTGCGCCGGCTTTTTCGAGGCGGCAGAACGAATGGCTGCATCGACAGAGTCCTGACCGCCTTCAGAACTGGCCAGCGCAGCCAACCCGAGAACGTGGGCTTCGTCAAAGCCGGGCAACGGGCGAACGCTCGTAACAGAAAGTTCATTGCGGGTCAGTGTTCCGGTTTTGTCCGAACATAGAACGTCGATCGACGCAGCTTCATCTACAGCGATTAGACGTGTTGGCAGCACACCCTGCTTTGCCAACGCGCGCGCTCCGAGCGCGGCAGCAAGTGTGAATGTTGCAGGCAATGCCACTGGGATGGCTGCGAGGACTGATGTGAGCACAGGGGAACAATCTCACTCCACGGCATGGCATGGGTGAAGGCATATGCTCCCATTGCGAGGATTACGACGCTATTGAAGATCGCCAGGTTGCGCACGATCTTGAGCACGGCCGTCTGCTGCGTATTTACAACGTGTGCCGTGCGAATAAGTTCCGCCGTGCGGCCGAATTTTGTTCGTGCGCCTGTGGCAGCCACTACGGCCGTTGCTTCACCACGCCGGACGAGAGCCCCTGCATAGGTATCCACACCCGCGCCGGCTTCAATGGGCAGAGATTCGCCTGTGAGCATCGACTGATCGAGCTCGACCGATCCACCGGTCAGATGCACATCGGCAGCGACCACTCCACCAAGCGAAAGTTTCACATAGTCGCCACATACCAACTCGGCAGCCAGTACAGTCTTCCATGCGCCATCGCGTTGGACAGAGGCGTTGAGGGCAAGACGCGACTTCAGGGCCGCCAAGGTAGCCTGGGCGCGACCCTCCTGGAAGTAGGAAAGCGCGGCATTGAAGACCAGCAGGGCCGCTATGACCAAAGCCTCATAATACTTATGGAAAACAAGCTCAAGCACAATGGAGGCTTCGAGCAACCACGGAACCGGCGCCCAGAACTTGGCCAATGCATTGCGAGGCGGATGAGCGGACGTATCCGGCATTGCATTGGGGCCGTCTTTTTCAAGACGAGTATGCGCCCCATCACTTGTGAGCCCAGTCAAGGCGATGTCTTGACCTGGCTTAGCCGGTTGGCTTGTTGATGCCGGGATTAGGCTATTCGCACTCATTTATTCTTGCGGTCTCCACAGTCACTTCCGTACTGGAATTTGCCTTGACCCGCTTGGCCACATAACCAACATGGTGCTTCACGCCACCGTAGCGCCATCGAGAACAACAATATGTTCTGTCTTGCTCATGGTGAACAAATGCATAGAGATTTACGGCTGTGCAAAATGGAACTGCATGGCCTCTATCTGGCTGTCATCTTTGATGCAGGTCGCGTAAGAATGCCGAGAAGGAACCCTTTCGTTGAAGTGCACGGTGTCGATGGCCATCACTGCGGAGAGGCCGCTCAAATGATTACTGATTTGAAGCCGAAAAGGCCTGGAAGGGAAAAGTCACCCTGGTTCCAAATTGGACAGTTCCTGTTTCTACTTGCCTTGGCAGTCGCCGTTTTCTTGCTTGCCCAAAGTATGGTGCGCCACCGCTTCTTTCAAGGCGGTCGTATCGACCGATACGGCCACATCAAACAATAGCGGGCACCAAAAGAGTCTTGGATGCGTCTCCGAGTGATGCAAGACGACGCGTTACTTAAACCGAATATCTCACCGAAATCACCCCAATGCGATTATGCGACTTCTTTCCTTTTGCGGGAGCCTGGTGCGCGGCGCACACTACTCGTTCGACGGTAGGCCCACACGGCATAGCTGGCACCTGCTAGCAGAACAATACAGAATGGGATGTCAACGATCGTTGCCAACGCCGTGAATCCGACGAGAGGCAACCACGGCGCACTTGATCGCCATGCGGTTATCTTTGATCTTGTTTCCATAAATTCCAAAATGAACAAAAACACAAAGAATGTTATGATCCCCACGCACGCCGATCCCACATGAACCTGCCAAGATGGAAGTCTGTTCATCTGAAATCCCCACGCATCCATTACGTCGCCGACTGTGCTTTCTATGGTGATGAATCCACAGGCGCCACCAAACAATGCCACGAGAAGTGTTGTCGAGGTATCGTTGTATTGGTAGCTCGCTTTTTTTCTTACTTGTCCCATTAGGATCACCAGCAAAGCGTCAGATTCTTACTTTCTAATCGTCAGAACCGGGCATTCTGCATCCACAATGATCCGAAAGGCACCGGATGTTCTCATCTCCATGCCGAAATGTGAAGTCTTTCGAAGTTTTCAATCATGGATTTGCTCCTGTCTGGTAGTTGAGTGTGGCGAGAGCTAGCCGGTATTGGTATTGCGCATCTGTGTTGCCAATTGTTGCATCGGTTTGCTGGAACTGGGCCTGGCTCAGTTCCACGATCGAGCTGAGTCCCAGTCGATAGCGTGTTTGTGCCAGCGAAAGCGCCAGATTAGCCTCTTTAAGAAGCTCGTCTGTCACGGCAACACGCTGATATGCGGTATTTGCCGCAAGCCATGCAGTGCGAACATCCCGGACAATCCTGTCCCGCAGATCGCGGATCTGCTCCGAGACCGCCTGCGCACGGATGGATGCTTCCTTTGCTTGGGCCGAGTAGAGGAAGCCATTGAAGATCGGAATATTCATGTTCACGCCGATGCCGCCCCACCAGTTCGTAAGATAGTATGCAGAGGGACGGATGGGCACGCTGCCCACGGTCCCAGCGGCACTGATGGTCGGCAGCATCTGATCGCGCTGTGCATGGCTGAACTTAACGGCCACTTGTTGGCTATAGTGGAGTGCCTGAAGGTCTGGACGCTGCCCAAGAGCCAGTTGCGTGAGTTGATCGGCATCGGGAGGAGGAGGCTGCATCGCCGTAAGATCATCTTCCAGAGCGTACGCGACTTGTTTATCATGGCCCAATACCGCATCCAATGCAGCCATCGTAGATTCAGCATTGTTTTGCGCATCCAACATCAACAGCTTCGCTTGCGATAAGTTGACATCTGCGAAGCTCAGGTCAAGGGTGGATTTGAGCTTGTTCTTTGTCAGTTCGCTTACCAGCGTCTCGGTCGTCTGGCGCGTAGTGACGTTCTGTTCAGCGACCTTCAATAGTGCCTGCGCCTGTAGCGCATTGAAAAAGGCCTGGTCGGTGGCGATGACAATATCTTCTGTCGTGGCGAGCGCATTTGCATTCTGCGCTTTCTCCTGCAACTTTGAAGATGCAATAAGGTTTCCAGTCTTTCCGAAATCCGTGATCAGTTGAGTGAATTCTCCACCTGCCCCTGCGTGCTGAAACAAGCGCGAGGCTGTGAGCGATCCCGCGGAGATACGCGAGCCATCCTCCGCATCTTCGGCTGTGATGGCGGCAGTTGCAGTGGGAAGTCGCGCCGCTCTGGTTTCGCGCACCACCTGGTGCTGAGCCAGAGCAAGCAGACGCCCAACGCTGACACGAGGGTTGTTTTTGATGGCCATCTGCTCGGCGTCGATTAGCGTGAGGGGCTGGCCGGAGCCTGCGGTTTGAGTGTCAGCAGGCATCGCTGGAGCCTGAGCCGCCGAACTCGATATCAGTTGACCAATCGGTCCAGCCTCAGGCAGAGACGTGACAAAAGCTTGCGGCGCATCGGGAAGGCGATCCTGTACGGCGCCGGACTGGGCTCCGGTCTGCGCAACAAGAGTAGATGATACGGCCAACGCAAATAGCCCGAACTTTGCCGGTTGAAATGTGTGCCTCTTTTCCTGCTTCATCATTCTTTACACCTTTTCCTCGACAATGATTCTCTTCTGCTCTCTGCCGTGAATTATCAGATACACGGCAGGAACGAGGAAGACAGTTACAACAACGGACACACCAAGTCCGCCAATGATGGCCCTAGCCAATGGCGCATATTGCTCACTGCCCGCCTCCATGCCCAGAGCCATGGGGATCATGCCAAGCAGTGTTGCCAGAGAGGTCATCAGAATCGGCCGCAACCGAATCTTGCACGACTGAACTACAGCCTCAGCCACAGTCATGCCTTCCTTTTGAAGATGCCCTGCGAAATCCACAATCAGAATGCTATTGGACACGACGATGCCCGTCATCATCAGTACGCCCATAAGCGACATGATGTTCATCGTGCTATGAGTCAAAAGAAGAATGAGCAGCACTCCGGACAGCCCAGGCGGGATGGCCATGAGGATAATGAATGGATCGGTGAATGACGCGAATTGCGCCATCAGAATGAGATAGACCAACAGAATGGATAAAACCAAACCGATGGCGAATCTCTTAAACGACTCGTTCATGCTTACCACACTTCCGCGGACAGTGACGCGGATATTTCCCGGAACCTTGATTCCCGCAATCACATCGTTGACTGAGCTGTTCACTCCTTGCAGAGCCTCGGTAGACGGCATCACGTACACATCGATGACACGACGAAGTTTATAGTGATCCACTTCCGTCGGAGTGTTGATTTCCGTGATGTCCGCGACGAACCGTAATGGAGTGTAGTCCGCCTGACTTGCGCCCCTCAATGGAATCTGCTTGAAGTCGTCCATGCTCATATGTCCGATCTTGTTGTCGGAGTACTGAACCGTGAGCATGTAATTGTTACCTGTATTCGGGTCGATCCAGTAGCTGGGCGCAATCATCCCGTTTGAGGTCAAAGCAGTAATGACGTTGTCAACCACTTCCTTCGGCGAAAGGCCGATCAAGCTGGCGCGTTGCCGATCAATATTCAACTCAAGGCCGGGAAAACGAAGATTCTGCGGAATGAGAACGTCGCTGACATTCTTGAGTCCCTTAACCTTTGCGGCAATCTGGCTCGCAATCGCAAACGACTGGTCCAAGTCATTTCCACTCACCTGAATATCGATCGGCGCCGGCAACCCCTGATTGATCACCGAATCCACCAGCCCACCTGCCTGGAAGTAGGTAGACAGCATGGGCATATCCTCGGAAAGCTTCTGGCGGACCCGTTTCATGTACTCGTAGCTCCCAAGCTTGTTACCCTCCTTCAGGCTTACCTGAACAAACGCTGTGTCCATGGATGAGTTGCTGGTGTAGATTGCAGATAGATCAGGTGTGATCCCGATATTCGAAACGATCATGTCGAGATCTCGCGCAGGGATCGTCTGCCGGATTTCGTTTTCCACTTGTGCAATGTACTGGTTGCTTAACTCAATGCGAGTACCGCTCGGACATTTAATGTTAATAACAAACTGACCAGGGTCTGTGCGTGGAAAATACGATCTTCCGAGGAACGGTAACAGGCCAAAGCTCAATAGCACAACGCCGAGAATGCCGAGAGTCGTTGCGACTGGTCGCAGTATCGAACGGTTTACAGCAAATACATACTTCTCCAGCATTTGCTGGAAGCGGCTGTTGAATCCTCTGACAATTCGCTGAAAGAAAGAAAGTTGTGCCGGCATCTGGTAGGCGATGTGCTTTTCATCGTCAATCTCTTCCTCTTCAGAGGTATCCGCTGTGTGTGGCTTGATGAATCGCGCGCAATAGAGTGGAACGACAGTCATTGCCACTATGTAGGAAGCGAAAAGCGAAAAGACAACTGACAGAGCAAGCGCCGTGAACAAGTACCGGCTTACACCATAAAGAAGTGCAACGGGAAAGAAGACGATAGCCGTGGTGAAAGTTGCGGCTAAGACTGCCATTTGCACTTCTTTACCACCTGCTTCTGCTGCGACTTCAGGCGACTCTCCCATTTCAAGATGCCGAAATACGTTTTCAAGCACTACAACCGAGTTATCGATGAGGCGAGAAAAGGCAAGCGCCAAACCTGCCAGAACCATGGTATTGATCGACCCGCCACCCATGCGAATGCAGATGAAGGCAGCCAGTGCAGACAGCGGAATCGACAGAAGGACCGCGAAGGTCGCGCGTATGCTCCCGAGGAAAAGCAGGATCATCAAAGCCGTCAATACAAGACCTATTCCGCCTTCATTGCCAAGATTCTTCAGAGCGGTCTTTACAAAGACCGATTGGTCAAAGACCACGGCAGTTTTAAGAGAAGATGGAATGTCAACCAGATCCTTGATCGCCTCTTTCATGCCGTTCACGATCGTAATCGTGTTGCTGTCTCCGCCTTGCTTCAGAACAGGGACGTATACCGACCGCTGACCGTCGATGCGAACAATGTTCGTCTGGATGGTTCCGGAGTCCTCCGCTTTGCCCACGTCCCCTACGAGCACTGAAGCATTGCCTACGGACTTCAGTGGAAGATCATTGATCAGTTCGGGAGTCGGAACCTGGCTATTTGCGTAGATGTTGTAGTCTTTTAGTCCGATACGCACATCGCCCGCAGGCAGAATCAGGTTTGAATCGTTCACGGATCTGACCACATCCATCAAACTGAGGTTATGCGCCTCAAGTTTCAGGGGATCCACGTAGACCATGATCTGTCTGTATCGCCCACCAAACGGTTGTGGCACTGAAGCTCCAGGTACGCTGGCGATTTGATTGCGCACCTGAAACTGCGCCAGGTCCTTGAGGTTGGTCTCGTTCAGGCCCTCGCCCTTCAACGTGACCAGGCAGACAGGCTGGCTCGAAGCGTCCATGCCGAGAACCACAGGCGGCAACGTGCCAGGAGGTAGCCTTCGCAAGTCAGCCATGGCCAGATTGGCGATATTGCTCAACGCCGCATTTGCATCTGTTCCTGGCTTGAAGTAAATCTTGATGAGGCTTACGCCAGTCAGCGATCGAGACTCGATGTGGTCGATGTTGCTGCCGAGGGTGAAGAATCTCTCAAACGTGTCTGTAATGTCAGCTTCTATCTGCTGCGGGGGCATTCCAGAATAAAATGTCGCGACTACAACTACTGGCATATCAATTTGTGGAAATAGATCCACGGGCATCGATGCGATGCTGACCACGCCCACGACTACAATGACCAGGCAGGCCATAATGATGAAGAAGGGGTATTTGAGCGAGAAGTTAGGCATTACTTATCGCCTCCTGACTGCTCTTGACTTACGTCTGCCG
>PMGP01000313.1:13270-18608 GCA_003156235.1 Acidobacteriaceae bacterium
TGCGTTCCAGCTCCAGGGTTGTGTTTGCATACATGCCGGGCGTGAGTGAGAGATCGTTGTTCTCGACATCGATTTCCGTCTCCATGGTCCCGGTCGCCAAGCTGACATCTCGCGTGAAGCGAACCACTTTGCCCACGATGGTACGGTGGATGGCATCGACCGTTACCTTCACTTCAGCGCCTTCATGGATATACGACACGGCGTCTTCTGGTACCGGTAGACGGAGGCGAAGCAGGCTGCTTTGCGAGAGTTTTACAAGAGGAAGAGATTGGGTGTCTGAGGCGGTGCCGGCCTGGATCAACGCGCCGGTATCCGCGTACCGCCAGACAATGATCCCGCTCAGCGGCGCGGTCACGTGCGTGTAATCGTTGAGGTCTTGCACACGCTCTCGATCAGCGTCTGCTACATCCGCTCCCTGCGTTGCCCCCGATAGGGATGCCTTGGCAGCATCAATCTGAGCAGCCGTGGATAGATCTTTTGACTGGGCGTTGTCCAGCTCCTGCTGTGCAATCAGCCCAGGTTGCGCAGTGGAGGCTTGCACCAAGCGAAGATAGTCGGCGTGAACCGCGCTATGCTCGGACTCGGCGCGTGCGACCTCATGCTGCGCACGGGTGATCTCGTCCTTGCTGCGGCCAAACTGCGACACGGTACCTTTCAACTGAGCGTTCAGCTCTGGAACTTCCAGAACCGCAAGAGTCTGACCGGCTTGTACCCTATCGCCGATATCTACATAGATGTGCTTGATGTAGCCAGATACCTTGGCATGNNGCGGAGGGAATCTCTGCGGCAATCGTTGCTGAGTGCCGATCCTTGAAACTGTATGCAATGATGCCAGCCAGAACAGGAAGTGCAATTCCGGCGGCGACGATCAAGGAGGTTCGCTTTCGCATAACTCGAATGCACCTCTAAATGAAGTTGTGATTGCTTGGTTACGACGACAGGACATGTTCTCCGATGGAGAATATGGCTTGCTGCATTCGATCACAAAACTTGATCGAATGCATCAGAATTGGCGATGAGGGAATGACTAGGCGAGAACGGGAGGCGGACGAACGAAGAGGGTGTTAAAGACATCGCGGTGTAGATGCAATAACTTATTAGTCCGCCTCTCGTCTCTTCTTGACGCCGGCGGGTTCAATAGGCTGATGGCCAGAATCAGAATCAAGAAAACACCTGTAGGCGCTGTGTAGACCACACTGGTGGATTTTTTCGTCCGAATTACCAGGGGGTGTTCCACAGCGCTGGATTGCTCATCTCTGGATAGAAGCTTGGCCTTTGGAATCTGATGGGAAGCAGTCTGAGGTGGATCGTAGAGAGAAAGCTTGTATTGCAAGCCCCATGCAAATACGCAAAAGGCCAATCCCAGGAACGCGAGGCTCCCGAAGAGACTGAACTTCCGATATTTGCCCCAACTATGCAAAGTCATCAAACCCAATCGAATTCTGATTGAACTGGCCGCCTGAACACTCGTGGCTCCGGCTCGACCGTCGAACACATCAATTTGACAATACCATACGCCGAAAGGTTGGATGTAGATTCATATCTTTCATAAGAGAAATTATTCTCATGAAATCACAGTCAAAGTGACAGCGTCCGGGAGCCACCTCCGGGAAGAATGTTCAGATTGTCACAAAGGATCTGAGAACTCAGGCAGCCCACTCCCGAGAGGCGGAGCAAACCAAACGGAAATCGCTTGGTAACCTCAATCATGACAATGGCTTCGCGCATTCTTTCGCAAGCGGCGACGGGACCGTCTCTCAGCTGAAACCGAGCCGATTCGTTACAGAACCGCGGGGACTTTATCTGTTCCCGGCAGGCCCAGCAGGCGAAGATACTCTTGCGTGAGGATAGAACGCAATCGATGCGCTACAGCAGAATCGCAAGGAACCTCCAGCGAACGGCAGCGGTCGATGGCGGCGCGCAGGTCGCGCAGGAATGCAACGCAAGCAGGGCAGGCGTCGATATGCTGGCGCATTTGGTCGCAGGTGCGGGGTTCCACTTTGCCATCCAGATACTCTGAAAGGTTCAGGAATAACTCCCGGCACTCGGTGGGGCGTTGTCCACGTTTCGTTGCGATGCGCTTGGCCTTCGTCGTGGATGGCTTGCCGCAATCTGACTGAGCGGGCGCTTTCTCGACTATCCTATTCATCTCTTTGCGCACGGAAAGGCGCGCCCGATGCAGGCGAACCCGGACTGTCCCTGGCTGTAGACTGAGAATCTGCGCAACTTGTTCGGTTGTCAGCTCCTCCATGTCGTGGAGCACAAGAACGATGCGCAATTGCACGGGGATGCGCAAAACCGCCTGATGCAACAGATGATGCTGCTCTGCGTGGAGCAGATGGCCCTCGGGGCTTGCGGCGGCATCCTGCAGCAATCGCCCCAACTCCGCTGCGTCAGGCATCAATTCATCCAGCGAGAAGGTCTGGCTGGGAGCATGAGCCGGCTTGCGGCGCATACGCCAGCAGCGGTTTCTGGTCACGGTATAAAGCCAGACGGCTAGAGCCTGCGGGGTCTGAATCCTGGCCAGGTGACCGAGCGAGCGGAAGAGAACCTCTTGCATGGTGTCCTCTGCGTCTTCAGGATGCCCGCAGACCTNNCATGCTGAAGGAATAGACCGTGTTTTGGAGCAACCCGATAGCCTCTTCAACAGCTTCAGGTGTGTTGCGGCGTAAGAGATCGATAGCTTGAATCAGTTCGGGTCGCATCGCTGGGGCTCACAGAGATGAGTCCAGTATAGCCTCCAGCAGTGTTGACTCATTCAGCCGTGCCGCAGTTGGCGTCTTTCATCCCCATGGCGCGAAAGATGCTCATGACTGGACACCAGTTTGTGAATGCAGATTGCAACAGGTTGAATCCGACGAATGCGGTCAGCCAGAGCCAGTTGGGCGAAAGGTAGTGAGCGAGGGCAAACGATAGCAGAATTACAAAGCCCGCCATTAGGCGTACACCGCGTTCGACTGTCATAGAGAATCTCCTTGTTCTGTTTTGGTTTGAGGTTCAAGTCCTGTTGGGTGCCCGGAGTGAACCATGAAATAGAGCACGGGAATGGTCGGCCACGAAAGGAATGTCGAGGCGACCGCTCCGGCAATCAGCGACAACGCAAGCCCCTGAAAAATGGGGTCGGTAAGAATCACGCTTGCGCCGACAACAACCGCTGCCGCAGTCAGCAGCATGGGCCGGAAGCGAGTCGCTCCGGCATCAATCACAGCTTCGGCCAACGGCATTCCCTGGCGAATCCTGAGTTCAATGAAGTCGACGAGGATAATCGAGTTGCGCACAATGATTCCAGCCCCGGCAATGAAGCCGATCATCGATGTTGCCGTGAAGAATGCGCCAAGGATGGCATGAGCCGGCATAATGCCCACCAGCGTAAGCGGAATCGGAGCCATGATAATCAGTGGCACGATAAAGGATCGAAACCAGCCAACCACCAGCACATAAATGAGAATCAGTACGGCAGCAAACGCCAGCCCCATATCGCGAAAGACTTCGATGGTGATGTGCCATTCGCCGTCCCACTTCATCGAGTAGTGGTCCGTGGACTTCGGCATCGACGCATTGTAGCGAGCCAGGGTGTATCCGGCCGGAAGAGTGAGATGGTCGAGATCCTTGTTCATTTTCATGATGGCGTAGACCGGGCTTTCCTCCGCTCCGGCTACATCTCCGGTGACATAAACGACGCGGCGCAGATTCTTGTGATAGATGCTGCGCTCGATCGTCTCGTGCTCAACCACTACCAATTCCCGCAGTGAGACCATGCCGCCGTCCGCTCCGGGCAGGCGGATATTCCCGAGGCCCTGCTCAGAAGAACGATCCGCACGATCGACTTCGACCATTGCGGGCACAGGCTCCCGCGCGGTTTGATTGTGAATCAGGCCTACCTCCGTGCCAGAGAGAGTGAGCGCCAAGGCATGAGTTACATCGGAGACCGCAATGCCATGCTGCGCAGCCTTAACCTCATTCACATGCATCACGAGCCTCGGTTGAGGATCTTCGACATACCAGTCTGTGTCAACAACGCCCGGAGTGTGCTGAAAAATCGACTTGATCTGCTGCGCGACTTGAGTCTGACCATCCAAGTCGGGACCGTAGACCTCCGCAACCAAAGTTTGCAACACAGGAGGCCCAGGCGGAACCTCGCTGACCTGAATGCGTGCGCCGTTTTCGTTGCCAATCGCGTCCAAGAGCGGACGAAGCCGCTTGGCGATGGCATGGCTCTGCACGCTGCGCTGCTTTGCCGGCAGCAGGTTCAACTGGATGTCGGCTTGATTAGGCTGGCTGCGCATGTAGTAGTGACGCACCAAACCGTTGAAGTTATATGGGCCGGAGGTTCCTGTGTAAGTCTGGTAGTTCAGTACATCCGGCTGCCGCGCAAGCTCATCGCCAAGCGCTTGTGCAACGCGCGCTGTCTGTTCTAGCGGCGTACCGTCCGGCATATTGATGACCACCTGTAACTCGCTCTTGTTGTCGAATGGCAGCATCTTCACGCGCACCAATCCCAGGGGTACCAGCGCCACTGAGATCAGAAAAAGCACAGCCACTCCGAGAAAGAACAAGAGACGATTGCGCTTGGATTGGATCAGCGGCGTCATGATGCGGCGATAGAGCCTGGTCCGCCAGTTCTCGGTCTCCGGTTCCAGTAGCTTAGTCCCTCGAAGATGCCTGCCAAGCAGCCGGAGCGCAGCCCAGGGAGAAACCACGAAGGCAACCAGCAGCGANNCATATAGGGTCCCATCAGGCCGCGGACAAAGGCCATCGGCAGCACTGCGGCGATGACGGCGAAGGTGGCCAGAATCGTTGGATTGCCCACCTCGGCGACCGCTTCGACCGCGACTTCACTCATCGACCGGCCGTGGTTCTCCGGAAGCCGGAAGTGGCGCACCATGTTCTCGACGACAACGATGGCGTCATCGACGAGAATGCCGATACTAAAAATCAAAGCGAAGAGAGTCACGCGATTGATGGTGTAGCCGAGGAGATAGAACACGGTCATGGTGAGCGCGAGCGTGACCGGAATAGCCAGCAGCACCACTCCTGATTCGCGCCGCCCCAGGAAGAGCGCGACCAGCAAGGTTACCGACAAGGTGGCGAGCAGCAGGTGCTCAAGCAGTTCATCGGACTTGGCCTTGGCGGTCTCACCGTAATTCCGTGTAGTCGTCACCGTCACGTCGTTGGGGATGGTCACGCCATTCATTTCGTGTACGCACTTGAGGACGGCGTTGGCGATATCGGTAGCGTTGGTCCCCTTACGTTTGGCCACAGTGATGGTCACCGCCGGGTATTGGCGCGCTGCCGATGCGCCTGAGATTGCTGTGCCATAGACCACATAGTTCGCCGG
>PMGP01000061.1 GCA_003156235.1 Acidobacteriaceae bacterium
TGCGCCAATCAGAGGCGATCTTTGCCAGGAACTTGTTCGGCGCCACCCCGGCGGAAGCGGTGAGGTTCAGCTCCTCACGGATTTGCTCTCGAATTGTACTTGCCACACGCGTGGCAGTCGGTAGCCCGGTTTTGTTTTCCGTAACGTCCAGGTACGCTTCGTCCAGCGAGAGCGGTTCAACCAAGTCCGTATGACGCTTGAAGATCTCCCGCACGAGCCGCGAAACGGCCCGATAGCGTGGGAAATCCGGAGGTACGAAGACAGCCTCCGGACAAAGACGCTCGGCACGAACCGCTGGCATGGCCGAGCGAATACCAAAGCGCCTGGCCTCATACGAAGCGGCACAGACAACAGAACGCTTCCCTCGCCACGCGACAACGACGGGTTTGCCGCGTAGTTGCGCGTCATCCCGTTGTTCAACGGACGCATAAAACGCGTCCATGTCGACATGTACGATTTTCCTCATAGCCGTCTGATAAGAATTCTAGCCCTGGAGTTGAAACCCGCGCACAGAGCACTTCCAGCGGATTGGTTGGGGAGCACTGCTGCTCAGTGAAAGTCATGAGAACGGATATCGGCGCTCGTGATGTCAAGCGGGACTATTCGCTGGGCTTTGACGTGAACAACTCCGTCCTGATTTTGGAGCGGGCCTTCAATCAAGAGGAATCGGTTGCGCGTCACAACGATGCGGTTCTGCTCGAATACATCGGGTGCGAGGATGATGTTGGCGATGCCTGTTTCATCTTCCAAGGAGAGAAACACAAAGCCCTTGGCTGTGCCGGGGCGCTGACGTGCGATTACGCAACCGGCGATGCGGACAGGTTGATTACTGCGTCTCTGTATGAGTTCGTCCGCTGACAAAATACCTTCTTGCCGCAAAGATTCGCGGTGATAGGCCATCGGGTGCGGGCCTGTGGTGAGGCCGGTTCCCATGTAATCCGCTGCGAGGCGCTCTTCGGTTGTCATCTTCTGTAACGGGGTGGGGTCTTTATCGCTGGTGTGGGCACTGTCAGCACCTCGCAACAGAGGACCAACGGGACGGCCAGCTTGTTCTACCTGCCAGAGAGCATCGCGTCGATGCTCGACTTGGCCGAGCGAGTTGAGCGCGCCGATCTGGGCGAGTGCGACGAGTTCATTTCGGTTGAGAGCTGGCACTCGTAGCGCCAGCTCATCGACGGTTTGAAAGATTCCGTCCCGGCTCCGTGCGGCGAGTAACTCATTTGCGGACGATTGCCGCAGCCCCTTGGCATAGTTGAGACCGATGCGTACCGAGAGCGAACCATCTTGCTCCGGCTCCAATGTGCAGAGCCAATCGGAACGCTGAACGTCCATAGGTCGAACGCGCAAGCTGTGGCGTTGCGCATCTTTGATAAGCACTGCTGGCGAGTAGAAACCCATCGGCTGGTTATTGAGCAGGCCGCAAGTGAATGCGGCAAGATAGTGGACTTTCAAGTATGCCGATGCATACGCGATTAAGGCGAAGCTCGCGGCGTGCGATTCTGGGAAGCCGTACATGGCAAACGAAGAGATGCCTTGAACGATGTTGTCCTGGGCTTCTGGGCCAATGCCGTTGCGGTCCATCCCCGCGCGAAGTCTGCCTTCGAGGTCTTTCATGCGCTGCATCGACCGTCGCATTCCGACTGCGCGGCGCAGCTCTTCTGCCTCCGCTCCGGTGAAACTGGCAACTGTCATCGCCATGCGTAGAAGCTGTTCCTGAAACAGCGGCACTCCGAGGGTGCGCTTGAGAACTGGCTCCAGCGATGGGTGCGGATAGGTGACTTCTTCTTTGCCCTGGCGGCGGCGCATATACGGGTGCATCATCTTGCCGACGATGGGGCCGGGGCGGATGATGGCTACTTGCACGACGAGGTCGTAGAAGCGTGTGGGCGCGTTGTGCGGTATGGAAGCCATCTGCGCGCGGCTCTCCACCTGAAACATTCCCACTGTGTCCGCCTTGCGCAGCGTCTCGTAGACAAGCGGATCTTCGGGCAGCACGGCAAGGTCCACGTCCTTGCCGTAATGGCGCGGAATCAGNNTGCGGCCCGGCATGGAGGCGCGCTCGATGGGGACGACGCGGTTGAGCATTCCGGCGCAGATGACCATGCCGCCGGAGTGTTGGCCGAGATGGCGCGGCAGGCCCTGCATTCGCAGGCATAGATCGAGATAGCGGGCAATGCGCGGGTGACGGATATCGAAGCCTGCCTGGGCGAAGTGGTGGGCCATGGTGTCGTTTTCGCCGCGCCACTCCCAGTGACCGACGAGGCTCGCCAAGCGCGCGAGCTGATCCTCCTCGAAGCCAAGCGCCTTGCCTACTTCGCGCGCTGCCGAGCGGCCGCGATAGGTGATGACGTTGGCGGTCATCGCCGCGCCAAGCGAGCCGTAGCGTTCATAAACGTATTGAATGACTTGTTCGCGCTGGTCGCCGGAGGGCAGGTCGAGGTCGATGTCGGGCCACTCGCCGCGGTTCTCGTTGAGAAACCGCTCAAAGAGCAANNACAAGAATTCCGAGTCGCTGGCAGTAGAGAATGAGGTCCCAGACAATGAGAAAGTATCCGGCGAAGCCGAGCTTGGCAATCAGTTTGAGCTCGTGCCGAACCTGCGCACGGGCCTTGTCGAGCAGGCTTCGCTTGGCTCCCGAGCCGTAGCGTTTGCGGACGCCTTCCTCTACACGCTTTTCGAGGAAGCTGTCCATCGTTTCGCCGTCTGGAACCGGATAGTGCGGAAACTGATAGCCGAGATCATTGAGTGTGAAGTCGAGCCGTTCGCTCACGATGCGGGTGTTGGCGACGGCTTCTGGAATGTCGCGGAAGAGCGCGCCCATCTCGCGGGCTGAACGCAAAGATCGTGAAGCATTCGGCGTGAGCAAGCGGCCAGCCTGGTCGAGCGATGTGTGATGGCGAATTGTCGTGAATACATCGAGAAGCTCGCGGTCCTTTTCCGTAGCGTAGCGAACTCCGTTGCTCGCGATCACTGGAAGTCTGAGTGAGGATGCAAGACGCAGTAGCGATTGATTGCGGCACTCTTCGTCGCGCTGCTGATGGCGCTGGAGTTC
>PMGP01000415.1 GCA_003156235.1 Acidobacteriaceae bacterium
AATCGCGCCTGGTTCTGCACCGACAAGGGACTGACTTACTACGACGGCGTCAACTGGGCCGTCTATCGCCCCTCGCTCAAAGACGGCAAGCCGGAGATGACGGTGCGCGACGCGGCGGGCAAGGTAACGCCTGTAGCGGTCGCCACCGCGCCGGCCCACAACTATGTTCTCGGCATCGACTTTCAAGGCGACGACATCTGGGTCGCCACCGCCAAGGGGTTGAGCCATGGAATTCGACAAAAACAGTAAGTAAAAAAGGAGATAACACAATCATGAATGCATTTGCGGATATTCTGGAAGCCATCGCGCACGCGCCCATTCAAAAGCGGGCCATGACCAATCACGGAGTACTCAACGAAGCCTTCCACTACGCCAAGCCGAGTTCGTTCTCGCGCGGCATGAGGATCGACATTGGCGGAGTTTGCATCCTGCTGATCTCCGGCACCGCTTCCATTGACGAGAACGGCGTGAGCGTCCATATCGGCGACTTCCACGCCCAGTTGCGGCGGACCTTCGACAACATCACCGGGTTGCTGAAGAGCGAAGGCTGCACCTGGCACGACATCGTGCGCACCAGTTGCTACCTGCGCGACATCGATCGCGATTACGACGTATTCAATGCCGGACGCACGGCCTTCTTCAAGGAACAGGGACTCGACCCGCTGCCCGCATCCACCGGCATTCAGGCGCATCTGTGCCGGCCGGAACTGCTGATCGAGATCGAGGCCATCGCAATGTTCCGCACGGATAAGGGCGCGAACAACAAGGAGTAGTTCTCATGCGCAAAGGATGGTTGTTGGCTGCGGCCCTCATGGGGGCCGCAGGCTCGGGGACAAATGGAATTGCGCAGTATGCGAGCCAGGACACAAACCAGGCTGCAAGCCCGGCGACGGTCACGGGCAAGGGAACGTGCGAGTGCGGCGCGCATCCTCCGGGACCGCCGCGGGATCGCGCTGTTACGCCTTATGCGGGCGAGCCGGCGGACCTGAGCCCGTACTCCAAATTCGCGGCGCCTTACGACCTCAACTACGTTCATCCCAACATTTATTCCGGCGCGGCTCGGGAAATTCCTGAACCGAAAGATATCACCGAAGTGCGCATCGGCTTCTTCGGCCCCGTCGAGCCCAATCCGGAGTCGATCTTCGGCTTGCGCATGTTGCACGGCGCGCAACTTGCCGTGGAGGATGCCAATGCCCATGGCGGATACGGCGGCAAGCCCTTCAAATTGATGCCGCACAACGACTACGACAACTGGCAGGCCAAGGCGGTTTATGGCGAAGACCGCCCCACCGATCCCGCCATCTGGGGTTCTGCCTCCAATGAAGTGGTCAAGATGGTCTACGACGACCGCGACTGGGCGATCTTCGGATCCATCAGTTCCGAATCCACGCATATCGCTCTGCGCGTCGCCTTGCGCGCGGAGATTCCCATCGTCAACTCCGCCTCCACCGATCCCACCATTCCCGAGACCTACATTCCGTGGTACTTCACCGACCTGCAGGATGACCGTGTGCAGTGCCTCACGCTGGCTCGCCGCATCTTCACCGAACTAGGCCTGAAGCGGGTGGCGATTCTCAGGGTGAACAGCCGCTACGGACGCTTCGGCGTCGGCAAACTCCGCGATGCCTCGCGCAGGCTCGGACACCCGATTGTGATCGAACAGAAGTATCTTCCCGGCGATACCGATTTCAGCAAGCAACTGAATGTCATCCGCTCATCGCGCGCTGACGCGATTGTGTTGTGGACCGACGAGACGCAAGCGGCTATGATCTTGAAGCAGATGCGTGCTGCCGGGATGAAACAGCGAGTCTTTGGCGCGTATCGAACCCTGGGCGACACTTTGCTGAAAGAGGCCGGCGACGCCGCCGAGGGCTTCGAGGCTGTTTTTCCCTACGATCCCACGCGCAATGATCCAAAGTGGCTCGACTTCAATCGCCGCTTCGAGGATCGCTTTCACGAGAAGCCGGAGCAGTTTGCCTCGCTGGCCTATGATGCGATGAACGCGCTGCTGGATTCCATCTGCAAGGCGGGACTGAACCGCGCGCGGATTCACGATGCGCTGGCCGGCATTGAAGAATACGACGGCGTAACCGGGCACATGGTCTTCGACCCAAATCAGAAGAATGTCGCCCCCATGTACCTGGGCACGGTGCATAACGGTGCGATCACTTATCGCGTTGCGACAATGGAGAAACCACCTGCGGTGGGGCAGACGCCGCTTGCGCGGCAGGAGCCTTCTGCATCCCTCTTGCAGCCTTATGCGCGCGTGGGCGAGGATGGCGCGGATTATGCTGGTCCGCATCGCAGCAACGTTCCGCCGGGGCCGGTGCGCGTGGTGCTCTTCGGGCCAAAGGCGGTCGAGATTGCGCAGTTGCCGGAGGTGCGGGCGGAGTTGGCGTCCGCCGCGTTAAAGGGGCGCGAATGGAAGCTCGAGCCGGTGGCCAGCGATCAGAATTGGGGCGTGGCTTCAACTCAACTTGTTCATGCGCTGATGGAGGACCATGCTCTCGCAATCGTGGCGCTGGATCGCAACGCCGCTCATCTGGCCGAGCAACTGGCGCTCAAGGCATTTGTGCCGGTGGTTGCCCTGAGCAGCGACAAGAAGCTGACCTCGACGAACGTTCCGTGGATCTTCCGCCTGCCGCCCGAAACCACTCCGGCAGCGGCGTTGCGCCTGCTCGAAGCGGCCGCCGTCCGCAGCGGACCTAATCCGGAACGGCTCAGAGACGTGCTGGCTTCGGGTAGCAGTATCTTCGGAGTTGCCTTTCTGCCGACCGGAGAGCCGCGCAGGCAAGATTGATCTCTGCGGTTACTCCTCGCCTAACTCGTAGGAAATGCCAAAGCGCCCAATCTGAATCAACGCCTTGTCGGCGGGAGGCCAGATGTGCAGGCTCTCCACGCGGCTCGTCCCCGCAATGCGATGCGCAACTGCAGTGCCCACCTGCGCGCCCGTCGCAGCCTGGTGAAAATGAACGTTTAGCGCATCCCCTGCCTGTGCCCGCGTCCATCCAAAAACATATTCTCCGGGCTTGAGCGCGACTCCACCGATGCGCACCGGAGTCTGCACAATCAGATAGTGCGAATACTTTCCCTCCGCGGAATATCCGGCCGTCAGCAGCACCACTCCGGCGATGAAGTGGCCGTGGCTGCTCACGATGCCGGAGGCTGTGCGCATCTCGGTTTCGATGTGTTCCTTTTCCACCGGCGCTCGTGCCGGCAACAGCGAAGCAAGCTCAGCATCCGAGGCTTGCCGCCACGATGTTTTCTGCGCCTTTGAAAGCGGGCAAATCAACAGGAAAACAACCGTGAAAAGAATGATTTTCTTCATGGCTTCGGCTTTCTCAAGGATTCGAGCGGAACAATCCCGCGCTGGATAGCGGCCGTAGCAGCCTGCGTCCGGTCTGTCACGCCCAGCTTGCTGAGCAGGTTGTTGATGTGGGTCTTCACTGTGGCCTCTGAAATCTCCAACTCGGTCGCGATCTCCTTGTTGCTCTTGCCATGCACAATCTGCTCAAGCACGTCGAACTCGCGAGGCGTCAGTTCCTCGGTGCTCATGCGCTCGGCCAGCTTCTGCGCAATCGCCGGCGGAATGTGCGATTTTCCCTCGTGAACCGTGCGGATCGTCGCGATCAACTCTTCTGAGGTCATGCCTTTGAGCAGGTAGGCGCGCGCGCCGGCCTGCAGGGCGCGATAGATGTCCTCGTCGCCGTCGTAGGTGGTGAGCACAATGAAGCGCGCCTGCGGAGTCTCCATGCGGACGCGCTCAATGACCTCCACGCCGCTCAGCCGCGGTAGCCGCAGATCGACCAGCGTGATATCCGGCTGGCACTTGCGAAATTGCGCGATAGCCTCCACGCCGTCCGCGGCTTCGCCCACTACATCCAGGCCATCCGCCACGTTCAACAGCGCAACCAGTCCCTGGCGCACCACGTGGTGGTCTTCGACAACCAGCACGCGAATCGATTCCTTCGTCACGGTTACTCCTTAAGTGTCTTCCATAAATTAAGTGTCTTCCATAAATTCTGGGCGCCCCATCCTTCCGAGCATTTTGCGGAAGGGTGGGGCACCACAAAATCTAACTGCTTCTCGTCTCTCTCGGCGCCGCCGCCCTAAGCCGGACCGTGGTTCCAGCCCCTGGCTCGCTGCTCACCTCAAGCGTCCCTCCAATGGCCGCCGCCCGCTCTTTCATTCCCGTCAGTCCATAGTGGCCTGATGGAGACTCCAGCTCTTCGCCTGCGGCAAACCCACGCCCATCGTCCCGCACGTCCAGCGCAATCTCCTCCGGCCCATACTCCAACTGAACAAATAAATGCGGCGCCCCGGCGTGCTTCTTCACATTATGAATGGCTTCCTGGGCAATGCGCAGAAACTCCTGCTCCGTCTCCGGCGGCATGGACCGGTAAGCGCCGAAGAGACTGAATCTAGTCTCCACCCCGTAACCGCCTTCTGCCTCCACCAAACGGTTGAGACGGACCGGCAGCGTGGTCTCGCCTGAATCCTGCGAGCGCAACGCCCAGATCGATTGCCGCGCGTCGGCCAGGCCCTCGCGAACGTAGCCGCGGGTCAAATCCAGATGCTTCGCCGCCGCCTCCGGCTTGTTCATGCGTAGCAACTCGGAGAGAACCTCCAACTGAACCGAGATGCCCACGTAGCCCTGAGCCAGCGTGTCGTGAATCTCGCGCGCGATGCGGTTGCGCTCGCCCAGCACGGCGCGGAACTCGCCTTCTGCCCGGCGTAGCCGCAACCGCAAAAATAGCACCACCAGGCCCGCCACGGCCGCCATCAGCAGCGCATAAAACCAGGCTGTCTGGTAGAAGTGCGGCCGCAGTTCAAAGGTAAGAGCAGCGCCTTCGGTATTCCACAGCCCGTCGTTGTTGGCTGCCTGCACGCGAAAGGTGTAGCGGCCCGGCTTGATGTTCGTGTAGTATGCGGAGCGCCGCGTACCGGCCTCGGTCCAGCCGCGGTCGAAACCCTCCAGCATAAAGCGGTAGCGCACCTTCTGTGGCGCGGTAAAGCTCAGTCCCGCGTAATCAAATTGGAAGTGTACGTGTCCTGCCTCAACGCGCAACGAAGAGCCTGCCGCATGGAGTGGCTGGGGCACATCGTCCACGGCAAATCGCTCCAGCTCGACCGGCGGCGGAACGGTGTTCACCGGGAAGTGCGCCGGGTCAATCTCCACCAGGCCTTTGGGCGTGGCAAACCAAAGGCGCCCATCGCGGGAGCGCCAGGCAGATGGGTGGCTGTTGGTGGCCGTCTCCCGGCTTCGCAACCCATCGGCAGCGCCGAACTCGATCCATTGCGAGCAGCCTGCTTCCTTCCCCGTTGCATGGACGGCGAAATCGCAACGCGCAATTCCGTTGCCGGTAGCAAACCACAGATGGCCACCACTGTCGGTCAGACCGCCGTCGTCGAGAATCGCATGGATAGTGGTCTGATTCAGGCCATCGTTCCTCTCTGCGGAAAAATGCTGCCCATCCCACAGGTTCCATCCGTGCTCCTGCGTGCCGATCAGCAGCGTCCCGTTCCCGTGTGGCAGCAGCGCCGTGACTACGTTGCTCGATAGACCGTTCGCAGTGGTGTAATTGACAATCTTTCCACCACGCAGCCGAGAGAGCCCCGCTAGCGTGGCTACCCACAGGTCGCCGTTGGAGTCCCGCGCCATGGTGCCCACCAGATCGCTGCCCAGGCCGTTGGCCTGCGTGAAGGTCTCCATCTGCGCGCTGGAAGGCGTTGCGGCCTTCAATCCCATCCAATGCGTCAGCCCGCGCCGCGTGCCAATCCAAAGCGCCCCATCGGCATCGGCCAGCAGCGAACGGATAAAATCGTCCGGCAGCCCGTCCGCCGATGTAAAAGCATCGATCTTGCCGCCGCGAATCCGGTTCAGTCCGTCCGGCGTGCCCACCCATAAATCGCCGTTGGGCGCGGCGGCCAATGACAGAATCACATCGCTCAGCAGGCCGTCGCGCACCGTGTAGGAGCGAACTGTACTGCTCCCATCTCCACTCCTGCGAAGGGCATTCAGCCCGCCTCCGCTGGTTCCCACCCACAGCGTGCCCGCGTTGTCCTCGACGACGGTGGTCGTGGCGTCAGAACTCAGACCCTCCCGCGCGCCGATGGTGCGAAATCGCTGATCGCGCAGAATGTGCAGGCCGCCGGTCTCGGTCCCTACCCACAGATTGCCCTCGTGGTCCTCCATCAGCGCCAGGATCGAGGCTGAGGCCAGCGGATCGGTTACCGGCAGCCGTTGCAGCTTGCCTTCGTCCCACCGTGCCAGCCCGCCATTGGTACCGATCCACAGGCTGCCCTCACGGTCGGCTAAGACGACTTGGATTCGACTCCCGGGAAGCTCTTTGCCAACGTTGAGTTTCGTATTTGTGCGCGTTGCCTGCGTCGTGATCCACAGACTGCTCCTGCCTCCATAGGCGATGTCGCCGCCGGGCAAATCCGCGAAGAACTCGAAGGCGTCAATGGGGAGCCCTGCAACCGGGGAAGGTTGTTTCCAGTCGTTCCCGGCATTCAGCCCTTGATCCAGCCATGAACGATTATGTCCGTCTTTCGAAATGGCCGTGACTGGCGCTCCAGGCCGCCAGAAGCTTTTCACTTGAAAGTGATCCTGGGTTTGCCGCGCCAGTCCTCCCTCTGTATAAGCCCATACTGCGCCGTCGCTCCCCTCAGTCAGCCCACGAATCCCATTTCCCGGCAACCCTTCCTTTGCAGTGAAGGCCGTTACCACCCCATCCTTCCAGCGCGCCAGCCCCTCGCTGGTTCCGATCCACAGCGCCCCGTCCTTCGTCTCCAGCAGGCAGCGCACATCGTTTCCCGGCAGCGCTGGCGACGAATTCTTGTCGAAAACCGCAAAACTGTTGCCGTCAAAGCGAACCAGTCCCGCCTCGGTTCCCAGCCATATAAATCCATTCTTCGTCTGCGCCAGCGCCTGCACGGTATTCTGCGGCAGGCCGTTCTCCATCCCCCACGCCTGGCGGCTGTAGTTGGCCAGTGGCGTAGTCGGCTCCAGCGCATGGCCGGGAAGCCCGCAGCCCAGCAGCAATGCTGCCAGAAGGCCGCGCAGCGCAGTCGCGCCATACGTTCCGCCAGACAAGGACAGGCGTCGGGCGGCAACTCCTGCTGCATCCATCGAGTTGGCGTGATTGTGGGACACGGGACCTGGTGGAAGTTACCTCAAGCAGACGTCAACCTGCGACAAACCGCTCAACTCCACAGTAATTGGACAGGCGCGGGATTGCACAGGAGCAAATGAGGATTTTTGCAAGAAAAGCTGGCGTCCGTCTCCACCTATTGATGGACTCCAGACTCACTCGAATATCTCAAGACAAGGCTCATAGTTGCCAGTAGCCTGTGAATGTCTCCTGAATATCACTTCCAAGTGTGACTTTCCGGCGGCTGCCTTCTCATGGGTAGCTGCCGGATTCTTTTATAGGGGCCAGTTCAGGGTTTGCTCGCCTTTGCCGCCGGAGCCTCCACCGCGCATGGATTGCCGCCGCACAGAGCGCTGATGATGCCCTGGCCCTCGGTGATAGTGTAAATCCGGTCCACTGCGGGCAGCTTCACCGTCTCTTTGGCGCCGGAGGGCCAGTGAATCTCCGCGGTCCCGGCATCGGTGGCGTCGCCCAGCCCGAAGTGAACCCGCATGTCGTTGGAGGAAAGATAGCTGCCGCCGCTCAGGACATCTCCGCGCTGACGAATCTCGTCCGCCGTCAGATAGACCGTTGCTCCGACCGCGTCGCGCGGGCTTTTCGGCCCCCCAATCAGCTTGAGTTCCACCCAATGGTGGTGGTCGGGATTCACGTTGCGAAGCAGCACCGGAACGCCATCCATGTTGTTGATGACCACGCCGATCTTGCCGTCGTTGAAGATGTCCCCGAATGCGGCGCCGCGGCCCACGCTGACCACCGCAAGCCCGGTGCCCTCGACCGCCGGAACCAGCTCGAACTTGCCGTTCTTCAGGTTGTGATACAGCAGCGGGCGCTCGGCATAGCTGCTTCCCCATTCCGGGTGCTGATCCACCTCCGGATAGACGTGGCCATTGATGATGAGCAGATCCTTCCACCCGTCATTGTCGTAATCGAGGAATCCGTCGGCGAACTTGACAAAGGGGATGGAGGACTCCGTTATGCCGGCCTGATAGCTGACATCGGTGAAAAACCCTTTTCCGTCATTCTGGAATAGGACGGGGTAGTCGTCGGAAAAGGTGGTACTCACGATGGAAAGATGGCCGTTGTTCTCGTAGTCTCCTGCCGCAATGCCCATGTTGGCTACCTCGCGGCCACTCTCATTGAGCGCATAACCGCTTTCGTAACTCTGATCTTCGAAGGTTCCATCTCCCTTGTTCATGTACAGATAATTAGGCGTGGAATCATTGGCTACCAGCAGGTCCGGCTTGCCATCCCCGTTCACGTCCACAAACAATGCCCCGAGGCCGTAGTATCCGTTGGGATTGTCCACCCCCAGCTTTTTGCTGACATCCGTAAAGGTTCCGTCTCCCGTGTTGTGAAAAAGATGGTCGCGCTCGCCCTTCAGGCCGCGCGGACCGCACATCACCTGCACGCCGCGGAATTGGCAGGAAGAGAAGTTGACGGCCTTTGTTCCGGCAATAGGAGGATTGGACAAGTCCATTTGAAGATAGCTGGCCACGAAGAGGTCCAGCCGCCCGTCGCCGTCGTAGTCGCCGAAGGTTGCTCCCGTGGACCACGTGCCGATAGCGACGCCGGCTTTTTCCGCGACATCCGAAAAGGTGCCGTCATGGTTATTGTGGTAAAGGCGGTTCTTCCCATAATTGGTTACATACAGGTCAGGCCAGCCGTCGTTGTCGTAATCGCCCACCGCACATCCGTATCCCCAACGGTCGTTGGCAACGCCGGCCTTTTCCGTCACGTCGGTGAAGGTGCCATCGTGGTTGTTGTGAAACAGAGCCGCGTGCGGCGGTGTGGTTTTGCCCGCAAGCGCATCGTAAGTCGAGCCGTTCACCAGATAAATGTCAAGCCAACCGTCATTGTCATAGTCCAGAAGGCAAACGCCCGGGCCTTTGGCCTCCAGGATGAGGCGCTTTTCAGGGGTGCCCGCCTTGTGATGCCAGCGCGTAAGCCCAGCAGCCTCGGCAATATCCNNCCTTCCTGCTGCCCAGACTGTGCGGCTAATGCACCCCAGGCCGCACCGAGCATCAGAGGAGTGGCGATCAGGCCGCCGAAAAACAAACTGCGAACAGGCAACAAAGAGAGTCCCCCACAGTTTGGAGTGTATCGCAATCGGCGCTTCCTCAGTTGGCCTGACCNNGGTCCTGCACGGCAAGTACGTTGCGCGCAATCAACCAGCGGCCATCGCCGAAGGGTGCCGTAAATGCAACCAATGAATGCAGGGCCTTATGGCTTGCGAAAAAAGCAAACGGAGTAGCAAGACGCGTCAGGGCATGACTTCAGCTCGCAAGGGCGGCCTTGTGTCCTGTAGCGTAGATTTGCCCGTTGTCATGCATCCGCCCGTTGTCATGCAAAAACCGTCCATGGGGACAGATTGGGCGGAAAATGCGGACAACGCGGATGAGGCGCAGATCGTCCAACTTGCCTATTTTCTGTGATTTGCCAATTGAATGAATGAGATGCAATAGTCTATGG
>PMGP01000176.1:0-123 GCA_003156235.1 Acidobacteriaceae bacterium
TTCCCCAGTGACCGAGCAGCCTTGGTTTGATCTGTTCCGCTTTGAGCGGTTCCCGCAGAAGAGGATTCTCAAATAAGTAGATTTGGCCGATGCATAGATAATTTGCTGCCCGCCAGTAGCGAT
>PMGP01000176.1:191-14652 GCA_003156235.1 Acidobacteriaceae bacterium
TGAAGGTTCCTCTCTATTTTTCGCAGCTGGTAACAGCGCGGCATGAGCTTTGAGAAATTGGTTGGTTCGAATCTTCCAGCGATCAGTCCGGACATCATTTGGCCAGCATCTTTTTGATTGCGAGCAATTCGNNTCTCTTTGTCGTCGGCGGGCACCACGTACCACGGCGCATGACGAGTGCTTGTGGCGCGAAAGCAATCCTCATAGGCCTTCATGTATTGCTTCCAGTATTTCCTCTCGTGGATGTCGGAGGTGCTGAACTTCCAATTCTTGTCTGGCTCATTGATGCGCTCAAGGAATCGCTTGCGCTGTTCGTCGTGAGAGAGATGGAGAAATATCTTCACAATCCGCGTGCCGTTACGATGAAGGTGCTTCTCCAGGTCCCGGATGGAGCCATACCTCTGTTCCCAAATGTTCTTCTCGTCGCGCAACTCCTTGGGAAGCCCTTGGCTGCGGAGAATCTCTGGATGCACTCGAACGATTAGCACTTCTTCGTAATAGGAACGGTTGAAGANNGGCGCCGTCCTTGCCGGCGCCGTCCATGCCCTGGAAAATCAGCAAAAGCGCGTATTGGTTGGACGCGTAGTGAAGCTGCTGCAGAGCGCTCAGCTTCTCTAAGTGTTGGCTCAGAAGTTCCTTGTACTGCTTATTCGACTTGCAATAAGGGGCGACAGTCGTCGGGCATTCGCTGAGGTCGACCTTCTTGTCTGGCGGCACACGGTAGGTCTTGGAATCGATCATCATAATGTTCAACTTCCCCTGTAAATCTGGCTGCCTATAGACAATCCACCCCACGGCTGGCGGCGGGGCAATGAGTCGCGCGAGTGGTTAACACTCTCCGATTCAGTATCGACTCGGATAGACCAGTAATCTGAGCAGTTGTGCTCAAGGCAGGCTGAAGGAAAAGACTTGATGAAGTTGTTCAAGTATCTGGCTGCAAAAAATAGTCGCCTTATGTAGAACCCGTATTTCCCCTCAAACGCGTGAATGCGCCCTATGCAAACTTACGCGGCGAGATACCAGGTTGGTCCGGACGATCATGCCAGCTTCTCGTCGGAGTCTAGAGAACCGTGAATAAGTCTATGTTTTGAAAGGGCACGACTGTACAGCTTGCGGAAAAATTCATTCGGAGTTGCAAGAAGCGTCAGGGCATGACTGGTAGGTCAGGGTTTTAACCCTGACTGCCAAAATGCAGCAAAATGAACGCGGGCTTTAGCCCCTGAGGGAATGTTGGACCGCAACAATGACTTAATCATAGGTACCCTAAGCTCGCACCAGCCTGCGCTGCAACGCCTCCAGCGTCTGTCCCTTGGTCTCGGGATAAACAAACAGCACCACCACGAACTGGATCACCGTCATCACGGCGAAGAAGGTGAACGGAGCGCTGCGCCCGATCTGCGCCACCACCATGGGAAATGCCAGTTGAATCGCGGTATTCATGAACCAGTGGCTGGCGTTGCCCACGCCCTGCCCCTTGGAGCGGACGGCGTTGGGAAAGACCTCGCCGATGTAAACCCAGATCACCGCTCCCTGAGAGAGCGCGAAGAAAGCGATATAGGTAATCAGCACCCAGACCAGCGCGCCGGGGTGGGAGTTGGTCGCAAAGAGCCACGAAACCGCCGCCAGGCAACTGGCCGTCCCCGCCGCTCCGATCAGCAATAATGTTTTGCGCCCCAGCTTATCAATCACGCTCATGCCGACGATGGTGAAAATCAGATTCGTGAAGCCGATGGCGATGGCCTGCTGGTCGCCGGAGATTTGGCTGAAGCCCGCCGAAGCGAAGATGCTGTTCAGGTAGTAAAGAATCGAGTTGATTCCCGCCAGTTGGTTGAACGCGCCAATCGAAATCGCCAGAAACAACGGATAGCGATACTTCCAGCGGAAGACCGGCTCGTGAGCCGTGGCGTGCTCCTCGGTCAGCGCGGCGCGGATGTCGGCCAGTTCGGCCTCGGGCTCCGGATCGCCCATCAGCTTGAGCACGGCAAGAGCTTCGTCGTTGCGGCCCTTCGAGGCTGACCAGCGCGGCGAGCGCGGAATGCCGAAGAGCAGCACCAGGAAGCCCAGAGCGGGCAGCGCGGCCACGCCCACCTGCCAACGCCACTCCGCCGCACCCAGGTGCAGCGTGCGGATGAAGTAATTCGAGGTGTAGGCCACCAGAATGCCGAAGACCACGTTGAATTGAAACGCTCCGACAAGCCGCCCGCGCCATTTGGCCGGCGCCAGCTCGGCAATGTAGACCGGCCCCAGCACCGACGAAGCGCCGATGCCCAGCCCACCTACAAATCTGAAGACCATCAGCACCGGCCAGTTCCAGGCCAGCGCGCTGCCGATGGCCGAGACCACATAGAGCACCGCGGTAATGCGCAGCGTCTCGCGCCCGCCCAGCTTCTGCCCCGCCTGGCCCGCGCCCAGCGCTCCCACCACCGTGCCGATCAGCGCAATGGCCACCGTCCAGCCCTTGCCCTGCGGGCTCAGGTGATAGAGCCGCACCAGCGCATCGATAGCTCCTGAAATCACAACGGTGTCGAATCCGAACAGCAATCCGCCCAGTGCGCCGGTCAGGGTTGCCTTCATCAGGTTGAGGTTGGGTCGCATGGCGCGGAACTCCTTGATTTCCTGTCCATCCTACAGACTGACCCCGCCGGCGGCAAACAGCGGATCGCCGGCACGGCAGAATCAGCGCCAACACGCCTGAAATGCTAGAATCGCAGAATTCGGAAGTCCCGCTTCAAGAAGGCCAATCGATATGCGCGAAAGGCAATCCTCCATACTCAATCGTTTCACTCTGGCTGTTGCCCTGCTTTCCTTTGCCGCCGCGCTCGGCGCGCAGGCCCAGCAGTGGAAGACCTACAGCTATCCGTCGGATGGATTCAGCGCTTCCTTCCCGTCCGAACCGCAGCTGACTAAGAAAGACGTCCCCGCCGGTACGGGCACTCGAGAGTTGCGCATCTATCTTGCCAACGATGATCCGGCGGGAATGATGGTCGGGGTTGGCGATTATGGCGCGGAGGCCGCTGGACAGGATCCCAATGTTCTGCTGCAAATTGCGAAGAACAAAATCTCCTATTCGCCGCTGAAAGAAAAGAAGATCACCCTCAGCGGCTATCCCGGCCTGGAACTCGAGGGCGAAGGCGATTCAATTCACTACATCATCCGCATCTTCTTTGTGGGCACGATCCTCTACCAGATGCAGGTGGCGTATCCCAGCGATACGCCGTATGCCAGCGCTACGCGATTTCTCGACTCATTCCGATTGATCCCGCGCGTCAGCCAGTAACTTGGACCGCTCAGCCTTCCGCGCACGGCCTAGCCGGCAGTCAAGCCGCGCCATCATGCGTGGAATGTTAGAATCACACAATTCGTGGATTCCGCTTCAAGGAGGTCGATCAGTATGCACGGAAAGCACATTTCCTTTCTCAGCCGCATAACCCTCGCTGTTGCCCTGTTTTCGTTTGCCGCAATGCTCTGCGCGCAGGCTCCGCAATGGAAGACCTACAGCTATCCGGCGGATGGATTCAGCGCCGCGTTCCCGGGCGAACCTCAATTTTCGAAGCAGAATGTCCCCACCGATAAGGGCAGCTTCGAGTTGCGCGCATATCTTGCGCAGGATGGCCAAGCTGCGGTATTCGTCGGGGTTTGCGATTACGGCGCGGCAATCTCGGACAGAACCCCGGACCAGGTGCTGGACGGCGCACAACAGGGAGCCCTTGACAACGTCAAAGCCCACCTGCTCAGAGGGAAAACGATCACCTTCGGCGCCTTTCCCGGCAGGGAGTTTGAGGCCGAGAACGACACCATGCACTTTTACGCGCGCATTTACCTGGTGGGCACCACGCTTTACCAGACTCTGATCGCCTCACCGATCGGCAGCCCGTACGTGAGCGCCTCGAACTTTCTCGACTCATTCCAGTTGATCCCGCGCGTCAGCGGCACGGCAACCCCCTGATCCGGTATCTGCTCACGCCAACCGGGCCGCTCAGCCTTCCGCGCTCGGGCCGGCCGTCGTCACCGCCAGTATCCGGCAGCGATGCTTGCCCGCCGCGCTCCAGGCAAGCGCCATCTCGCTCTCCATGCAGGCGCAATCGCCGGTGTCAAGCACTTCCTGCATCCCGCCGGCATCCAACTGCAGCTTCCCTTCCAGCACATACACCAGGCTGCTTCCCTCGTGGCAGGAATCCGTCGCGCAGGAAACTCCGTCGGCGGGAAACTCGATCATCCGCGCCACCAGCCGCGTCTCCTCCGTCACTGCGTTCAGCGGCGTCACCTTCGCAGACTCCAGTCCGCGGCTGTTGCCTGCAAGGTGAGCCCTGCGCGTGATNNGTCTCCAGCTTGGACAGCAGCGCCGTGGAAAGTCCGGTCTCCGCCGCCAGGCGTGAGAGCGTGAGTCGCTTCTTGGTGCGCAGTGAGCGCAGCTTCATCCCAATGCAATAAGGTTCAAGAGACCACTGCGCGTAGGAAACAGTTTTGGACATGGCAAACTCCCTCTCGTTAGTCTGCCAACTGCCAGTCTTGTTTTTCCGGAAAAATACTTGAAATTACCCTGAAGTTTCCTTGAAGTCTACCCTTGGTAACGCATCATTGATTACTTCGTAATAAATAAATACAAAGAATTTCGTCATGCCCTTCCCATGCGTATTGAAAAACAGATAGTCTGATGGTCTATGAAATAACTGGACTCATTGAAGCACAGAGATTCGCTGGGACTACTGCTCTCTTTTTCCTCCCCTGGGTCTTCCCCGCGCAGATTCCCGCGACCACTGTTGTTTGCTGCCTTTCTTTTTGTCCTGAAGGGCAAGAGATCGGTAGCTGTGTCGCCCAGGATAAGGGGAGGCGAAGTGGCAGCAACGAAAGAGCCCTACTCAGTTTCGAGCGATGCGCATGATCCGAGCTTGCCGGCGACTCGGAATCCCCAACGAGCGATTTTGACTCGTTGGGATGAGGTGACAGGTCTCGACCGCCGGCGTGGAGATACTATTGTTTCGGAGACAGGTTCTGTTCGCCGGAGTGGAGATGCGGGCTCCCCGGCGAAAGGTTCCGGGCGCCGGAGTGGAGATGCGGGCGCAACGGTGGCAAGCCTTGGCCGCCGGAGTGGAGATTCCGGATCGAAGATTGCTCTTGGCCGTCGGGGTCGAGCATCGGCCTGTTCTTTTGCCGGCTTCCGGCTGGATGCTGATGGTACGCTGTGGCGCGGCGAAGTGGTGGTTCACTTGCCTCCCAAGGAACTCTCGGCGCTGCGACTGCTTATAGCGCACGCCGCCCAGGTGGTCACGCCTGCGCAGATGAAAAATGCCTTGTGGGGCGATGTGCATGTGACGGCAGACAGCGTTCCCAAGTGTATGTCCAGCCTGCGCGCGCGGCTTGAGCCGGATGCGTGCATCCAAACTGTTTACAAGCGCGGCTACCGCTTCACGGCCACAATCAGGCGAGAGGGCGCGGCGCCGGCCGGGACGCTTGTTCGGCTGGCCATCATGCCCTTCGCCACCGGGCACTTCGTTCCGGAACATCTCGGATTGGCCCTGGCGGAAGAAACCACGGCCTCCCTCGCCCGCGCGGAATGCTTTGCCGTTGCGGTGCTGGCCAGGGATTCGGTCTTCAACCTGGCGCAGCGCGGGCTCACCGCCCTGCAGATTGGCCGGGAACTGAAGGCCGACCTGGTTCTGACCGGAACCCTGCAGGCGTTCTCCTCGCATTACCGGCTCCGGGCGGAGATGATCCGCATCGAGGACGGCACGCAAATCTGGGTTGAAGATCTACTGGCGCCGCAGAGCCGGACAAGCGCGCTGCAGTCGGAGCTGATGCGGCGGCTGGCCTATCGATTCGGCGCCGGGGATCCTCCCGAAGCATCTTTATCGCAACGGCCGGGTGATGTTGGCCTCGATATCTCCGCCGCCGCCGTCAACGGTATTAAGGACGAAAGTGGCAACCGGCATGCTGAGGCCTACGAAATATTTCTGAGCGGTCACCATGAGTGGCAGACGCTTCATCGCCACCGCATGCAGGACGGCCTGCAGCGCCTTTTAAATGCCATCGAACTGGATCCCACGCTGATCTGCGCAAAGGTCGATCTGGCGCGCCTGTGCGTTGCCCAGGGTTTGTATGGCTTCATGTCTCCGAGCGCCTCCGCGGAGCTGGTGCACCGCATGGCGGAATCGATTCCCGACCTGACCAATCAGGCCGAAGCCCTGCTGCCCGCGCTGGGCTGGGTCAACTTCCACTTCGACCGCAACCTGCCTTCGGCCTTGTTGGCTTACTCTCTCAGCGCGCATCTGCCCCACGATCTTTGGACCACCCGCGCGCGCTCCATGTTCGCCGTCAGCCGACTTCGCTATGCCGAGGCCATCGAGTTGCTGCGCGCGGCCATTCGTATCGATCCCTTTTCATCCTGGCTGCACAGCCGCCTGGCCTGGGCCCTCCACATGGATGGGCAGGCCGCCGAAAGCATGGAACTGGCCCGCAAGATGATCGCCCAGTTTCCCGGCCTTGAAAGCACCTGTCTCTACGGGTCGGTGATCCTTGCCTACAACGGAGAGGCGGAACAGGCAATCGAACTTGCGAGAACTCTCGCGCAGCGCTCGCCCCACTTCGATCCTGCCGGCGCCGCGCATGCCTATGCGCTGGCCTGCGCCGGCCGCGCGGATGAGGCCCGTGTCGTCCTCGATAGGCTGCAATGGCTGAGCCGGGAACGCTACGTGGTGCGCTTGTTCATGCCCGCCGCCTATGTGGCTCTGGGAGAATATGAAGCCGCCCTGGCCGAACTGCGCGCCGCAAACGAGGTCCGCTGCCCCTGGTTCTTTCAGATGATGGCTAATCCATCCCTCAATCCCCTCCACGGCAACCCGGAGTTCGAGCGACTGCGCGCCATTCTCCCCGCCATGGAGGCTGAAGTCGAGCAGGATCTGGAAATGGAAGATTGAATAACCTAAGGCGCTTGGGTTAGAATAAGAACACATGGCCTCGATCCGGTTCCATGGCGTTACCACCGACGCTGAAATTGAAGCCGCTCTGGAAAGGGCCAAGCTCCACGACAGCGACCCGCGCGCGCGCGCCGTTGAGCATATTCCAGACCTTCGCCTGCTCATCGTGGGACTCAGCAACGGGCGCAGGCTGGTGCTTCCCGTCGAGGACCTGCAAGGGCTGGGCAACGCCACTCATAAGCAGATTCAGAACTACGAATTGCTCGGACATGGAACCGGCATCAGCTTTCCAGAACTCGACGTAGACCTGTACGTTCCCGCCCTGATCGAAGGCGTCTATGGAAACCGCCGCTGGATGGCGCAATTGGGCAAGAAGGGCGGCAGTGCCAAAACCGAGGCAAAACGCAAGGCGGCAAAGGCCAACGGCGCAAAAGGCGGAAGGCCGGTAAGAGCCGCCGCTGTGAGCGCTTGAGCAAGGACATAATCGGCCGAATACCCTCTTATTTCTTAACAAATTACCGAATTGAGCCGACAGTCTCTGTGAGCGGTTGGGGCGTCGGGAGAACGTGTTAACCGAGCGAATCGCTCATTATGTTACGCAATAGGCCGCACTCAGCGGCCTATTGCTTTTTCGGTTTGATTTTGTCGCCTTTCGGCATCACATAGAAGATATCCGGGTTGGAGCGATACTTGGAACATTCCAGTATCGCTTCATCCTGCACGAGATTTCCAAGTCTGCCAACCCGAGCCTCTGGATTTTTTATGAATGAGATGGCAATTGCTTTATAGGTCTCTATGGAACCTCTGCACAAGTCGATGCTTTGAAAGGGCACGACTTCAGTCGTGCCGCAAAAGCAGCAAAATGAACGCGGGCTTTAGCCCTTGAGGGAATGTTGGACTGCAACAAAGGCTTGTTCAGAGGTTCCCAATGTATTGGTTGATGTGTGGACCGGTAGGCGATCCGAATCTACGATTGGCTCCATCAGCGAAAAATCCGTGGTCTGACCACCGCGAATGTCGTAGAATCTCTTTATGTACAAGATTTTGGATGCCCGCAGTGTCGGCCTCAACATCAAGCAGTTTGTGATTGAGGCGCCGCGCATTGCGCGCAAGCACCAGCCGGGGCAGTTCATCATTCTCCGCATTCATGACAAAGGCGAGCGCATTCCGCTCACCATCAAGTCTTCCGACCCTCAGGCCGGCACAGTCACCATCGTGGTGCAGGCCATCGGCAAGACCACCTCCTTGTTGAACTGCCTGGAAACGGGCGACTCCATTCTGGACATCGTAGGCCCGCTCGGCAAGCCCTCGGAGATCGAAAACTACGGCACCGCGGTCATCTTGGCCGGCAGCGTCGGCACGGCTATGGCGCTGCCCACCGCCTATGCGCTCAAGAAGGCCGGCAATCACGTGGTTTTCATTGAAGGCTCGCGCAATAAAGAGATGGTCGTCTTTGAAGATGAAGTCCGCTCCTCCAGCAGCGAGACTTACGTGATGACCGACGACGGCAGCTACGGCGAGCAAGGCCTGGTGACAAAAAAGCTCGATGAGTTGATCGCCGCCGGCCGCAAGATCGACTTTGTCCTCGCCGTGGGCCCGGTGCCCATGATGAGGGCCGTGGCGCGCATCACCGCGCCGCTGGGCATCAAGACCATGGTCAGCCTCAACTCCATCATGGTGGACGGCACGGGAATGTGCGGCGGTTGCCGTGTGCTGATGGGCGACAAAAGTCAGTTTGCCTGCGTGGACGGACCGGAGTTCGACGCCTCCAAAGTTAACTTCGAGGTTCTCATGCAGCGCAACGCCATGTATCGCGAGAAGGAGTGCGCCTCGCTGAAACAATTTCAGGAGCGCTGGGAGGAGCAAGTGGCCGAGCTTCGCGAAGAATTGGCCGCGAAGGAGAGCCATCATGTCTGAGAAAAATTCTCTTCCCCTGAAAGAACGAATGAAGATTCTGCGCATTCACATGCCGGAGGCGGACCCCGCCGTGCGCAGCCGCAATTTTGAGGAAGTCAACCAGGGATTGCCCGAGGCCGACGCTCTGACTGAAGCCTCGCGCTGCATCGAGTGCGCCAAGCCGGGTTGCGTCGTCGATTGCCCGGTGGGCGTCAAGGTCAAGGAAGTGATTGCACTGATCTGCGCCGGTGATTTTCTGGCCGCTGCGGCCAAGCTGCGCGAGGACAACTCCCTGCCCGCCATCACAGGCCGCGTCTGCCCGCAGGAGAACCAGTGCGAGGGCGGATGCATCGTGGGCAAGAAGGGCCAGCCGGTGGCCATCGGCAACCTGGAGCGCTTCATCGCCGACTACGAGCGCCTGAGCGGCAAGCTGGGACTGCCCGCCAACGCGCCCGCAACCTGCAAGAGCGTGGCCATCGTGGGAAGCGGGCCGGCCGGTTTGAGCGCCGCCGGAGACCTCATCCAGAAGGGCCATCGCGTGCGCGTCTTCGAGGCCCTCCACGAACTGGGCGGCGTGCTGGTCTACGGCATTCCGGAGTTTCGCCTGCCCAAATCGATTGTGAGAGGCGAGGTGGACAACCTGCGCCGCATGGGCGTTGAATTCGAAACCAACGTGGTGGTCGGCAAGAGCGTCACCCTCGACGAACTGATGAACGAGGAACACTACGACGCGGTTTTTGTAGCCACCGGCGCGGGACTTCCTGTCTTCCTCGGCGTTCCCGGCGAGCACTTCAACGGCGTCTACTCGGCCAACGAATTTCTCACCCGCGTCAATCTGATGCGCGCCTACCAGATGGAGGAGTACGATGAGCCGGTCTACGATTGCCGTGATCGCGACGTGATCGTAGTAGGCGGAGGCAACACCGCCATGGACGCGGTGAGAACCTCGCGGCGTCTGGGCGCGCGTTCAGCCACGCTGGTCTATCGCCGTTCCGATGCCGAGATGCCTGCCCGCGCCGAAGAAGTGAAACACGCGCGCGAAGAGGGAATTGAATTCCGCATGTTGACCAACCCCGTCGAATTCATTGGCGACGAAAAGGGCTGGCTCACCGGCGCGCGCTGCGTACGCATGGAACTGGGCGAGCCCGACGCCAGCGGTCGCCGTCGCCCTGTCGAGGTCAAAGGCTCGGAATTTGTTCTGCCCGCCAACGTGGCCATCATCGGTGTCGGCACCACCGCCAATCCGCTCATCCAAAGCACCACGCCCGATCTCGCCACCAACAAGTGGAACTACATTGTGGCCGATGAAAATTCCATGCGCACCAGCAAGCGCGGCGTCTTTGCCGGAGGCGACATCGTCACCGGAGGCGCAACAGTCATCCTCGCCATGGGCGCGGGACGCAAGGCCGCCGCCTCGATTCATGAGTTCCTTACTGCAGGAGAGTGGTAGAAGACTGTTGTTAGCACTCGGCGTCGAGTGCGGCAGGCGTGGCCTGCGCGGTGGCCCTGTAGAATTTCTTGGAGCGGACTTGCGGCATCTAATGGCCAGCAAAGTCCACCGGAGGAAGCGTGAAGACCTGGCAAATAATGCTTATCTCGATCTTGATTACGCTGGCCATTGGCGGCGGCTATCTGTTTTCAGTGTGGCGGCATCGTCAGGATCCCGGAGTAATCGCGCAACAAATCGCCCACCAGAGGCCGGACCTGGACAAAGTGTCGGTAATCCGCTCCATCTTTCCCTCGCACTTTCAAGACACGCTGCAGCTGGAAGGCACAACGGTGTGGATGAAGAACGGCTACCTCATGCCCTACTACCCCTACACGAGCGGGCATGTGGACTTCGCCAAGCGAGTGGGAGTGATTCCCGCGGCACAGAAACTGGAAGTGAAAAAGATCGTCAAGCAGGCCGTTCCCGCCAACGAGGATGACGGCATGAGTCACGGCAGCCGGCAGGCCTTTGCCGTCTTCATGCTACCGGGCGACACGACGCTCTACGCCACGCCCATCGGCGCAATTGGGGGCAGCGAGGAAGCCTACTTCTGCGATATGCTCTTCTACTACGACGATCCACACACCATCTTCGACCATTGGCCCAAAGAGGTGTGGGCGGCCGTCGATGCACATCAGGTCAAGCCGGGGATGAGCGAATTGGAGACGCGCATGGCCATCGGCCGCAAGACGCACACCAGCGGCGGCACGGAGGGCGACCGCACGGTGACCTTCGACCAAGACGGCAAGCATTGGACGATTACTTATGTAAACAACCGGGCCACGGAGATCAAGAGCGAATAGAGATTGATTACTTTTATATCTCTCCGCTGCGGGTGGGGTTCCTATTCCCTATTCCCTATTCCATGTTCCCTGTCTCTTATTCCCTGCCCTTTTTGCGTATCTCGATATTCAGCCGCTTGATCTTCTGGTTCAGCGTGGAGAGCGGGATGTGGAACTGTTCGGCAGCTTCGGTCTGGTTCCAATTGCAGCGCTCCAGCTTTTCGACGATGATGCGCCGCTCAATGTCTTCCAGGATGTTGAACAGCGTCGCATCGGGGTTGTGTTCCATCAGCGTGTCCTGAAAGCTGCGGCCGGTGATGTGGCCGGGCAGCAGATCGGAGCCGATGACCGGACCAGAGGAGAGCACCACGCTGCGTTCTATTGAATTCTCGAGTTCGCGCACATTGCCCGGCCACTCGTAATCAACCAGGGTGCGCAGGGCGTCGGCGGAGAGCTTGCGCGGAGCCAGTCCGTTCTCGTTGGCGTAGAAGTCGAGGAAGTGCTGCGCCAGCAGGGGAATGTCTTCGCGGCGCGCGCGCAGCGGCGGCAGGTCAACGCTGATGACGTTAAGGCGATAGAAAAGGTCTTCGCGGAAGCGGCCCTCGCGCACTTCCTTGCGCAGATCGACGTTGGTGGCGGCGATGATGCGCACGTCCACCTGGATCTCCTGCACGCCGCCCAGGTGCATGAAGCGGCGGTCCTGCAGCACGCGCAGAATCTTGGCCTGCGTGTCCATGCCCATGGTGGCGATCTCGTCCATGAAGAGCGTGCCGCCGTTGGCTACTTCGAAAAGGCCTTTCTTGGAGGCAATGGCCGAGGTGAAGGCGCCCTTGACGTGGCCGAAGAGATTGGACTCCAGCAACTCGCTGGGCATGGCGCCGGTGTTGATGGGAACGAAGGGCTTGTCTTTGCGCGGCGAGTTGGCGTGGATGGCCTTGGCAATCATTTCCTTGCCCGTGCCGCTCTCGCCCTGAATCAGAATCGTAGACCGGCTGGGCGCCACCTGCGACTACCAGGTCGAAGACCTTCAGCATGATCTCGCTCTTGCCCACGATGCTGCTGAAGTTGTAGCGCTGCTTGAGTGTGCGCTTGAGCTGCACGTTCTCTTCTTCGGCCTTGTGGCGGGCGACCGCGGAGCGAATGTCGGCCAGCAGCTTTTCATTGTCCCAGGGTTTCTGGACAAAGTTCTCCGCGCCCGCGCGGATGGCATCGACGACGTTGTCCACCGTGCCATAGGCGGTGATCATGATGATAGGCAGATCGGGATGGCGCTCTTTGATCTGAGGCAGCAGTTCCAGGCCGCTCTGGCCGGGCAGAGCCAGGTCCAGCAGCACCAGGTCAAAGCTTTCCTGATCCAGAATCCGCAGCCCCTCGACGCCGTCGGCGGCCATTTTTGTCGTGTACCCCTCCAGCTTGAGCAGCACTTCGAGCGACTCGCGGATGGCGGCCTCGTCATCGATGACCAGGATGCGGGCCAGACTGTCAACCACGCCGGAATCGCCGGCGGTGGCGGATGCGGACGTATTCAAAAGCGATTCGACCTCAGGCATGAACGCTATTCCTCAACAGGGGAAATTCAAGATGGAAGGTTGTGCCGGCGCCGATGGCGCTTTCGACATGAATCTTGCCGGCGTGCTCCTGGATGATGCCGTAGGAGACGGAAAGTCCCAGGCCGGTGCCGCGGCGGTCGCCGGCCCGGGGTACATTCTTGGTGGTGAAAAACGGATCGTAGATGCGCTTCAGGTGTTCGGGAGCAATGCCCGTGCCGGAGTCGTTCACCAGCGCGGCGACGCAGTTGTCGCGACGGTTGGCCAGTGTGGCTACGCGCAGGCGGCCGCCGCCGGGCATGGCTTCTTTGGCGTTCAACAGCAGGTTAAGAAAAACCTGCTGCAGCTTGCCGGGGTTGCCGTGGATGGAGGGCAGTTCCTCGGCCAACTCCAGATCGACAATAATCTGCGCGGTCTTGAACTGGTGCTCGAGCAGTGAGAGCGTGTCGCGGATGACCTGGTTCAGGTTGGTGTCGCGGAACTCGGTGGTCGAGGTGCGAGAGAAATTCAGCAGCCCGTTGGCAATCTCGGCGGCGCGGAAGCTCTGCTGCGTAATCTTGTCGAGCACCGGACCCAGGCGGGCGTCGCCCTTCAACTGCTTGGAGAGCATCTGCGCGTACGACGAGATGACCGCCAGCGGCGTGTTGATCTCGTGGGCCACCCCGGCAGCCAGCAATCCGATGGAGCTGAGCTTGTCAGCCTGCGCCAGCTGCGTTTCCAGCGAGACGCGCTCGGTGATGTCGTCGACCAAAATGATGCGGCCCACCGAAATAAAATCCCGCGACAACAGCGGCGCGATTGCGATGTTGGCGGCGCGCTGCTCGCCTGCGCGGGTGGTCAGCGGGAACTTATAAAGGTGATGAACGCCCTGCTCGTTGCGGAAGCCCTCCAGCGCCTCGATGAACTCCACAGGGAAGACAGCACTCAGTTCCTGGCCGATAGCCTCCGCGCGGCTAAGCGCGTACATGGCCTCCATCTGCGCATTCCAGCTTTCGATGCGGTCGTCCAGGTCCAGCGCCAGGATGCCCACATTGATCGATTCGACAATGTTTTCGTTGAATTCTTTGAGCCGCTCGAATTCGCCGATTTTTTCTTCCAGCCGCGCGTAGAGGCTGGCGTTCTGCAAAGCGATGCCGATGTAGCTGGCCAGCGATTCCAGCAGTTCCACATCCTCGCTGGAAAGAAAATCGCCGCCGATGGTCCGGCCCAGACCAATGACGGCGATAGTCCGGCTGGTTGCTCCGTCCTGGACTCGACAGGGCAGATAGTAGTTCAGGTCCAGCAGTGCGGCGGTGCGTTGCTGGCCGTCGGGCAAATGCATCGCCTGCTGCGCGTTCTCCAGGAAAATGTGCGAGTGGTCCGTTGCCTGGTCAAAGTTCAGGAAACCCAGGTCCATGCCGATCTGCGCGTTGAGCGCCTCGGAGGGTAGCCCGTGGGAGGCGGCCAGATAAAGGCGCCCTGGTTCCTCTGAGTTCTGGGCCAGGAATACAGCCACGCGCGCCACCAGCAAGGTGCTCGGCAACCGCTCGACGATTGACTCCAGCAGGGCATGGAGATCGGTCTCCGAACTAAGGCCGCGGCCGAACTCCACCAGCGCCTTGCGGTAGTCGTAGCGATGGCGGTCGAAGACCTTGTCGACCCAGCCCTGAATCCGGCGCTTGAGTGGTTCAAACAGGGCCAGCGCCAGCATAATGGCGATGCCCTCGCCCGTGTCACGGACAGACTCGGGCAGACGATAGTGGGCCAGCCCGGCTGCCGCCGCAATCACACCGAAGTAGGCTCCCAGAATCAGGCCGGTGGCCAGCGTATAAGCCACGCCGCGCTTGAAGATCA
>PMGP01000045.1 GCA_003156235.1 Acidobacteriaceae bacterium
AAAAATGGTGCCGATCACTGCGACCAAGCCATACCACATGAGGAGGCGTGACGGGCTACTCCATGGCAAATGAAACTTTCTTCCGCTCAGGAGAACGAAGCAGGCAAGGGGGAGCACCGCGAACGGGAGAGCGGCACAAATAAACAACCGCCAACCTGCTGCGCCGCTGGGCTGCTGGAAATTCCAGAAGCCAGTATTCAGGTTCATCCAGAGGCACACCCAAAGTATCAGGGCAAACGCGGGTGCCAGCAAAAACCTGGTAGATCGAATTNNCGAGAGTGTCGCCGAAATATTGGTGGCCGGCGCAACGCTCTGCTTCATCAACTCTTCCATATTGCCGAGGGCGCGGTTGAGCAGGCTCGTGTTCCGGCTCGCCAACCCGCTGCCAACGGACATTGCCAGGCGTATAGCAAGGCCGAGATAACACCGGGAAAGCGAAAGATGTTGTTTCCGGACGAAGTAGAGGCGGTTGCGCACCTCGTAATGTCCAAACTGCCGCGCGGATACTCTGCCTCCTGTTGACGGAAAGTGACGAAATCCGGCGTCTGCGACAACCGCCAACCGTCCTATACGGCTGATTGTGTAGCTAAGGTCTAGATCCTCAAGATAGCTATAGCTATCAAAAGCGTCGTCGAAGAGGTTTTGCCTAAACACTTCGCGGCGAAAAATGGAAGCGCCCGATGGAATCCAATCGACGTATTGCGTCTCAGTTATCTCCCCAATAACCGTTTGCCAGCCGCTCGGGGATACGCTGCCGGGTCTGGCTGAGTATAAGCCAAGCCATTCAGCCAGGGTACTGTGCTTCAGAAATTCATTGCCTCGGCAGGAATAATTGCGAATGTTGAATGCGGCGCCGAGGACATCTGGCTCCGCCCCATTCCAGAAGCTGAGCATATTAGCGAACGCCTGCGGCTCGAAGGTGGTATCGTCATCCGCGAAGCCGATCAGTGTCGCGGTCGGAGCGCAGGCCCGGATACCCGCGTTTCGCTGGGCCGCAGCCGACGGCGGCCAATGCCTTAGATAGCGGGTAGTCAGCTCAGAAAACTCGGCGATGACCGGCTCCACAGGTTCGCGGCTGGCGTCGACCACGACAATCTCGGTGGGCGCAATCGTCTGGTGGCGCAGGCTTTCCAGCAGCGTTCGAAGGTCGTCCGGCCGGTCTTTCGTTGCGACGATCAGTGAGATTCTATACGTCATAATGCTTGGCTCATTACCGTGCCTCTGGTTCTCTGGTCGGCGATCAGTGCAATTGCATTGCAGAATTGTGCCTCTTGCATAATGGTCTGGGCACTTAAGAATTGCGCATGGCCTGCCAAGTGGGTCCGCAAAGCCGATTGAAGCGTCGGACTTTCAAGCACAGCCTGAACTTTCGCCACAGCCTCTTTGATGTCCATAAACAGAAGATCAGGATGATGGAGAATCTCGGTCTGACCACCATCGTTGGGAGCAAAGACGATGGCACCCGCCTTGACCATCTCGGCAACCGAGATTCCGAAAGCCTCCGCGCCACACGCTTGGATACCGAACCGGCACCCGGCGAGAATCTGAGCCTTCTTCGTTCCGCTTACCTGCCCCTCTGGAATGATCCAGTCCGAGCGTTTCTGGCAGACCTGAGCGATACGCCGCCCGTAACGATCGTCGCCGATGTGCCCGCAGAGGTGGAGCCGAATTGCATGGCCCCTCTGCCGCACGGCTTCCAGGATAGCAATTGCCTCCTCTACTCTCTTCTCCGGATCAATGCGCCCGATCATGACGAACGCCTCTTCCTTCTCCTCCCACGCGACATCAGGGAACTCAGTCCAAACGGAAGGGTACACGACGGCCGCGCAGTCCACTCCACAAGTCTGCTTTAGGAGGTTTGCGGTCCATCTGGAATTCGCAATCACCATATCGTCCCGCAGCACATCCCGGCCGGAAGGCCTTGCATAAGCGTTGGCGATTCCCAAGTAGGCTTTACGCAGTATCGAATCCCGGTAAATAAAGCCTGGCGAAGGAGGATGCAGCTTCTCTCGGATTCCCCGATGCCAACTGAAATCGGCGATGTAGTGAATGGCTGGCAAACCCCAATCCGTAGGATTGTCCGCGCTGATCCGCACATCGTACTCCCCCGCGATTTGACGGGCAAAGCGCTGATAGCAGGCCCCCCGTAGCGCAGCGGCACTTTGATTACGCACAAGCCATGGAACCGAAGCGATGCGAACCTTCACCTCGTCTTCCCGGACTTGTGTTCCATAGTAGGCGTTCAGCGCCGCCAGGTCCCAGCCTCCGGTCGTCACCACTGTCACATTGAAGTCGCGCTTCAAAGCCTCGATCAACCACATCACGCGCGCTTCCGATCCGCCCCGGCCCATGCGTGGGTGGCCGATGACGACCTTCAAACGGCGGCCTAAGCTTGAAGGAATTCTACGCCCAGGTTTATGGGATGTATCTAATGAGGTCAGAACTGCCGCCATTTGTGACATCATAAATGCGTCCTTGCACGAAGGATTATCCATCAAGAGGTCAACTGCATCGGCTGTGATGAGCGGAAGGCAACACGACCCTCGGATTGAAGAAGCTGAACATCGGCTTCTTTGTAAGTAGCTGCTATTTGCCGGTCGTTTCCATCTCCATAAGTTACATTCTCATAGGAAAGGGCCGTCTGATTTGCCCCTGGTATCCCTTGAAACGAAAAATAAGGTAACCGCGGGAGGATCTGCCGAACCTTATACCCGGAACGCAGAGATTGAACGTGAAGCCACAGATCATCCCCCTTGGGACAGCAGGCTTCAAAGGCCCCACCTGCGCTTCGCAAAGCCGTTAGCAGACGTGGGGGGAAAATGGCACCCCCTCCACAAAGTGCGAGATGACGAAAGCTCGGATTTGTAGAACGGCAGTCTTTCCATTGCCTGTATTTCTCAAATCCATTCTCATTCATAGCGATAGATTTTGCCCAGTAACAGTTCAAGACGTCAGGGTATTCCCGATTTGCTTCGATCAGCTTTTTCAGCCAGTAACGTGGGTACACAAAGTCATCATCTACAGTGACGAGAGGAAGATCAAAGTGGTCCTGCGACTCCACATATGGATAATACTTCTTGTGTGGCCCATAGTTCTTGCAGAGCCTAACCTCTAGCCCCCTTTTTTGCAGCCGATGAATCGATGCCGGAAGATTGTTGAACAGATGGAGCTCATCAATCCACAGGATCAACCTCGATGGAAGCATTTCTCCCCTTGCAATCGATTCAATCGCAAGGTATACGGTTTGCGCGCGCCGGCCGTAGGTTGTCAACGAGACGACAGGGCCGTCCGGCTGAGTCACCGATTCCCTTTCAAACCTGTTGATCAGAAAAAGCTGGACCATATCGATGACCATGATGGATTCGCGAACGATCCGGCGTGGAAGATGCATGAGCCGTTCAAAAAAGTGCGTGCGATACATATACCCTTCCATTTTCTGGGTTAATATTCGATCGCCAAAGCTGTAAATTGCACTCGCCATAACACTGCCGTGGTCAATCATTCATTCCATCTCAAGCTTCGCGTTCTGACCTCCAGCACGCCCTCACAGCATTCATGTCTGCGCAGATAGGAAAGGGTGAGACACTCCGAAACCTCATAATCACTACTCAGAGCGAAAACACGGGCCGATACTCATTCTACTTTTCCTGATAGCGAATCTCAGAATCTTACGTACAAGTCGCTTCGCAGAGTGCCAGCAGAATGAAGGACGCGATATTTCCGACAAATCCAGCAACGAAAGTTTTCTGATTAACGGGATTCTTTCGTCTGCCAGAACGGATAATAGCCGGCCGGCATACTCAACTCGCCAAAATGATATCAGACCGTGGCTCGCGCAATATTGTTTTTCTTTCATCAGGTTGAGAACATCGTCTAACCCAAGCTTGTCGTTCATTACTTTTACGGAATTACTGTCGTGCCATCGATAAAGGGCCAATGGTTTGTCAATATATAGTAAATTGTGCCGTTTTGAAAGCTTGCGCCACATCTCCCAATCTTCCGAGGCATTGCCGACCGTCCAGGCTCCAACTTGTCGGATTAGGTCTGTCTTGATCATGGTAGACATCGCGGGCAAACAATTATGAGATAATAGACTGCGATAAGAGGAAAAATCATCGCTTCTATAATTATGGATTTTCCCGCCTCCGGTTCGGAAGTCCAGGTAGTTATCGTACGCATCGCTAGCGCCTACCTTGGAGACTAATCCACCGTATGTTAACCATATACGATTAGTATGTTCATCAATAAGAAGAGCATTTCCGAAGGCGGCTGCATACGTCTCATCAGTCAATTCTAGGGCTTCTATTAGCACAGAAAATTTCTCCGGAATTGCGATGTCGTCTGAGGCCAGCGGACTGAAGTACTTGCCCTTAGCCATATCCAGAGCCTGATTCAATGTCGCAGACAACCCGATATTATCCCTGTTGATATATTCAAAGCGTCTACATCTTTGCTTGCATTCCTCGACAATGGTTAAGATCAACTCATGCGAATGATCTGTCGATCCATCATTGATAACGATGAGCTCAATATTGTCGTAACTTTGGCCGACAATACTTCTTATGCTTTCAATCACGTATTTCTCGTGGTTATAAACAGGAATCACGGCCGTAACTAAAGGTGTCCCATCTGGATTCATGCGGAAAAGTCCTTCAATGCAAAGTCCGTTGTTGCCCCTGTAATAAAAGGGGCGATGTAGCTTTGCGAAGCGTCTGGCATTCTGTTTCGGCAGGTGTTTTGCAACATCAGTAAATCCTGAGTGCTCTTTTGTAAGGAGTGCGCTATTACCTATGTTCAGGTTCTATTGCCCCCTGTAAGCTGCCTGGCCAGAGCGCCCAATCGTCCTATCGGGCCGCCCAAGTTGCTCATGTGCGTTATCCGCCCAAGTGAGAATACAGCGAACACGGCGGCGGCTAGGCATCCTACCAGCATTCCCCATCGCGTCAGGGCAACCATGATGTCCACGCCGACGCATATGGCAAAGGTCGCCCCGGACAAGAATAGAACAGACCTGGACCATTGGAAGCCGATTCGGCGCCGTGCCAGCCAATACATCAGCGGCAAGTACAGAGCGTAGTTCACCAGATAGGCTATGCCGGTAATCTGCAACCCCATGGTGGGCGCCAAGCCCGTGATAAGACCCGCTATTACGAGCCATGCGGCAGTTTCGGTTAAGAAGTAGGTTTTTCCATCACCCGCAGCCAGAATCAGAAATCCCAACGGCCAGCTNNGCTTGGCACTTTAAGAACATCGCCCAGTACCTGCCAACGTAGAATCTCAATCGCAGGTGTGAAGGAGGCCGCATAAAGCAGATGAATAACCCATGGCGTTACCGCCATCATCGCGATGAACACGGGCGCGCTCAGAAGCGCGGCGACTTCTGTCTGTTCGTTCACCAGGCGCCCGGCGGCTTTGGGATCATGG
>PMGP01000216.1:0-482 GCA_003156235.1 Acidobacteriaceae bacterium
TGCGGCGGCTGGTGACCTGCGAAGAGCGGGTTCCGGCGGAGAAGCGGGCAATGAAGTCGTTGAGCTGGGCGATCTTCTTTTCACGCTGGGCATTTTGCGATTCAAGGGTGGAGCGAATTTGCGTCTTGGCCATCACCATCTCGTCATAGCCGCCTGTATAGGTGATGATGGTTTGGTAGTCGATGTCGGCGGTGTGGGTGGTGACGCTGTTGAGGAAGTGGCGGTCGTGGGAGATGGCGATGAGGGTGCCGTTGTAGTTATTGAGAAAGTCCTGGAGCCAGTGGATGGATTCGAGATCGAGGTAATTGGTAGGCTCGTCGAGGAGCAGGGCCTGGGGCTTGCCGAAGAGGGCTTGAGCGAGGAGGACGCGAACCTTTTGGCCGCCCTGAAGCTCGCCCATGAGGCGCTCGTGGAGGGACTCGGAAATGTCCAAACCATCCAAAAGGACGGCGGCGTCGGACTCGGCGGTGTAGCCGTCCTCG
>PMGP01000216.1:527-4145 GCA_003156235.1 Acidobacteriaceae bacterium
CGCCGAGCTTGCGCGGGCGGACAACGGTTCCCTTCTGGGGGTCGAGTTCGCCGGTGAGGATGCGCATGAAGGTGGTTTTGCCGGAGCCGTTGGGACCGGTGAGGCCGTAACGGCGGCCGGGGACAAAGTTGACGCTGACGTCCTCGAAGAGCACCTTCGAGCCGTAGCGCATGGTCACATTGCTGACACTGATCATTGTTATCGAGTTCCTATTATGGAGCGCGGCGAGGGTACGGCCGTGCGGGCCGGGTGAGGCTTGGTTTGAATCACGGTTTTGGGGGGCGCACAGGCGCCGGCCCCGGAGAACTGCTGCTCTTATAGTTTCTCATGCGGGGCGGCGGCATCCGGTCTGCGACTCTTTTGGACTGGCCGCGTCTATAGGGATGAGGCGGTTCCCGGAATGGTTTTCGGCTCGGAACGCCTAAGGAAGCTCTGATTAAGTCATTGATGCGGTCAAACATTCCCTCAGGGGCTAAAGCCCGCGTTGGTTATGCTGCGTTTGCGGCACGGCTAAAGCCGTGCCCTTTCAAAACATTGACTTATTCAGAGGTTAACTAAGGACGCAGGAACCGCGGCCAGACGGGTTTGCCCGCCACTGGCTATACTGAAGGTTGGCAGGCGGAACAAATTAATCCGCCTGAACAAACTGAACAAAACTGAACAAACAGAACAAACTGAACAAGCCAGCCACAAGCTGGTTACCCGATGAGGTCAACGAAACCATGAAATCGCTTTTTGAACGGCTTCGCACACGCCGTCTTGCATCCGTGTTTATCTTGCTTGCCACTCTGTCTGTGGCCATCGTCGCCGGCTCCTTTGCCGCGCATGGAGTCCGCGCACAAGAGAAGCAAAATGACAGCGCCGACGCCACGCCGCTGAAAGTGGTCAATTCCACGGTGGAACCCAACAAGTTTGTGGAGATTGCCAAGATTGTTGGGCCGGCGGTAGTGAACATCAACACGCAGACGCTTCCCAAGGAGTCTTCCAACAAGGGCCGGCGCAATTTTCACGGCCGCGTCCAGCAGCATCCCCAGCAACCGGGCGATGACGATCAGGACCAGGAGCAGGATCCGCAGCAGGGCCAGCAACAGGGCCAGGGTCCATGGGGAGACATCTTCCGCTTCTTCGGCGGGCAGATGCCCGACATGGAGGGCGGGGAGAACAGCCAGGTTCGCGAGTCCCTGGGCTCCGGCTTCATCGTCGATCCCAAGGGCTACATCATCACCAATTATCACGTGGTGGAGAAGGCCGACAAGATTTACGTCAAGCTCTCGACCGACCCGGACAACGCAGATGAGGGCCGTCCGGCGCGGGTGATTGGAACGGACAAGGCCACGGATCTGGCGGTGATCAAGATCGAGACCAGCACGCCGCTGCCGACCGTCAAGCTGGGCAACTCCGACACGACGCAGGTGGGCGACTGGGTGGAGGCTATCGGCAGCCCGTTTGCGCTCTCGCAGACCGTAACGGCGGGCATCATCTCGGCCAAGAATCGGACCATCGAGCCGGGCGCCAGCGGCCAGTTTCAGCACTTCATCCAGACTGACGCGGCGATCAATCCGGGCAATAGCGGCGGTCCGCTGCTGAATATGAACGGCGAAGTCATTGGAGTGAATACGGCGATCTACACGCAATCGGCCGGGTACCAGGGGATCGGGTTCGCCATGCCTTCCAACACCGTGGTGGACATTTACAACGACCTGATCGGTAGCAGCCACAAGGTGACCCGCGGCTCGATCGGCATCCGCTTTAACCAGGGCCTCTCGGGGGCCGTGAACCGCGTGTACGGCTTCAAGAACGGCGTGCTGGTGCAGCAGATTCAGCCAGGCGGACCGGCGGAGAAGGCCGGCCTCAAGACGGGAGACATCATCACCTCCATCGATGGACGCTCCATCAAGGATGGTGACGACCTAGTCAACGAGATTGCCAGCCGCAGACCGGGCTCGAGCATCCGGCTGAGCTACCTGAGGGACGGCAAGCAGGCCGACGCGACGGTAGCCATCGGCGACCGCGACAAGGTCTTTGCCGAAGTGGACGAGCATCAGGCAGAAGCCAACCCGGAGGATAAGGGCGACGCGGGCGAAACCAAGCTGGGCGTGGTGGTCCGCGAGATAACGCCGGCCATCGCCGCCAAGCTGCACAACACCGGCGTGATGATTCAGTCGGTGCGCACCGGCTCGTTCGCTGACCTGCAAGGGTTGGAGCCGGGCCTGATCATCATCCGCGTCAACAAGCAGCCCACGGGCACCAAGGATCAGTTCAATGCCGTGGCGAGCAAACTCAAGACGGGCGACGACGTGGTTTTTGAAATTGTGGACCCGCGCCGTCCCGACGATGGCATGTACCTGATTGGCGGAACGCTGCAGTAGCGTTTGAAAGGGCGCCAGAGGCGGAGTCCCGCTCCCGGCGCCCTTTTTCCGCACCTGTTCAGATTCCCAAAACCAACCAGAGTTTCCACTTGCTGCCCGGGTTTCCTCTTGCTGTAAGACGGGAAAACTCGGTAAACTTTCGATGTACTGTCGAGCGAAAAACTATCGTCCCAGAGGTGAACCCGCGTGCTGACTCTTCGAGCAAGCCTGGCGTTAGCAGTGTTCACGGCCCTGGCCGCGCCATCGGCATTCGGAACCACGACTCATCCAGCTTCCAGCCGCAAACCCGCAGCGCATACTGCACAGGCTCACACCACACGGGCGCACTCCGCACAGGCACGCACCGCGCAGTCGCATGGAGCCGCGGCGCATGGCGGCACTCACAAGGGAAAGTCCAAAGCGCGCGGCCCACGCGGACAGCAGGCCATGGCGCCGGGCCGCGTCACAGAGATTCAGCAGGCACTCATCCGCGAACATTATCTTTCCGGCGAGGCCAACGGCCAATGGGACGAGAGAAGCAAGGCGGCGATGCTGAAGTATCAGGCCGACCAGGGTTGGCAGATAAAACTTCTGCCCGATGCGCGGGCGATCAAGAAGCTCGGCCTCGGCCCCGATTATTCCAACGCGATCAACGCGAAAAACTCCAGCTTTGGCGACCCACCGCCGGTCAGCACCATTCCCCCAGCGGTGACGGACGGTTTTGTGGAAGCCTCGGGCATCAAAAAATAGGCATTCCGATGGATGAGCTTCATCGCAAGGATGGCCGCCCGTGGGCGGCCATGCTTGTGTAAGAGCGGCCTCGCTAACCTGTAGCGCCGGCCTCCCGGCNNGCACTCTATACCATCTGTAAAAATGCTTTAGCATTACAGCTCAGAAATGGAACGGCGGCATTCCCTTCAACAAAAATTCATAGCGCGGGCGGAGGGTGTCCGGGCCGGAGGTGATGGTGCTGTCGAGATGGATGAGCGAATCGGCACTGTCGTACTTCGGCCACGGGGGCAGGCCGGTTCCGTTGGGGTCGCCGGTGCGGGCGAAGTTGGTCCAGTAGCTCATCATCTGCTCGCTCAGCTTGCGATCTTCGGGACGCCATACGGCTCCGGGACGGGTGTCGAGCGTGCCGAAGACGTACTCGATGTCGTCGGAGTGGAAGGCAAACGAGCCGAGATGAAATTTGCTGGGCGGCGAGGCCAGATCGAAGCGATAACGATAGACGGGCGAGTCGCCCGTTTGCCACCCCACGGACGAAGAC
>PMGP01000256.1 GCA_003156235.1 Acidobacteriaceae bacterium
CGGTTCTGCTCCATCCAGTTGGAGGTCATGAAGCCGCGCCCGGCCTCGTGCTCGATGGCGCGGCCGATGGCGGGAGCGCGGTCCAGGTCGTCCACCTTGAAGCTGATGACGGAGAGCAGGTCGGGCTCGCTGAAGAGGCGCTGAGCTTCCGAGAGCCGCATGAAGGCCATGGCCGAGTCGTACTGATAAAAACCCGACTGAAAGATGGCTGCGACGCGGAAGCGCTGGTATTTTGGCGTGAGGCCGAGCGGGGTCAGTTCGCCCTGCGGGCTGGTGACAAGAACGCTGTCGCCCACCTGTGCGCCGATGGTTTCAGCAAGATTCTTGCCCAGCACCAGGGCCGGATAAGGCGCGTTGATCCAGCCTTCACCGGGAACCGGTTGCGCGACCTTGCTGCGCGCTTCCGGTTCAAGATCCTGGGCCGAGCCGGAGACGATGGTGCCGAGCAGGCTGCTGACCGTCCGCTCCTGGTCGGGGATGATGCCCTTGATGAGCGCGAAGCCGGCGCGGGGACCACGCGAGACCAGCACTTGTCCGTAGATTCCCGGCGCGGCGGCGGTGACGTGAGGAACGCGGCGCAGGCGGTCGAGCAGAGGCTGCCAGTCGCGAATGCCGTCCGCCTCGACGCGCATCAGGTCCACGTGGGCCGAGACGCCGAGCAGACGCCCCTGGAGGTCTTGCCTCATGCCGTTGGTGATGGCCAGGGCGATGATGAGCGCAGCCACACCCGCGGCCACGCCGGCGATGGAGATGATGGTGACCACGCCCACAACGGCTTGCCGCCGCTTGGCCTTCAGATACCGGGATGCTACGTACAGCTCGAATCGCATTGAATCTATTTTACTTGCGTGCCTGCTTCTTCTGCCTTATTTCTATATGGTCCACTCTTGCGTCGACGAGAACGTTGATGGCGCATGGAAGTAATCTGCACCACCTGCGGTGGGGCAGCCGCTCGCTTTTCGCTCGCCTTGGGGTTCGTGGTATCCCCGGTCCCTAAAGGCGAGGGACCGGGGGCACCCGGCACCCGGCCTCCAGGCCCGTCGCTGTCTATTGACAGCAAAGCCGGCACCTCGGGTACCCCCACCCGTACTTTGGACGCAAAGTCGTTGTTTTCTTGAGGTTACAGAAGGGGTTGCGCTGTAAGATCGTCAAAACAAAGGAGTTCCCTGCAAAGTCGTCCAGGATAAGGAGTTACGGGACGTTTCGGCCTCTGTTGGCCGCTTTCGACCGAAAGGCGGCGCGAGGAGGACGTGCCGGGACGATGTTTGAAGGAAGACTTCTGGAATGATTGTGCGACAAGGTGGGGAAATAATCTGCAAGCACCTGCGGTGCGGCCAGAGGCTCGCTCGTCGCTCGCATGGGGTTCGTGTATTCCCAGCAGACAGTTTACGGCTTGAAACGGCCCGAGAGCGCCGCAGCTAAAACGGTCGCCTGGACCCAGCCAAAGAGGATGAGAAGCCAGCGAGACCACATGAGAAACCAATAGTTTGTATACCATTTTGTTCCTGGGTACCTCCGGTCTGGCGCCCACTTCTCGTCTTGACCCAGCTTCACCAGCGGCACAGCGTTTTCCAGCGTGTAGACGAAAGGATTCAGTGTCGGATAGGCAGCGGGCATTGGTCTTTTCGACGTGAACGCCTTGTAGGCTTCAGGTTCAGTCGGAGCTATTGCCCCTTTCACACCAGCAAAGCCAAAAATGAGCCAGCCTAGTAGTAAAAAGAAGACAATTGTGCGCCAGATACGCAAAGGCGCTTCTTCCATCCATGCGAAGAAGATCGCCCACCTGCGGGAAATCCACCACTTCTTCTGCACGTGAGCACGCAAACAACGGAACTTGTAAATGACGTGCTTGGCGTCTTTGTGATCCCCTTTGGTTTCCAGATGCTTGGCAAGCTGCATCCAGGGCTGCGGCTCGGTGCGGCGCTCCTCTGGTTGAAGCATGATCCAATCAATCCGATCCTTGGCGACTAAAGGAAGTTCTCGTGAATTCGTACCGGCTTTGATCTGCTCAATCGAGGAGGGCTCATGGAGGGTCAATTCCTCATAAACCAACCCGTCAAGGTCAAGGTTCCCCTCTTCAGGCCAACTCGCTCGGTCGTCACGCAGGTTCTTCACCTTCGCGCCAATCAGATAAAGTTTTGTTTCCTTAGATTTCTCTACATTCTGCCAGATCAGATCGTTCGAAACCACCATGTTCTGACAGAGAACCCCGGCAACCTTCGCACCTCTGACTGTTAGGTCCCCGCCGATCCGCGCGCCGGACAGGCGAATCGCGCCGGAGCACCTGAAGCCGTCCCGCAGAAAGACACTGCTGCCGACCTGGGCGCCATCCAGGGAGAGCGCGTTGCCCTTCGCTGTAAGCTTCGCGCTGGAGCAATCGAGGGTTCCCTCAATCTGCGCGCCATGCAGTCGAATCGCGCCGGAGCACCCAAAGCCGTCCCGCAGAAAGACGCCGCCGCCGATCTGGATGCCATCCAATGAGAGCGTGTAACCCTCCGCCGTCAGTCTTGCACTGGAGCAGTCGAATACGCCGACGACCCGTGCACCGAGCAGGCGAATTTCGCCGGAGCACTCGAAGCCAGCGCGCAGAAAGATATCGCCGCCGATCTGGACACCATCCATGAAGAGCGCGTTGCCGGTCCCAGTCAATTTCGCGCCGTCGCACTCCAGATTACCCTTGATCTCCGCGCCGAGCAGACGAATCGTGCCGGAGCACTCAAAGGTGTCTCGCAGGAGGACGCCACCATCGATCTTCGCGCCATCCGCTTGTAGCGCATTGCCTGTGGGCTTCAGTTTCGCGCCATTGCAGACGAGTGGTCCTGTAATCTCCGCGCCGTGCAGGCGAATCGTTCCCTCGGATTCGAAGCCGTCCGTCAGGAAGACGCCGTTGCTGATCTTCGCGCCGTCCGCGATGAGCGCATTAACCGCGGCCCTAAGCTTCGCGCCATTGCAGGCGAGTTGTCCCATGATCCTCGCGCCCAGCAGTCGAATCTCGCCCTTGGACTCGATGCGCTGGAAAAAGAGCGGGCCGTGAACAATAACCCAATCGGCGCGAATGCCCACAGCCAGCGAAGAACCAAAGAAGAAGAGGCCTTGTGTCTCCGCGAAGCGGAGGTTGATCTCGCCCTGAAAGTCACAGCGGAAAAACGTCAGCGCCGGGTTAACATGACATTTCTCGAGATCGAGCTTGCCGGGGATGGTCGCGGCATAGACGCGCAGGCCCTTGGGGTCGATATTGAGTGCGGCCTCCGGATCGGTGGCCAGCCAGCGGAGGAAATCCGCGCGAACCTCGGGACGCGGGGCCTTTTCATCCGGCTCGGGCAGGTCTTCAGAGCTGGCCGAGTCGTGCAGAACCTTATTCTCGGCATCCCAGAGATCGGGGTCGAAGCGTTTCTTTGCCAGTTCAATGAGCTTTTCTTCGCGGATTTGGTCGATCAGGGGCATGGGGGCATCCGTCTTTCAAAGGGGGCTTTGCCGATAATGTACACCCTGGAGCCTCTTACAAAATTACCAAGAAACCAGCACAAAAGATTCGGGCGCCCCTCCGGGGCTTTGGTTCGTTCTGACGGCCTTTCCCAGGATTCCCCCTTCGCTGCGCTCAGGGTCCATCCTGGGCTATTATCGATGGCCCCTCCGGGGCCAAATCATCGCCCTCGCAATAGAGTTTTGCAAGAGGCTCCTTTGTCTGTCATAACGGACAATACCTCAATGCCGGAAGTGGCGCATGCCGGTGAAGACCATGGCCATGCCCAGTTTGTCGGCGGCGGCGATGACTTCTTCGTCGCG
>PMGP01000214.1:0-13022 GCA_003156235.1 Acidobacteriaceae bacterium
GTGAACGACTCAGGCCACTAGGGCAGTGTTAGGGTAATTTAACTCGAAATCTCAAACCTGATAGGCTATGGTCGTTGCCTGACTTTGATCCTCAACCGCCGCGCGATGCGCGCAAGGGGGCACGTCACCGGGCGGGCGATGCAGAGGGTTCACCGGGCAGCGGAAGCGCGCAGGGATGTCCGGGATCAGCCGTCGATGCTGGCTGAGGGGTTGATGAACCACCGCGTTGCAAATGCGCTCGCCGAGATTCTGTCTGGTTTGGTGGCTCAATTGCGCCGTCATGGCGGAGCGCTGGCGCGGGTTGCCCGTATCGGCGCGGATGTGGCGGAACTTCTGGCCAGGGTGGCCCGTCGCCCGGTGGTCAATCACAAGGCCGAGTCGGAATTCTGGCATCGGGTTGGTCAACGAGGCCAAGATTTGCGGGATCACATGGAGCATCGGAAGCAAACGAGGCGGCATAGACGATAAGGGAAGCAATCGAATTGTATTGCATAATGCGCTACAGAGATCTATATGCATCCCATGACAAAAGCCACAGCCATGACCGCAACAGCCAAGCGCAAGGACCATCCGCTCTCGATGCGGCTCCCGGAAGGTGACATCGCCATTATCGACCGTGCCGCCGATTTGCGCGGGCGCTCGCGGACGGATTTTGTGCGTGAGGCTGCGGTGCGGGCCGCCGAGGAAGTGCTTATGGAAAGCACGCTGGTACGCATGAGCCCGGAGGGGTTTGAAGCCTTTATTCAAGCCGTCTCCGCGCCCGCCGCTCCCGTGTCGGAAATGGTGGCATCCCTTCGCCGCAAGGCACCGTGGGAAAAGGGGCCGGCGAAGCGCTGATGGCGGAGCCGCCGCTCTCCGCGCCGGAGCTCCTGAATGCCGGTCACGATGTATCCCAGTTCTCCTGCAGCAAGCCCTCGCTCGACCATTGGCTGAAGACTCGAGCGCTGGCCAATCAGCAAAAGGGGTTCACGGTGGTCATGGTCGTTCATGTGGCGGGCCGCGTGGTCGGCTATTACGGCTTGGCGCCGACCGCCATTGTGCCAGCCACTCTGCCGCGCGCGATCCGCACGGGCCAGCCACCGAATCCGGTGCCGTGTATTCTGCTCGGGCAGCTTGCGACGGACCGCGCTTGGGGTGGGCAAGGGATAGGCCTAGGATTGTTCAATCATGCACTGGCCCGCAGCGTGAACGGCGCCGCGTTGATCGGCGGGCGGGCGCTTATCGTCAATGCCGTTGATGGTGACGCAGCCGCGTTTTGGCGCCGCCGGGGTTTTTTGCCTTCTAAGGATGATGGGCTGGTACTGTTCCGGTCGATTGCCGATATCGCTGCTTCGCTGAGGGCTGTTGATGACCATGCCGATGGGCAGTGACTTGGCTTCGAAATTTAACGCGACGCTATTTCACAACGGCCTTTCTACTGCAAAAAAATCCGCCAGATATTGAGATGTCGGTGATAGCCGGCTGATTTTTACCAAGGCTGGGGACATCTGGTGCTGGGGACCTCGCGCCGAAATCGAGAAAGTCTTCGCCGACAATCTGAACGAAATCGTAACGCAAGCTCTACCTCGCGACATCAACGCCCCAGGCAGCCTTCACGTTAAAGGATTTCTGGAAGAGGCTTTGGTTCTGGCCTTGGTAAGAGGTCGCCCTCTTTTGGCACATAGTCGCTACTCATCTTCCATTCTGATTGCCGACGGCCACTCCGTGGACCAATCTTCGCTTGATCCTATCTTCAGGTTTGTCGGCACGCTACGCTACATTATTACTGACGAGTTAGGCCGGGGCCCTCCACGGGGCTTAGGCAGTAATAGGCTCTTGATCGACAGTATAATTTGTCTGGTAGCGGATAAATGTATATGCCGGTTTACTAGCCGGGCCGAATTAGAGCCAACGAATAAGAGTTCGCGGGAATCCGCTTGCATGAGGGAAAGAGGGAGTACATGAAAGTTTACATTCTTGGTGCCACAGGCTTTATCGGTGGCAATGTCGGTGCGCATCTTGTCCGCTCTGGCCATGAAGTCAGCGGCATGGCCCGCTCGGCGGCGGCCGCCGCCAAGTTGCAGGCGGCCGGCATCAAACCGATCCTCGGCGATTTGGAAAGCGATCTTGCAGGTGCCGTGGATGCTGCGGCGCAAGCGGATGTAACGATTTTCGCGCCGCAACTGCTCCTGGAGCAGGAACAGGTGGCCGTCAAAGCGTTTTTCGACAGGTTTGAGGGCAGCGGCAAAACATTCATCTTCACCTCCGGGACCGGCGTGCTTGGCCAGCGCACGGCGGGATTTTGGAGCCCGGATAGTTTCGCGGAGCAGGACGCGTTCACCCCGGCACGTTCCCTGGTGCAACGCGTTGAAACGGAAAATTTTGTACGCGCGGCGACCACGCGCGGCATTCGCGGCATCGTGGTTCGGCCCCCCATGATCTGGGGGCCAGGAGACCACGGCCATATGTCCATGATCTACGAATCCGTCGCCAAGACTGGGGCAGCTTGTTATGTCGGCCCTGGCCTTAATTGCTATACCAATGTGCATATTGACGATCTGGGCCGCCTGTATGGGCTTGTGGTCGAGAAGGGCACCGGCGGGGCGCTCTACCATGCCGTGGCCGGGGAGATTGCCAACCGCTGGATTGCCGAGCGCGTGGCGCAGGATTTGGGTTGCCCGACGCGCAGCTTGAGTGTGGAAGAGGCATTCGAGGTCTGGGGTAAGTTTGCGACGTTGATTGTGATGGGCGCTTCCAGCCGCTCGCGCAGCCCGCGCTCGCGCGATGAATTGGGCTGGGTGCCGGTGCACACCGACCTGCTGAGCCAGATTGGCGAGGAGCGGCTGCGGGCGCTGGCCAAGCAGCCTGGCTGAAGCCGGCTGTGCGGGGGGATGAAACAAAGGGAGCGGAGAAGATGCGTTGTCGGACAGGCTGGATTTGTGCTTGCGTGACCTCGCTGGGGCCCAATATTCGCGCGCTGGTCACGCGCCGCACTTTTGGCACAACGGCATCTAGCAGATGTTCGATGCCAGCCTGCTAGTACCTCGTCACAGTGGTTTTGACGGGTTGAAGGTGGCTCGGCTGTAGTGGTGGCAGCGCCATTGGGTCGACGAGCAGGCCGATGCTGCGCGCGCGGCTTGGTTCGCGTCGAATGAGTCCTGCGCGTTCGAGCGAAAGCACCATGCCGTGCACGGCGGGTGGGGTTACACGGAAGTGGCGTTGCAGATCGGCTTCCGCCGGAGGACGCCCCAGCACGAGGGTGTAGGCATGAATGAAGGCCAGATACTGGCCTTGTTTTGCCGTGAAGCTGGGCGGTGTCGCGGCGTGACCCGGCTCGGAGATGTGATTCATCGGTTTGCTCTCAACCCCAGGGGAGCTTCTGATGAACATACGGTATCGCGTCGAGCTGAGCCAAGAGGAACGCGACCAGCTCACCGCGTTTTTGAGCGGGGGCAAGCACCCGGCCCGCAAGGTCAAGCGCGCGCAGATTTTGCTGGCCGCTGACGCGGGTGTTGGCGACCAGGTGATCGCCGCCAGTGTGTCGGTCGGCGAGTCCACCGTGTACCGCACCAAGCGCCGCTTTGTGGAAGGCAACCTCGAGCTTGCGCTGGCGGAGGAGGCGCGTCCGGGTGCGGCGCGCAAGCTAACCGGCCGGGAAGAAGCCCTGCTGGTGGCAACAGCCTGTTCAAATCCGCCCCTGGGGCGGGCGCGGTGGACGCTGGATTTGTTGGCGGGCGAGATGATCAAGCTGACCGAGCATGCGGCGGTCTCACGCGAGACGGTGCGCCGGCGCTTGGGCGAAAACAAATTGCAGCCGTGGCAGAAGGACATGTGGTGCATCCCGAAAGTGGATGGCGCCTACGTCGCCCGCATGGAAGATGTGCTCGACCTCTATTCGCAATATCCCGATCCGAAATTTCCCGTCGTGTGTTTCGATGAGAGCCCGACGCAGTTGATCGGCGAGGTCCGCGAGCCGATCCCGGCCGCACCCGGGCAGCCGGCAAGGTACGATTACGAATACCGGCGCAATGGCACGGCGAACTTGTTTGTGTTTCTCGACGCCCACAAATCCTGGCGCCACGTGAAAGTCACCGAGCATCGCGCCGCCGCCGACTTTGCGCATTGCATGCGCGATCTGGTTGATATCCACTACCCAGATGCCGATCTCATTCGCGTCGTGCTGGACAATTTATCGACCCATACGGCGGGCGCGCTCTATGAAACCTTTCCGGCACCCGAGGCGCACCGGGTACTCCAGCGGCTGGAGTTCCATTATACGCCCAAGCATGCCAGCTGGCTGAATATGGTTGAAATCGAAATCGGCGTGCTACGCAGCCAATGCCTGGATCGCCGGATCGGCGAGCGTAAACGTCTCGACAAAGAAATAAAAGCGTGGGAAAAGCAGCGAAATGAAAGTGGCGCACGCGTGAAATGGATGTTCACCACAGAACGCGCGCGAGTGAAACTCGCCCGCGCCTATCCGCACGCCGCCAAAGAGTCAAAACCACTGTGACGAGGTNNGGGGCGTGGAAGAATTGTAGTCACCACGAACATACCCAGCTTGCTCACCAGCCTCGCTGTGGCCCGGGCAAATTTCTGCCCGTCTTAGCCTTCATTGCCAGCCAGCCTTTCCCGACACCGCGAACGGCATGGAAACGCGCGGCGACGTTTCGGCTGATATCTTGAGATACCGATTCATCGCCGCAACATCTCCCTCTACACCATTTTGGCGCCCGGCAGTGAACGCTCAATCATGCCGTATGTTACTTCGCCATCCCATTCATAGCGTACGCCGCCTTGATGAAATGGCAGACCAACCAACACTGGCTGTCCAGCCTGCGTCCAGTTACCAAACATCGGGTTATTCTCGCGAATACAGGTGGAATCATGGGTGCGGCCGCTGATCCGAACCGGCTGTCCTGCAACTTCAAGCACGATATCCACTGGCCCGTCATGCGGGACAAACTGGTTCATCCATGGCGCTTCAACCACCTTGGCATAGTGTTTTTGCTTGCCGTCATAAATATATGCCTCGCCAAACGAGGGCGTTCCGTCTTTGCGTGGCGGAAAGCCCATCAATCCAAACGCCTTGCCGCTCGGAAACACCGCCGATTGCCAGCAGTGGCCGGGGAATTCGCCAATATCCCGTGCACCAGAGCGGCGAACGAACAGGCCGGAGCCGGTAAATTTAAGCGGCGCTTCGCCGGCGATATGAAAGCTGCCTGTGCAACGGAATAGCTGCTCGTGGCGATGCCCTCCCACCGCGCCCACCGCTTGCACGGTTGCCGCGTCGCGCGCCTGCTCGCCAGGACTCCAGGCCGGCACTACCATTGTCGCTTCAACCTCGATACGCACGTCGCGCGGCGTGCCGGTGGTGACGCCTTGGGCCTGTTGTTGAACCGTGGTTTCATAGGTTTGGCCATCGAAAACCAGCGCCCAGCGTTTTAGAGGCTCCCGCACCTCAAAAGTCAGCGGTCCAGCATTGAGCGTGACGGCGTTGCCGTCGACGAATTTAACCGGAGCCGGCGCGTAGCCACCGGATCCGATCAAGACACGGCCGTCGGGGAAAGCGATATTGGCTTCGACACCGCGATTATCCCATTCGCTCGAAACCGCCTCGATGGTCAGACGAGGGAAACCAAATCGCCCTTTGTCATCCGAGATCCACATAGACGCGCTGTCGCGCATTAGCGGATTATCGGGCTTTTCACCAAGAAAGAACTCATGGGCCGGATCGTAGCCGCTGGACAAATCTTGTTCACTCATCGCACTCTCCTCATGTTTTGAATCTTCGGCGCAATCAGCGCCTTGCCCAGGTTGTTTTTCATCAAGATGAATACACCCGGAATTTTCTGTTGCTGTGCCATTTCATTCAGTTGAAAATAAAACATTGCGGCTGAAGGGGTCGGTCGAGCCGGCATGCAAACGCACCAAACGGGATAATTTGGCCGCCCGAAGGAAAAAGGTTCGACTGGTTCACAATTAACTCCTTGGGATAACTAGGGTTTCGTTCAAAAGTCACACTACGACCGGCGCCCTCTTCAAATGATGATATCCAGCGCAGCCAATATATCCGTTGACCGTTCCCACAACATGTACGCTGCCAGTTCTTCGGTGACGCTGGCATCGAACCCCGTCCATGGATGCGTCTCGGGCCCAACAGGCAAGGCCAACGCGCAATCTTCCAGAACCAGCCCCCCGCGCGATTCAAGCTCCGGCGCCGTTGCTGCCCAGATAGTCGTCGCGGCTCCCTGCTCAACGGTTTTCATCGCCGGGTTCGGCTTGCCCTGTTCGTCAAAGAAGCCAATCAGCCGTTTCAGCTCATCACCATGATAGCGTTGCAACCCGGTCAATACCGAACCTGGCAAGACCGCATTGGCGAAAATGCCGTCGGACGACCAACGCTTGGTGGCTTCCATTGCGAACAGAATATTCGCAGTTTTAGATTCGCCATATGCCATCAGATCGTCTCGCGGACGGCTCTGCCATTGCATATCATCAAAATGCAACGGCCGACCTTTATGCGCGGCAGAACTCAGCACAACAACCCTAGCGCCATTCAAGGCAAGTTTGCGGAACAGGAGGTTCGCCAGCAAGAAGTGCCCTAGATGGTTGGTGGCAAAACGAACATCCAGACCATCAGCGGTATGGGCATCCAGCGTCTTGGAAACCCCCGCATTCGCCACCAGAATACCGAGCGCCTCCGGGCGGTCAGTCACGGTTTGCGCGAAGCTGACCACCGAAGAGGGGTTACTGAGATCGAGCACGCCGACAAGCACCTGCCGCCCTGTTTCAGCACAGATCTTGTTGGCCATGAGACGTCCGGCATCCCGGTCGCGCACACCCAGAATCAAGTCCGCGCCGGCCGCTGCCAAGGCATGAGCGGTCGCCACACCAAGCCCAGAGGTTGCACCGGTGACAAGGGCCGTGCGGCCCCTGAGGTCGGCTTGTGCGGCAACCTGCATGGCGGTGGAATGGCGATCAAAACCCATGGCGTTTGTCCTATCTCGCCGGTTCGGACAGCAGATGCCCGAACCGCTCGCGATACTCGGGCATCAGACCCTTCAGGGTGGCCTGATCGAGACCGAAATCCTCGGCGTTGTACTTATGCTCGCCATGCTTGCCTTGCGGATTATGGGCGATATGCTCTTCGATACGGTGGCCATGTTCGGCGCTGAACTCAAAGCCAAAATGGTCGTGAATCCGTTTAACGGTGCCAACAGGATCGAGGACCGTGTCGCGATAGGCGATATCGAGCACACGGCTGTCGACCGCAGGATCGCGCCGGGCGATCGTGCCGCGTTCAAGATGGGCACCAAATAATTTCAGCGNNCTCTGGATGGTCCAGACGAGGCTCGCGTTCGAGGGTAGTGTGCGTGCCGAGTCGCGATGGGTCTGCACGATACATGCATCAGGATAGATTTTAATTAATTGGTCAAGATTGAGCAGATGCATGGGCTCTTTCAAAATCCAGCGACCTTTCGGCCCCTTCCACTGAAGCTGCTGCAGCGCCCTGTTATGGCTGCGATAGATGCCGTCAGGATGGGCGGTCGCGAGCCAATGGGCATATTGCGGGACGTAGATACTCGCAAAAAACCGCGTGCAGTAAAGGCTGAACGCGAAGAAGCTCAAGCAATCCGCAGGCAGTGTTGCGCCCCAGGGGTGCATGGTGCGCAGCACCGGCATGGCCTCCAGCATGGCGTCGATCCCCGCCTGGGTTTGCGCAATCCTCGGGTCCGTGGTGTAGGTGGCGGCCTCCGGCGCCGGCCAGGGGATGGCAGACTCCCATTCCTGCGGCGCGCGGCCAGCCGGATCGAGCGCGCAAAGATCGTGAAGGATGGTCGTCCCGGTCCGCGGCAGCCCCGTGAGGATCAGCGGCCGGACGATTTTCTGTTCGGTGATTTCAGGGTGCAGCTTTTCATCCTCGACGAAATGCAGGCGGATCGCGAGCTGCGTGAGGATCTGGTCCTGTAGCGAGGCTGCCCCGGCTTCCGAGAGTTGCGCGGCAACGGCTGCGCTCACAAGTTCGCCAAGCCCAATGCGGAAGGCCTGATCGGTTCCCCAATCCGATAACCCGGTTTGCGCTTCAGCGGCGCTTAGGAGTGTCTCTACATCTAACATCATTTTTCCTTCTTGGACGTTTATTAAGAATTTTTACTAACCAGAAAGCTCACACATGCCGAAGCCTTCCTCGCCATCCCAGATGAAGCGCGAGCAAGACTGGCTCATTATTTTCGCAGCTTCCTGGACCAGACCGTGACCAGCGGCGAACGCCCCGGTGCCTGCGGCTTTGCGCTGGACAGACGGCGCCGGCCCGCCCCAATCGCCAAGCGGAATCCAGGTTGTGTGGAAATTCATGCCCTCGATACGCGCCGTACGATTGCCCGCCTGTAATTCAACGGAGAATCCATGCTCATTGGAATCACGCGAGAATTTCGGGGAGTTTATGATCTCTGCACGGAGAATTCGGCCATCCTCTGCGAGATAAGCCTCACTGAAATAGGGCGTTCCATCCAGGGTGAAAAGCTGCTTCAGACCAAATCCCCGCCCACCTGGAAACTGCCCAGTCACCCAGGCGTGAGAGCCCATGCCGGTGGTATCGCGCGGTCCGCGCACATGACCGCGCAAGCCGACGCCAGAGAACGCATAAGATTCTCCAGCGGCCGATATTGTTCCTTCGCCGCGGATAATCTGCTCATACTTACCAAGAAAAATTCCATCTGCCGTCCGTGGCGGCCCGACCAAGCTTTGCGGCCCGGTTGAGAGTGGAATCAACCAGGGCTCAGTAAGCGTTTGAGCCTTAACCTCAACAACCACTTCAGCCGTGGGGCCGGTGGTAACCGAACCCTGCGCTTCCTGCTCCTGCGTCAGCGTTATCGCTTCGGCATTCCACCGATACTCCCAGTTTTCATACGGTTTGACACAACGGTAACGCAGACTGCGGCCACCCGGCTCGGCACCATTTTCATAACGTCCCTCAGAATGGGTGATGAACCGCCGGCCATCGGGGAAAAACAGCGTTGCACGTTCCCGGGCGATGCCATCACGGACATAATAAAGATGTAAATTGAAGCCGATCCGGCGCGGTCCATCAACCAGCCAGACATTGAATGTTTCATAGGTCAACGGGTCCGCTGGCCCATGCACGAGCGCCTGATCCAGGCTGGGATTAAGGCCACCACTACGATCGATTGAGACTGTCATGCTAATGCCCTCCACAAACGGGGCTAGGGCCGGCCCACTTTTCCTGAAAAGCCAGTGCCAGACCTGGCGCATCCCATGTCGCCGTGAAAACAACGCCGCAATGCAGGCCGGTGATGTATGCGGTCCGCATATCGGCACCGCCAAAACAGATATTCGAAGGATCGCCGGGGACGGTTGGAATACGTTCGGCGGTGCCGTCCGGCGCGACGCGCAGGATGAGATTATTTCCTGGGCAGGCCACGCAAACCTTGCCATCCGCCTGAACGGCAAGCGAGTCCATCAGTAAACTAGCATCGCCGAACAGAAGTGCAGATGCCTGCATCGCGTTTGTGATCTTTCCAGGTTCCGTCAGAGAGAAACACCAAACTCGGCCAGAATGGGTCTCCGAGACATACAACTTGGTTCCATCCGGGCTGAGACCAACCCCATTGGGGCGCTCCAACGGCGGCGTGACGGCGTGCAACCCCGTGCCATCGGCTTGTGCGTAATACACCTGGCCCATTTGCGGCGCTGCCCTACGAAGAGAGCCAAAATCGGAGAAATAAAAGCCGCCAAATCCATCGAAGACCAGATCATTGGGAGCAACCAGCGGAACGCCATCACATTGATTATACAGCATTTTAACCTCGCCTGTTTCGAGGTTCACCGTCTCAATTCGGCCTAAGCCGGGATCGATAGCATCGCCATCCTCGCCTTCACGCAAGCGGGCGATATCATCGGCGTCCAGGCCACCGTTATTACAAATGTAGCAAAGATTGTTTGGTCCAAAGGCAAGACCATTCGGACCTCCGCCAATCTGCCGCGTCGAAATGACAGCCCCTGCAGCACTGAGATGGGTCATTTGCCCAGCAAGCACCTGGACACAAAGCAGGCTCCCATCACCCCGCACCACCGGCCCCTCGCTGAAAGGCAATCCAATGGCAAGAATGTCAAACTGCACGGCAACATTGGCGCCGAGACCGCCATGTAAGCTTCAACTGTATCACTTCGCCTGTCCTCCGTCGCCGATTATACTGCGATCAAGTCTGGATATTATGCAGAGTATCGGAAAATTTGACCGATAAGTCAACGCCTGTCTGGACATTCAACGCAAAATACGGATGATCCAAATATGGCCAGCAAACCATCCACACCCAACCGGATCATTGAAGCCGCCACCGCCTTATTTTGGCGTAGTGGCTATCACGCGGTATCCGTGGACGCCATCTGTGGTGCCGCTCTCGTCCAGAAGGGCAGCCTCTACCACGCCTTTGGATCAAAAGCTGATCTGCTTACGGTTGTCATTCAGCAGATATGGGAGAGGGATCGCGGGGAGATCGAAAAGATCTATCTCACGGACGACCCATTACTGGAAAAACTCCGTAATCATTTGGAATGGTTTGGTATTTCTCAGCGGCGGCTAAAGGCACGTTATGGCTTTGTGCCCGGCACGTTCGAAATCGTCATTGATACGAATATTCCCGAAAAAGCACAGGAATTCATGTCCGCGGCCAGTCATGACGCCATAGGTATCATGCGCGACACGATCAATACCTTACTTGCGCCAAGGCGACTAAACGCCGAGACCGTGGAATGGATTACGACGGTGATCAGACAGCTCGTCAGGGGGGCTTTGATCGAGGCGCGTCTAGGCAATTCGCTGACGCCGCTCGATGCGTTGCCTGAATCGGCTCTGGCGTTGATTGGCCTGGCACCGCCGCCGATCGTTGGTGTCAATCGGGAAGTTATGTTTCCGATAGGGTTAGGGGCTATCGAAACCGGGCTCCGCGAGATGCAGCGTAAAGAGCGTGACACAATGGGGTTTGACTAAATAGTCAAATAATATATACGCACCCTGCGCCAGATCAGATAGACAGGCTGCGCGCAATAAAGGGGAGCTGGCAGAATTGCGCCATCAACGTGATCAAGATTTACTATCAAACGCTCCAACTCTGACCCACCTGCAGCGTTTGGAGGCTGAGTCGATTCACATTATGCGCGAGGTTGTGGCGGAGACGGAGAAACCGGTGATGCTGTACTCCGTGGGCAAGGACTCGGCGGTGATGCTGCATCTGGCGCGCAAGGCGTTCTACCCCAGCCCGCCGCCGTTCCCGCTGCTGCATGTGGACACGACCTGGAAGTTCCGCGCCATGTACGAGCTGCGCGACCGCATGGCGCGTGAGAGCGGCATGGAGCTGCTGGTGTACCACAACCCGGAAGCCGCCGCGCGCGGCATCAACCCGTTCGAGCATGGCGGCCTGCACACGGATATGTGGAAGACCGAAGGGCTGAAGCAGGCGCTCGACAAATACGGCTTCGACGCCGCTTTCGGCGGAGCGCGGCGCGACGAGGAAAAATCCCGCGCCAAGGAGCGGATTTTTTCCTTCCGCTCGGCCAACCACCGCTGGGACCCCAAGCAGCAACGCCCGGAATTGTGGAACCTCTACAACGCCCGCAAAGCCAAGGGGGAGAGCATCCGCGTCTTCCCCATTTCCAACTGGACCGAACTGGACATCTGGCAATACATCCACCTGGAAAATATCCCCATCGTGCCGTTGTACTTCGCCGCCAAGCGCCCCACCGTGACGCGCGACGGCCTTATCCTTATGGTCGATGACGACCGCTTCCAATTCCGCCCCGGCGAGAAGGTGGAGGAACGCTCCATCCGCTTCCGCACGCTGGGCTGCTATCCGCTCACCGGCGCAGTTGAATCCGAAGCCACCACCCTGCCGGAAGTGATTCAAGAAATGCTGCTCACCACCACCTCGGAACGCCAGGGCCGCGCCATCGACCACGACCAGGCGGCAAGCATGGAAAAGAAAAAGCAGGAGGGGTATTTCTAATGTCCGAAACCAAGGAAAGCTCCTACGTCACCGAGGCGCTGATAGCCGAGGATATCGACGCCTATCTGGAGAAACACCAGCACAAATCCCTGCTGCGCTTCATCACCTGCGGCTCGGTCGATGACGGCAAATCCACCCTCATCGGGCGGTTGCTTTATGACTCGAAGATGATCTTCGAAGACCAGCTCGCTGCCCTCGAAGCGGACAGCAAGCGCGTCGGCACCCAGGGGCAGAATATCGACTTCGCCCTGCTGGTCGACGGCCTTGCCGCTGAGCGCGAACAAGGCATCACCATCGATGTTGCTTACCGCTACTTTTCCACCCCGCGCCGTAAATTCATCATTGCGGACACGCCGGGCCACGAGCAATACACGCGCAACATGGCCACCGGCGCATCGACAGCCGATGCGGCTGTGGTGCTGATTGACGCGAGCAAGGGCGTTCTGATCCAGTCGCGCCGTCATGCCTACATTGCATCGCTGCTGCGCGTCCGCCACGTTCTCGTTGCGGTGAACAAGATGGATCTGATCGGCTACGACGAAGGTGCCTTTCGCGCGATCAAGCTGGATTTTACTTCCGTTCTGGATCAGATTGCGGCGGATACAGGAACTCCTGTCGAGGCCAGTTTTGTCCCGGTCAACGCGCTGGCGGGAGATAACATCGTCCATGGATCAAAAGCGATGCCGTGGTACCAGGGGCCGTCGCTGCTGGAGCTTCTGGAATCGCTGCCGTCGTCGCGGGGCACACTCACTGAGCCCTTCCGCTTTCCCGTGCAGCGGGTCCTTCGTCCTGATCATACTTTTCGCGGATTTGCCGGGCAGATTGCTTCAGGAACAATCGCTCCGGGAGACAGAGTTACGGTGCTTCCTTCCGGCAGAAACGCTGAGGTCGCGCGCATCGTAACTTTCGATGGCGACCTTAACACGGCCATTGCGCCGCAATCGGTCGCTTTCGTTTTGGATCGTGAACTCGATATCAGCCGCGGCGATATGATCGTCTCCGCACAGGCTCCGGCAA
>PMGP01000214.1:13028-13797 GCA_003156235.1 Acidobacteriaceae bacterium
CTGGAGATGAACGGCATTGGCGTGGTCAACATCGATTTATTGCGCCCGATCGCTCTCGACCTTTACGGCGAGAATCGCTCGACCGGCGCATTCATTCTGATCGATGCTGAAACCAACAGCACCGCCGCGGCCGGCATGATTACCGCGGCGTCCGCGATTACCGCAGCAGGTGAACACCTTCATGCGGACACCTGGGGGCCGGTGACCGCCGGCGAGAGGGCCGCGCGCTGGGGACACCGCGGCGGTGTACTCGAACTGAGCGGACCCGCGGGTCTGATTGACTCCATCGAGCGTTCACTGTTTTCCGTGGGAGTCGTTTCCAATCGCATCGACACCGGCGACGAAGTCTTTCTTCTTCATCCCAGCCTGCTGGAAACCATCACCAGACTCGATGTACAATCCGGCCTGCTTGCGCTGGTTCTGAACGCTAACGAAGGCAGCACTCTCATTGCCAGGATAGACGACCAAGAGGTTTCTCTTGACGCCTACGAACCTATGCAGGCCATTTCCGCAGTCCATCGTTTGTTGCATGACACAGGCATCTTCATTCCTTCGGAAAAGGCAGGTCTGTGATGAGCACATCGGAAATCCATGCGCAGATGAAGCTCAAGCTGGATGAAGTGCGCGCGACACTCGCCAGTGAAATCACAGGCAAAGAGGACGCGTGCCTGACTTGCAGTTTTCAAGCTGAAGACGTGCTGCTGGCGAAGCTGGCCATCGAGCTGGATGCGAAGATTCCGATCCTTTTTCTGGATACCGGCTATCACTT
>PMGP01000192.1:0-300 GCA_003156235.1 Acidobacteriaceae bacterium
CCAAATGCGAGGGACCTGGGGCCCCCGGCCATATTATCCCTAGGATGCTAAAGATGCACGTATTTCAGGTACGGTGGTTTTGCAAGCCACTATCGGGACGGATGGCGGCATTCACAATCTGCACGTGCTCTCGTCTCCATCACCTTTGCTGGCCGTTTCGGCATTGTGGGCTGTCTCTCATTGGGAGTACAAACCGTACCTTTTGAACGGCGAGCCGGTGGAGGTGGAGACTACGGTGAATGTGATTTATTCGCTGGGCGGCTGAACGTAAGAGCGTAACGAAAAGCCCGTGGCTGAAGC
>PMGP01000192.1:381-3665 GCA_003156235.1 Acidobacteriaceae bacterium
TCACCAGCAACTGGCTGAGGCGTCCCTTGCCGGTGAAGGCTTTCATGAAAGTTCCGTCCTTGAGCTTGTCGAGGATGCGGGGAGCGATGCCGCCGCCGACGTAGACGCCGCCCACGGAGAGAAGTTTGAGAGCCAGGTTGCCGGNNGCCTTCTCGCAGATCTCGCTCTTGGCCTCCATGGCCAACTCGGTAATCACGGCGTTGGGGTCTTCGTCGTCCATGCGTCGGGCGAGCCAGTTCGGCTCGTCGATGCCGCGCACCTCGCGCAGAAACTCGTAGACGTTGGTCAGGCCGGGGCCGCTGACCACGCGCTCATAGCTGATGCGCCCGTTGTATTTCTGCTTAAGGAAGCGCAGCAGGTCGATTTCGTCTTCGTTGCGCGGGGCGTAGTCGACATGGCCGCCTTCGGAAGGGTAAGGGACGTGACTGCGGCCGTTCCAGATCAGCAGGGCCTCGCCCAGGCCGGTTCCGGCGGCGATCAGCGCGCGATTGCCGATCTGGCTGGGGTCGCCTTCGCTGAGGGTGAAAACCTGCTCGGCGGAGAGTTCGTCCACGCCGTAGCCGTTGGCCTCCAGATCGTTGATGAGAAAGACGTGCGCGACGCCGAGACTGACCGACAGCTCGCGGCTGTCCAGCGTCCAGGGAAGGTTGGTAAGGCGCAAACGGCCATCGCGCACCGGGCCGGGCACGCCAAAGCAGGCCGCCGTCACCTTGGATGCGCCGAGAAACTCCCGGACGATCTCTTCCAGGCCGGAGTAGTTTTTGGCCGCATACCGCTCATCGCGAGAGGGTACCGGTTTTCCATCGATAAAGTCATACAGCGCCAAGTGAACCTTGGTGCCGCCTACATCTCCCGCCAGAATCATCTTTCCCTCTCTAAAACTCCGCAGCCTTCCGCATCTGTTGCGGGTAATAGTGCCGCCGCGGCCTTATCCAATATGAATGTAAGTATACCGCTGGAGGGCCATATTAATTGACTGGGCAGCCGTTCCGGATCGAGCGGCCCGGTGAGGACTTCTGGCAAAACAGCGGCCTTATCCTCTCCGGAGATGATGAAGAAGACGGAACGGGCGTGGTTGATGACCGGCCAGGTGAGGGTGACGCGCCAGGCATCCAACTGTGGCACGTGGTTGGCGACGGCCAGGCGGCTCATCTCGTGGATCGCCTCGGTGTGCGGAAAGAGCGAGGCGGTGTGGCCGTCTTTGCCCATGCCCAGCGCCACCAGATCGAAGCGCGGGCTCGCGGCGCCCTTCAAGCGGAAGCTCGAGCGCAGCTCCGACTCGTAGCGGGCCGCGGCTGCTTGGGGGTCGAGTTCGCCCTCGATGCGGTGAATCTGCTTGGGGCGCAGCGGCACGTGGTCCAGCAGCGCTTCACGGGTCATGCGGTAGTTGCTGTCGGCGTGGCCGGGAGGGACCGAGCGCTCATCCACCCAATAGAGGTCGAGCTTTTCCCAGGGCATGCGCGCGCGCCAGGGCTGATTGGGGTCGGCGAGCAGCTCAAAAACTGCCTTGGGCGTGGACCCGCCGCTGATGGCGATCCGGGCTCGACCATAAGCCCCTATCGCTTCACCGGCCATCTCGACAAAGTACTGGGCGGCACGGCGGGCGAGGGAAGCTGGGTCCGGTTCCACGTAGTACTTGATTTTGAGCTGCCTGCCTGCTCGCATTTGCCGCCTCTACTCTTTACGTTACTCCTCATTGCGCAAATGGTTTGTGAAGAGAAATGGGTCGAGGAACGGGAATCGATTTTGATCGCTTCCGGGGCTATCGGCCCAGATAGGCGCGATACTGCGATTCGATGATGCCGGCGGCGCGGGCCAGCGCCAGCTTCGACAAGTTGTACCGGTAGAGGCTTTCGACGAGGTTGCTTTCAGCAGAGGCCAGAGTGGCTTGCGCGGTGACCAGGGGCAGGTTGTCGTCCACACCGGCGTTGACGCGGTCGGTCTCGTCGGCCAGGGCGCGGGTGGCGAGGTCAACGTTGGAGCGGGCGACTTCGACGAGTTTGGCCGTCGCGCCCACGTCAAGCAAAGCCGAGCGGACTTGCTGATCGATCTTGCCGCGCAGGTCAGCGAGCTGAGCATAGACGGCGTCCAACTGCGCCTGAGCCACTTCCGTGTCGCCGCGCAGTTTGGCCTCGCGGAAGAGCGGAAAGCTGAGGTTGCCCTGGGCGGCAAAGTTACCGTGCGAGCCGGCGCCGCTCACCTGGCTAACGCCGTAGTAGCCGCCAAAGCTGAGGCTGGGCAGCCGCTGACTGCGATAGGCGGCGTGGACGGCCTTGACGGCAATTATTTGATTTTGCAGCGTCAGGTAGTCCTGGCGATTTTTGTAGGCGACGGCGCGAACCTCTTCCGGGGTCTGAGAGGCTAGATCGCTGTAGGGCGCCGGGTCGGTGAGCACTATCTTCTGGCCGGGGTCGATGCCGATCTCGCGCTTGAGCAAGATGAGGTCTTTTTCCACGACATTCTGGGCGGCGATGAGCGCCTGCTGCTCGGCCTGAAGCTGGACCCGTGCGCGCAGCTCATCGAGATTGGCTACGACGCCGGCCACGTGAGCCTCGTGGGCGTGACGCACCAGCACCTGGCCGGTCGCTTCCTGTGCCCTGGCGTTGTCCACCTCGCTGGAGGCGGCGATAGTGTGCAAGTAAGCCGTGGCCACCTGCTGGACTACTTCGCCGCGGGCTGACATTTTGGAGAAATGGGCTGCGCGTTCCGACGCGCCGACCGCCTTGAAGGCCGAGATAAGCGGGCCGGAAAAGAGCATCTGGCCAAATTGAATCTTGCCCTCGGTGAGGTCGTCGCGGGTGATGAAGGAAAAATTTGCAGGAATCGTGACTAACTTGGAGAACTCTTTGACGGCAGCCGGACCGAAGCCCATCGCAACCAGGTTTTGCTGGTGNNGGCTCATCGCTGACAGGCCGCGCCGTCACGCTGCCGAAGAAGGGGTTGGAGGCGGATGTGGGGTTCGGCCTCTGCGAATGCAGTGCGCCCGAGGCCCCTGCCAGCGCCAAGGCAACCAGAATGGCTGGGACAGCCCGCCGAAGGCCGGATTGTTGCGCTCGCATCACTCTTACTATTCTCTCAGATGAGCGGCGCGGCGCGGGCCCTGCGGCTTTCCGTTATGCCGCACTCTCCTGAAAAAGACAAACGGGGACTCATGCGGACACTGAAGCCGCACCGTTCATGAAGTCAACTTGTGCAGAGTTCCCTAGAGGCTGTTTCATAACCCGGTTTTGAAAGGGCACGGCTTTAGCCGTGCCGCTGATGGAGCATAAAATCGCGGGCTTTAG
>PMGP01000469.1 GCA_003156235.1 Acidobacteriaceae bacterium
AAAGGTAGGCGCAGTGGCCGCCATGACGGGTCTCGATTAAGGTCACATGCGGGTTGGCGAGCAGCTTGGCGCGGGTCTCGGGCAGCAGGCGAATAAAGGGGTCGTCCTGTGCGCGCAGCACCAGCGCAGGAACCGTGATCCGATCCACCACGCGGGCGGCGCCGGCGCGGTCATAGTAGTCGTCGGCGTCGCGGAAACCCCAGTAGCGGGACAAAATCTTGTCGTCGAACTCCCGAATGGAACGCACCGGCCCGATGGACTTTCGGCTTGCATAAATGCCGGGAAACAACTTCGCCTTGCGCTCGTAACGCGCCAACAGCCCGCGCAGAAAGTTCCACTCGTAGAGGCGATTGAACCCCTCGTGCAGGGCATCGGCGCCTAGGGCCAGGTCGATGGATGGGCAGACCGCGGCCACGGCGCACAGGGGACCACGTTTGTCGCCCCACTCCCCGGCCAGTTTCAGCACCAGGTTTCCGCCCATGGAGTAGCCCGCCAGCGCCACTCGCTCCAGGCCGAACCGCTCCGCATAATGGCGAACCACCACGCCAAAATCCCCCGAAAGTCCGGAGTGATACAGCGTGGGCGTCAACGTCTCCGTGCCGCCGCAGGTGCGCATATTCATCCGCACCACGTTCCAGCCGGCAGCCCAGGCGCGCGCGGCAATGCCCTGAATGTAGCGGGAATCCGACGAGCCTTCGAGGCCGTGAACCAGCACCACGGTAAGCCGTGCAGCCCTGTCCGGCTCCTCTTGCCAATGGCAATGGCACAGCACGCGGCTGCCATCCGCCGGGTCCACCTCGACCGTCTCCGAGACAGCCGCCAGGCGGAATGCCGGCCGGGGAAAATAATTCCCGGCGATCGTCTGCACGTGGCCGCCGCTTAGGCCGCGGTGAGGAACAAACGCGGGAAAGCCAGCCGGCAATTCGGAGGTATTGCTGTCAAGCCCTGTATTATCTTTGATTTTCAGAATCACATAGACTCGGGAATCGAGAAGGTTGGCTCTTGCAGATTATGCAAGTTGGGGCGGCTAGTGGGGATCGAACCCACGACATCCTGAGCCACAGTCAGGCGTTCTGCCGCTGAACTATAGCCGCCATATACACAGATTGTAGCATCGAATCAGAGCTTTCGGCTCAGGGAAGCAAGCCAAACAAGTAGCTTCACTGACCCAAACCTTGTACACTTTTCCTGATTTCAATGCCCGGTCTGTCTCCGAGGAGGAGCTATGAAAATACCCGCCAGGGACATCGTAATCTCCGTTTTTTTGACTTTGGCCATCGGCCTGTTCATGCCGGCGTCAGCGCAGAATCCGAACTCGACCTCCGCAAACGGCGGAATCGCAAGCCTTGCCGGGACTTTCTGGACCGTAGTGGAGACAGATGGCGATAACGACATATTCAATTTTCTGGCAGATGGCACTTTGTCCTATTCGTATCAGAATGGGTCCTACACAAACGGTACGTGGAAGCAGGAATGGGGATTCGATCTACATCGAGATGAATAATAAATTCGTCGAATATAAAGGTCGAATCACAGGAACGCATATCGAAGGCACAGCCTCGAACGTCAAGGGGCATAAATGGACCTGGACAGCGGACAAGAGATAACCTGAGGCCGTGACAACAGGATTGACCGGGCCGATTCAGGCGCTAAGACCCGTTGCTTCTGCTCCAACGTGGCGCCAATCCGCGTTACAATCGAAGAGTGTCGGGGCGTGGCGCAGCCTGGTAGCGCATCTGCTTTGGGAGCAGAGGGTCGCTGGTTCGAATCCAGTCGCCCCGACCAGCATAAAATATTGATAATGCAAGCGATATTGACCGTTTCAGAGTGGTGAGACGAAAGCCTGCCCTGAGCGTAGTCGAATGGGGATCTGCGGTTGTTCTTCAATGAACTTTTGACTCACCACACGAGTTGTAAGTCGAGCGCGGCGGTTGGGTTCATATTACTACGCCACCGCCTGTCGGGCGGCGGACTGCGATCGTCCACATTCGCTTCCTGGGCCCAGAGTTCGGATCCTGCGGAAGTTCTTCTCCGTTCGCAGGAAAGCCGAATCCAGCCGATTACTTGAGGCCTGCCGCAATGACTTTTGTCAGAGACCCGTTGGCGTCGTCGAGATTCAACGCCCACACATATGCGCCGCCCAGCTTGTGTTTTCTGATATAGGCCGTCTTCAAAGCCATCGAAGTGGGGTCGTCGAAGCTGTAAAAGGTTCCTGTGATCGGATTGTAGAGCGTCGCGCTGCCCCGTTCCGAATCGTACCAGAGGGTGTATCCGCTCTTGTTGATGAGGTTTTCGATCGTAGCGTAGGTCAAGAATCCCGGTGTCAACAGCGTGTCACAGCCTGGCGACGGAGCGCCCTTGTCTGGTTTTGGACACAGGCCCGAGCCGTCGGACAGGAGAACCGGCGAAACAGATGTTGAGTTCTGGTACAAACCATGATTCACATTGGGGACACCTGTCCATCCGACGGCATACAACGGAAGACCCATGGTGTACTTGGCCGCCGGCACACCGGCCTTGAGATAGGCCGTTACAGTCTCATCGATGCTGAACGCCGCGGCGCGCAAGGGGTTCTCGGCAGTATCGTACAGCGGAGATTGCTCATTGGTTTGCCTATCCCATGATCCGGCATAGTCATAGCCGTCGATGGTCAGGAAGTCCACCTGCGCAGCGGCCGCCTTCAGATCGATGTTGACATAATTTCTGGGGCCCGCTGGCGAATCGAACGAAAGAATGTATTTCTTTCCGGTTGTCTTCGATAAACGGTTGAGCTGTGCGCGAAACTCAACGAGCAGAGCGGTGAAATTCTGCTTGTCCGCGGCGCCGGGAAACTCCCAGTCGATATTGAAGCCGTCGAACAGGCCTGGAGCCTGAACGCCGGGGGCGATGTTGCCCTTGATAAACATATCAATGCACGAGGATGCGAGCGTTGCGCGTCCTTCCGCGGTGCTGGCTGCGGCCGTCCACCCGTCAGTGCTGCCCAACTGCCCACCCAAAGAGATCAGCGCTTTGAGATGGGGATGCAGCAGCTTGAGTTGCTGGATCGCGCCGTAATTTCCTAACAGCGGTGCGGCATAGGGCTTGCCGCTGACACTGGGCACCGCTGGATTCTGATAGGCGTCCAAGGGATCGGCAATGACGCAAGCGGGCGAGGGCGGCGCGCTTACATTTCCAAAGGCGTAGATCAGGTAAGTTAATTTTCCGGCTACACCATTCTTCTCGAAATCCGCAAGGTTGCGCCCGGAGTAATGTATATTCCACTCCTCGAAGTAGGCGCTGAAGATTTTGCCGTGGGACCGTTGTTGCGCGCGGCAAGGCGAGGATAACCCCGTCAGCAGCAACACACTCATCAGAATCGCCCAACATGAATGCGGCAGCAAGAATTTTGGCATGACAAACTCCTTCACATTTTGTCCAAGATTACAGCAAGCGGCATTACCCCATCACGACAACGACCTCATGTACCGAGCCCTCCGGCTGCGCCGCGATCGGTCCATGCACGGTCTTGCCGTCGAGCGTTGTAGTAATCACGCCTTTCTGCACTCCATGCGGGTTCTTCACGGTGATTTCAAAGGTTGCCCTCCGCCACTGGCGCGTGACCCTAAACTCCTTCCAGTCGCTGGGAATACAGGGATCGACGATCATTCCATCGAAGCTGAGGCGCACTCCAAGCATCCATCGCGTCACGGCTGTGTAGTTCCAGCCGCCGCTGCCTGTCAACCACGGATGCCGCGCCCGTCCATGCGCGGTGTGATCCTTTCCCATGACGAACTGGCAGTAAGAATATGGTTCAGCTTCGCGAATCTCGATCCGATCATTCTGGTTATAGGGAAGCATGGAGTCATAAAACTTCATGGCTTGTTCTCCCCGGCCCAACTTGCACTCGGCGATAATGGCCCAGGGATTGGGGTGGCTGAAGATGGCGGCGTTCTCCTTGACACCCTTGTAGACACGCCCGATAAATCCAATATCATCATTGGGCTTGGAGAATGCCGGCCAGGCCAGATGAATGCCAAATTTGGAAAACAGGTACTTATCCACGGCATTCATGCAGGAAATGCCGCGCTCTGGAGAGGCGGCGCCGGAAACCACCGCCCAGGAGTTGCTCTCCAGAAAAACCTTGCCCTCTTCGTTTTCATGTGAACCGATCTTCAAGCCATGCGCCGTAAAACCTCGAAGATACCATTCTCCGTCCCACAATTCCCGCTCACAAGCGGCGCGGACGGTTTCTGCCATTGCGCCATACTTTTCTGCATCATCGTGGCGGCCAATGAAGCGTGCGGCCTCGACAAAGGCGCGCAAAGCCCAGTGGTGCATGAACGACACCATCGCGCTTTCCCCGCCGCCGAGATTCAGGCAATCATTCCAATCCGCACGCAGACCTTTGCAAATGCCGTTTTGGCCCACTTGTTCGGCGGAAAAATCCAGCGAGCGCTTCAGGTGCTCATAGACCGTGGCCTCGCCCGCATCGGCAAAGGGCAGCACCTGATCGAAGAACGCCACGTCGCCAGTCTCTTTGACATATTCGCACGTGGTGACGACGATCCACAGCGCATCGTCGGAGCAGGCGTTCTCGATACCGTGAATCATGCTTTTGATGTCGGGCGCATGAGCGATGGTGGGCGATTTGAATGTTGGCGCTTTCTGCTTTTCAGGGTCGAACCAATCGGGATCGAACAAGTGCAGGCCGTAGCCCTGGCTGACTTGCGCTTTCAATAATTCGACGATACGCTGCCGGCATTTTGCGGGATTGGTGTGGACCACGCTCATCACATCCTGCGAGGTGTCGCGGAAGCCCAGCCCGGTGCGGCCGCCAACTTCAACGAACGATGCAAATCGAGACCAGACTACGCAAGTCTCCGCCTGGTAGAGTGTCCAGATGTTGACCATCGTGTCGAGCCCCTGGTGAGGGGTCTTGCACTGGAAAGCGGACAGCTTCTTTTGCCAATAGCTCTTCAGCGCGGCAAACTCCCTGTCGACATTGTTCAAAACGGAATACTTGCTCCTGATCTCCTGTCCTTTTTTCCTTGGTCCCACACCCAGCATGAAGACCAGACGGGATTCCTCGCCGGGCGCGACGACAATCTTCTTCTGCAAAGCTCCGCAGTGGTTTCCGCCCAGCTCGGCGCTGCCCTCGCATCCTCCCTGCTCGACGGCAAGCGGATTCGTTTCCGTACGGTAGTTGCCCAGAAAGCTGTCGCGCATGGTGTCATAACTGTCAGGCTCGAAGTTGCCGGCAAAATAATGGAAGGTCGAGGGTTCGTAGAAGAAGTCGTATTCGATCACGCCATCTTGATAGCTGGTCCCGCTGGCGTACAAGCTCATCTGCAAATTCTGATTGTCGATCTCAATGTGATGAAAAGAGAATTCCACATAGCCGTAGACGCTCAACCGGCGCGGCTTCGCGCCCGTATTCGTGATTTTCAAATCCCACAGTTCTACGTCGTCGTCGAGAGGGATAAACAGCGTCTGCTCCGCGTGGATATCCTGATAGTCGCAGGAAAACTTTGAGTAAGAGAGGCCGTGCCGGCATTCATATTTGGCTTGATCCAGGTTCTTGCCCACGGGTTGCCAGGAGACTGACCAATACTCGCCGGTATCGTCGTCGCGCAGGTAAACATAGTGACCGGGGCGGTCGAGCGGAACGCCATTGGCGCGAAAACGCGTGATGCGATGATGCTCGGCGCTCTTGTAAAACGAATAGCCGCCGGCATTGTGGGAAATCACGGCGCACAAGTCCTTCACGCCGAGATAATTGGTCCAGGAAACCGGAACGTCGACGCGGTCGATCACATACTCCAGGTTCTCGTTGTCAAAGTATCCGTAACGCATAACGTCTCTCCGATAAACCATGCCATCGACGAAGCATACGCGTCGTCATTCTGATGCAGATAAAAACGCTGGAGTTCTATTTTTCCGCCGTCACAAACTGCCGGAGCCATTGGATCATTTCCTCGGCTTTTGCCTCCGTATCAGCCTGAACGCAGAGCCGCAGCACCGGCTCGGTTCCGGAGAAACGCAGCAGCGCCCAATTATCGTTTTCCAGGTAGAGCTTGGTGCCATCTTCGTGGCTGATCCTGATCACCGGATAGCGGCCAATGCTGCTGCTTGTCGCCTCTTCCAGGCGTCGTGGCACGGCGATTCGCATCTCCGGCGTGGCCGGTATGCTTTCTTCCAGATCGTACAGAGGGCCGGTGAGAGCATAGATGCGATCGCGCAACTGAGAGATCTTCTGCCCGGTGCGGGCCAGCATCTCGACCACCAGGGCCGAAGCAAAGATGCCATCCTTGCCCAGAATATGTCCGCGAATGGTGAGGCCACCCGACGACTCGCCGCCCAGCAGCGCATTGTGCTGCTGCATGACGTTGACGATGTGTTTGAAGCCGACCGGAACCTCGTAACATTCTTCGCCCATGGAGTGGGCGAGGCGGTCGAGCAGGTGCGTGGTGGCCAGGTTTCGCACCACGCCGCCGCGCTCGCCGCGCACCTCGTGGAGATACCAGTAGAGCAGCAGAAGAAGATCGTTGACGGAGATATAGCGGCCCTGCTCATCGAGGATGGCGATGCGATCCGCATCTCCATCCATCGCCAGCCCGACATCATAGCCGTCCTCTTTCATTTGCGAGCTGAGCATGCGCAGTCCTTCGAGGCTGGGAGCCGGCGAACGCCCGCCAAACAACGGATTGTGGCGCTCGTGAATGAAGGTGACGCGGCAGCGAGCCTCCGTCAGCACCGTGCCCAGCGTAAGCTGGCCCACGCCGTACATGGGATCAACAATAACCTTGAGGCCGGCCTTGCGAATCGCTTCCAGATCGATCAGCGATTCAACGGCATCGACGTACTCGTTGGTGTAGTCCTTATGCCGGACAATGCCATTTTCGAGTGCGAGATCGAGTTCCAGCTTGATGACATCGTCCGGAGTCAGGGCGTTGGTCTCGGTTTCGATCTTGCGGGTCTCATCGTCCAGCAGCAGCGCCCCGTCGCTGTGAAAGACCTTCAGGCCGTTCCATTCCGGCGGATTGTGACTGGCGGTGAAAACCAATCCGTAGGCGGAGCCTTCCCGCGCGGTGGCGTAGGTAATGAGCGGCGTGGGCGCATCTTCGCTCAGCAGGATGGTGGGGATGTTGTTGCCGGCAAATACTTCGCTCGATGCCTCGGCGGCTTGCTTGGAAAGGAAGCGCCGGTCGTAGCCGATGATCACGCCGTGCTTCTCTTCACAGCGCCGGGTAATCTCGTTGGACAACGCCTGGCTCAGCCGCCGCACGTTGTGCATGGTGAACCCCTCGCCAATGATGGCGCGCCAGCCGCCGGTTCCGAAGGCCACCATGTTCTGTTCCTCTTGCCGGTGCGGACGAAAGAGGCGTTTTTGCAGAATGAACTCGGCCTGCTCCAGGTCCTTGGTGTTGTTGATGCCCTGCACTTCGTCTTGATCGTAGAGTTGATAATTCGCAATCCTGAGACCGGAGCGGATGAGCTGATGTACGCAATCGGTCAATCGCATTTCACCTTTGCGAGACGAAGTGGAGAGCTGCTCGAGCGCCGTCAAGATCGCCCCTGCATCGACCACATAGGCGCCGGCGTTCAGTTCGTGAATCTCCCGCACCTCGGCAGACGCTTCGGTTTCCTCGATGATGTCGATGATCTGTCCAGCGGCGTCGCGAATGATGCGCCCGTAGGGAAGTTGCCGGTTCACCACCGCGGTGAGCAGCGTCAGGTGAGCCTTGCGCAGTTGATGGCGGTTCAGCAGTCCGCGAATCGAGTCCGGACGCAGAAGCGGAGTGTCGCCATAGAGAACCAGAAGATTGCCCGTTGCATCCTTGAGCAATTTCACCACCTGCAGCACGGCATCTCCGGTGCCCAGCGCTTCTTCCTGAACGACATAATGAAACTGCGGTCCCAGATGAGAGCGCACCTCGTCCTGCCGGTAGCCGACCACCACGTAGATGTCTTCGGGCCGGACGACCCGCAAGGCATTCTGCACCACGCATTCGAGAATGCTGCGCTCGCCCAGCGATTGCAGCACCAGGGGTTCGCCGCTGGCCGTGATGGCCTGCGCGCCTGCCGCCAGAATCACGGCCTTCAACCCGGCTTTGGCGTCGAGAGATACCGAGTCCTGGATTTTAGTTTGTGCTGTCTTTGCCATTGGCCTATCTCTCCATAGATTTTGTGAGAACGAACCTTACGCTGCGGCGCCTGGCGCCTGTTGCGCGAGCTCTCCCGCGTGCATGGGAATGAAGCGCGAGAGAATCAGGGCGGGCAGCGCACAGAAAAGCGTCCAGATGAAAAAATGCTGGTAACCGAGCTTGCTTTGAATCCATCCGCTCACCGCGCCAGGCACGATGAAGCCGAAATTCATCAGCGAATTCGCAAATGCGTAGTGGGCGGTCTGGAACTTGCCTGGCGCGATCTCTTGCATCATGAGAAGAATGATGCCCACGAAGCCGAAGCCGTATCCGAACTGCTCGACTCCCAGGGCAACGGTGACCACTAAAAGATTGGTCGGCAGCGCATGGCTCAAATAGACGTACGCGAACAAAGGCATGGTCAGCATCAGCAGCAGCCAGGTCAAGGAGCGCTTCAAGCCCAGTTTGGCCGCGAACAAGCCGGCCGCGATGCTGCCCAGCAATACGCCCCAGGCAACAAAGAAATAGATGCTTCCCACCTCGGTGGAACTCAACCCCAGGCCGCCGCTGGCTCGCGAAGAGACCAGGAAGAGCGGGCCGACCTTCATCACTTGCCCTTCACCGGCGCGATAAAGAAAGATGAAGACCAGCAGCAGAAAGATGTGCGGCTTCTTGAAGAAGCTGATCACGACTTCGCCAAAAGTGCCGGCCATCTGCGCCACCGATTCGGATTTTCTTTCTTCACCGCCCCTGGGCAGAATGCGCGCGTGATAAAGACTGAGCGCCACCAGCACCAATCCAACGATGGCGAAGACCAGCATCCATGCGCGAACCACCGGAGCGGCGGCGTGCTGGCGGGCGAATCTGTCGGTGAGAAAGCCGGAGAGCCAAAGCAGAGCGCCAGTGGAAAAGACGCGACCCAGGTTGTAGCAAGCGCCTTGCGGGCCGATATATGCGGCCTGTTCCTTGGGAGTCAGTGCGGCGATGTAGATGCCATCCGCGGCGATGTCATGGGTCGCCGAACAGAAGCCGATCACCACCAGCATGGCCACCGAGTAGCGGAAGAAATCCGGCATGTTCAGGGATAGGGAAAGCAGCACCAGGCTCAACCCGCCCGCCAGTTCCATGGCCACCACGAAGAACTTTTTGGTCTTGTACATCTCCAGCAGCGGACTCCACAGCGGCTTCAGGCTCCAGGGCAGGGTCAACGTGCTGATAATCGCCGTAATCACGGCATTGGAAACGCCCATCTTCTTGTAGCAGACGATTGCCAGAAAGTTCACGATGTAGAAAGGAATGCCCTCGGCGAAATAGAGGGTAGGCACCCAGGCGGCGGGATGGCGTCGAAACGACTGCTCACTACTGGCGCTGCGGGTCATCGGTATCCTTCTTCTCGATCTGAAGTTTCGCCATGGCGCACGGCTGTGAACTGGCTGCGGAACAGCAAGGCCGGACAAGCAATCCCGGTCGCGATTCGCGGACCGTGCCTCTGGACACGCTCCGCAGGAGACACTTTGAACTGTGACATGGAACCGATCCTTTGACTTCTGCGAAGAAGCCGTCATCAAGGCTCTCTTCGCGAAGTGGCTTGCCTGCAGCCAATATATGTAACGGTAGAACGAATTCCTATCGATTACAAGAAAAATTTAGCTGTTTGCCATATAAATATCCACTAGAGTGACCATTATCACTACTAATGCCCATATCTTCTCTGTCGAAGGCGCTAGTCCTGGCGAATATAATGCGAATATACGCATTGGACAAGATCCATCGATACATCCATTCAGCACTTCAGGTCGATCATATACGATGAAGTTGGTCATAACTGTGAGTGAATTCATAAAATAATTTACAGTTCGCTCAAAAAACCTCGCTCAGGCCTTCCTTTTTCTCTCTCCAAAAGGGTAGAATCGGTCCCGTATGGCCGAAACCCTCAATCGCCGCTGTGAACTCATCATCAAATTCCTCCTTCGCACCGGAACTGCCTCCGTCGAAGAGATCCTCGAGGTAGCCGGCTCCTCGGCCCCCAGCATCCGCCGCGACCTGGCCAAGCTGGAAAGCCGCGGCCTCATTCGCCGCACCCACGGCGGAGCCACGCTCGTCGAGCCGCTCCTCTACGAGCCTTTCCGCTACGACAGCTCCTTCCTCGCCCGCGAGCAGCGCTTCGCCGAGGAAAAGCGCCGCATCGGCCTCGCCGCCGCCGAGCTCGTACTACCTAACGAAACCGTCGGCCTCACCGCCGGCACCACTACCACCCACATTGGCCGCAGCCTGCGCCACCGCGACAAGATTCAGGT
>PMGP01000180.1:0-142 GCA_003156235.1 Acidobacteriaceae bacterium
TCGAGGGCGCCTCTTCAAACTTTGGCTTCTCCACCATGCCGGTACAGTTGTAAATCCTTCCGTTCTCCGGGTCCTGAGAACCGGCCAGCACCCCGTAGGCGCTGATCGCCGGCCCTTCGACGGTCTGCGTCGCCAGCACCGA
>PMGP01000180.1:151-3871 GCA_003156235.1 Acidobacteriaceae bacterium
GCCCACTAAATCCTTGGCGCAGAGCACCGCATGTCCCAGTCCCAACGGCTCCTTCTGGCGCACATAGCTGATCCGCGCCAGCGAGGAGACCCCGCGCGAGACCGCCAGCAATTCGCGCTTGCCCTTCCGCTCCAGCGTCGCGTTCAGCTCGAAGCTGTGGTCGAAGTGGTCCTCCATCGCCCCTTTGCCGCGACTGGTGACGATGATGATGTGCTCGATCCCCGAGTCGATCGCTTCTTCCACGCCGTACTGGATGAGGGGCTTATCGACCAGCGCCAGCATCTCCTTGGGAATCACTTTGGTGGCCGGCAAAAACCGTGTGCCCAATCCGGCCGCCGGAAAAACCGCCTTCCGTACCCGCTTGTTCATTCCGTCTTCCTCATTTCAATCGAATCCGGCTAGACCCAACAAAGAAATTGCCGGGGGCCCCACCATCGCCTGTCATTCTGAGCGGAGCGCAGCGGAGTCGAAGAACCTGCGTTTCGTTCTTGTCCGGCTAGGGTGGGAGACCATCCCTTATAACGCCGGCGAATCGTCTCCCAGCATCGCCTCCCGCACAATCTTGATCGGCGGAAAGCCCTGTTTCAAGAAGTTATCGTGAAACTCCTCCAGTGAGAAGGCCGCGCCCTGCTTCTTCTTCACATCCGCGCGCAGCTTCATGATCTCCAGCTTGCCCAGCGTGTAGTAGAGATAAGTCGGGTCGCCGGCGCCGCGCTTGGCCTCAACCGTGGCCGTTTCCTTCGACTGGTAGCCTTCCTTCTGAAAAAGCTCCACGGCTTCGTCGAAGCTCATCCTGCCGGTGTGCATCTTAATGCCCACAATAACTCTGGCGTCGCGCAGCAGCGCATCCTGCAACTGGCCTAGCCGGAGGAATTTGGATTCGCGCTCGTTCTTCGCTCCAGAGCCGGGCTCCCACCCCACGGACGAAGACCTGTCCGTGGGAACCCCGGACTGGCCGTAGCCTTCGTCGAGCATCATCTGCTCGCAGTAGTGGGCCCAGCCCTCAATGTCGGTATTCGCGCCCAGCAGCTTGCGCACCCGGCTAGGCGCTTGCGGCAGCCAGAGAAACTGAATGTAATGGCCGGGATAAGCCTCGTGCACTGCAGTCGAAATCACCGTGCCCGCATTGAAGGAATGCATGTAGCCCTCGACCTCTTCGGGCTTCAGCGACGGGTCGGGCAGGGTCACGTTGAAGTAAGCCTCGGTGGCGTGCGTCTCGAAGGGCCCCGGCGTGTCCATTGAGGCGAAGGTCGTCGCCCGCATGAAGGCCGGCGTCTCTTCAACGATGGGCCGCACATCCGATGGAATCGTCACAATGTGGCGCGCGCGAATGAAGCTGATCAGTCCATCGAAGGTGGCGCGGAAGGTCGTTAAAAGCTGATCAGGCGCGGGATGATCCTCGCCTAACTCATTGAGCACTGCGCGCGGCGTTTTATCCGGCTCCAACTCCTTGGCAACCCGGATGAAGTGCGCCTGATTCTGGCGCAGATCGGCCCAGCCGATTTCGAGCAGCTTATCCAGCGGCAGGTCCACCATCTCGTCGTATTCAAGCTTCTTCGAGAATGTCTCCGCGCCGATGCGGAAGTCTCCATTCGACTTGAGCGACAAATCCGTCTTGAGCCAGCCGAGATAGCTCTTCAAAGCTGCGATGACGGCCGCATTGGACTGAGCAAACTCGGCCTTCAGCGCCGGGTCCTTGGCGTCGGCAAAGGCCAGCGGAACATCGTGCTCAAAAAAACTGATGATGTCCGGCAGTTGCTCGATGGCGATTTCAGTGAAAATGCGCGGCGGATTCTTTAAATTTACGCGCGCATCAATGAGCAGCGCGGGCATCTGTTTTTCCCGTGCCACGAGCGAGCGCAGCCGCTCATCGGGCGAGGCAAACTTGCGCTCCATCAGCGCGAAGGCTCCACCCGCGCAGGTGCTCGAATACTCGTCCGCGTTCTTCTCCCAGGGGCGAATGGTTTCAAGGGTCAGCAACTGCGAGCGAATGTTCGCCAGTACAATTTCGCGGTCGCTGCGCGGGACGAAATCGACCGCTGCGCCGCCGGGATGAATCGCCTCGAAGCGTTTCTCGAAGAGCTTCAAATCGGCAATCTCGGCGTCGATGTTCTTTCGTGAGTAATCCTCCAGTTGCGCGTCGTACTGGTGATAGCCGGTCAGCGTTCCGTTCGTCGGCCCGTAATGGAAGTACACCTGATCAAAGTACTCGTCCGAGACCTTCTCGAACTGCTGTTTCCAGTTTTCATGCGTGGCGCGGGCGCTCATCGCGGAAGTCATAAAAGCTCCAATCGCAAGTAAAACGAAAAACTTTTTCATCGTCTCTCTCTTCGCTCTTCAACTTACTCTTCAACTTACTCTGCTGTCGCCCTCAAAAACCGCCGCGCCCCGCGTTTTTCACGTTCCAGGCAGCGAAAAGCAGAGAAAGACCAGGAACTACACGGCCGCAGCCTGTCCCACCGCAGGTGGCGCCAGGCTAGCCAGCAACTCGTCAATCTCAAGCAAAACCTCGTCAGACCGCGTTGCAGCCAAAGGAAACTTCAACAGCCCCTGTGGCGTGAACTGCGCGCCGCGCTTAGCGTTGCGCGCCACCAGGCGCATCAATTTCTGTGGCTCGACAGCCGCATTCTCCGTGAAGCGAATCTGCAACTCAGCGCGCTTGCGATCCACCTGCGCAATGCCGATGCGCTCGCACTCGAGCCGAATCAGAGCGGCCTCCAGCAGGTAAACCGTGGCGTCGGGCGGCGCGCCGTAGCGGTCTTCCATCTCCGCGCGCACCTCGTTGACCGCAGCTTCACTCGTGGCTCCGGCAATCTTCTTGTAGAGCCTGAGCCGCTGGTTCTCCTCAGGGACATAACTCTCGTCGATGCGCAGCGCAATGCCCAAATTGAGCTGCGTGGCCGGCCGCTCCTCGCTCGTCTCGCCCTTCATCTCCTTCACGGCGGCCTCCAGCATCGAGGTATAAAGCTCGAATCCCACCGCCTCGATGTGGCCGCTCTGCTCGCCGCCCAGCATGTTGCCCGCGCCGCGCAGTTCGAGGTCGAGCGCGGCGATCTTGAAGCCCGCGCCCAGGTCGCTGAACTCCTTCAGCGCTGCCAGACGCCGGCGCGCAATTTCCGTCAGTTCTTTTTCCGGCGGAATCAGCAAGTAGGCGTAGGCCCGCCGGTTCGAGCGGCCCACGCGGCCCCTGAGCTGATATAACTCGCTGAGCCCGTGCCGGTCGGCGCGGTTAATCAGCATGGTGTTAGCCAGCGGAATATCCAGACCGTTCTCGATGATCGTGGTGGCCACCAGCACATCATACTCGTGGCGCATGAAGGCCAGCATGACCCGCTCCAATTCCTTCTCGCTCATCTGCCCGTGACCCACCGCGACGCGCGCCGCCGGAACCAGTTCCTGAATCCGCGCGGCGATTTCATAGATCGACTCGACGCGATTGTGCACAAAGTAAACCTGCCCGCCGCGTTCCAGCTCCACCTCGACCGCCGAACGCACAATCTTCTCGTCGAACTTGGCCACCACGGTCTGAATCGCCATGCGGTCCTTGGGCGGCGTCTCGATNNGCTCCTTGTGGCGCACGCCGAAACGCTGCTCCTCATCGACAATCAGCAGGCCCAGGTCTTGAAACTTGATGTCCTTGGATAAAAGCCGGTGCGTGCCAATGAGAATGTCGATTTTGCCCGTTTCCACCTGCTCGACAATGATTTTTTGCTCTTTTGG
>PMGP01000252.1 GCA_003156235.1 Acidobacteriaceae bacterium
GGCTGAGGAAGCGGTTGAGTTGGTCATCCTCGGCCTTGTGGTCGTGAAGATTCGCTACGCCGATGCTGATAGTGGCCTCCGCTTCTGCGATCCCGTTGATCCAGCGCATAACCTTTCCCTCGAAGGTGATATACGCATATGGGTCGGTACCAATTTTCAGCGTCGTATCGAGCACATAGTCTATTTGGAACTTGAGGCCGTCTTCCAGCCATGCGTGATCCAGCGTCGAGAGTGTTACACTTCTGTGCCAAAAATCCCTGTCTAGTACATCTGTCAATTTGCCGAAAATATCGCCCGCTAACCATCCAGGATCACAAAGATTTGACAGCGGTCTCCATACATACGACCGCGAATAGTCTAAGTGCATGAAGGTCCAGTCGCATTGGACCGGTCCGCGCTCAGACTCCGGTAGTACAGCCTTGATTAGTGTGTGGTAGTTGGCCCGATTTCTCTCGAAATCGTCGGCAATCGCAAACACTGAGAAGATGCCAAGGAACTGATGAAGAAAGCCTGTTCGAACGAGAAGCTGGCTGAGAATGAAGTCGAGCCTCGTCTCTTGGGTTGTCTTCGCACCGATGATCTGAACCGGTTGGCTATTAGGGTCGTAGTAATAATAGTTTCCATCCTCGCCTTGGAACACTTGTTGTTCTTCAGCGATCTGTCGGTGAAAAGACGAGTTCCAGCCACTTAGTTCGTCGATTCCTTCGATGATGTAGCTCCGGAGTTCATTCCATGCATCTTCGCAGGGTCTCTTGACCATGATCTGTAAGGCGCGGACGCAGGAATCGATTGATGATCGCTGGTTGGAGGCTCCTCTAGCGTGGTAATGCAAGAAGTTGTTTAAGACTGCGTACCATGTAGAGTCCGGGAGCACTCGATACTGTCCGTGCACCACTCCCTTCTTGATAATCGAATTGAACAATTCTGACGCGCTTTGACTCTTGAGACCGTCCAATACGCTCTGTGCCGACTCATAAATATTGTTTGGAGGGTACACGATACCGGCATCAAACCGGACAAAAGGTGTCTTCTCCGGCTCGCCGATTTCCAATGGTTGCTGTGTGGGGCGCTTTCTCATCTGGGTTATGCAGAGTTCCTTCCAAGAGCTATGGTAGTAGTGTATCCGCCCTACACGTGACGCTGCCGAGTATCTCAATTGGCGTCAACAGCCCATTGCGCTCATCCAGCGTGGGTTACTCACCAAAGGCCGGATTGATCCCGGAAAAAGCTTTTCCACCCGGCAGTGCGGTTGCTTGCGGAATGCCGGGGATTCCGTGCGGGCGCGGTGGGTTACACTGCGGGGGACGCCCACCAAAAGTGTCATCTACGACGGCGCTTAATTTTAGGCGGTCGCGCTGATCGACCGCCTATCTGTCAGGTCGGTGCAAAAATCCCCATAACGCCGGTTTAAAAATCCGCCACCCCTGGGGTGACCAGGCGGCTCGATTCTGGTAGTGTCGGCGGCGAGTACGCTTCTGTGAGAAATGGCCGGAACGGCGATGAGCAAGCTGCCTACGCGGTGGCTGCGTGGCTGCAACGCGCCGACCTCACTGGCTCTCTGGGAAGCTATTTCAAGCCGCCGCTGATGCCGGAGGGGCGAGAAGTCGCTGCTGTTGAGGGGTGGATTCTGGGGGGCGTCCTCCTAAAAATAGGTGGACACTTCGGGGTTTGTTCTTCTCCCTCAGTCAAGAGGGGCACTTCGCATGCTTACGCGTGAACGATTCAACCAGCAGGCAGATGTCGGCGGATTTTAAGCCGGGCGTACCCGTCATATACCGTCAAGTACCTGGCCATGCGGCGATATAAAACGGCAATTCAACGGTAATGAAGCGGCCTGTGCGCCGGGGTGTGCCGAGCTATGCGGCGTTATACCCGGCGCTATGGCGCAAGCAGCCACCGCGTAAGTTTTCACCGAGCCGGGAACGGCAGAACGAAAGAGCGGAACACACCCGCCATTGGTACTGAATATTCGCCCTGGAGCCGCTGCTCGGCGTTATGATAATCGTGGGCTCACGGCACGTCACCGCCAGTGCTATACCTCATCACGCTTTAAGCTCTGCCATCCGAGGTGCAACCATGCAGATGATTTATTGTCCGAACTGCGGGAAGCTGACTGGATTTAAGAGGGCGCTAGGATTTGGCACCTTTTTCATGGTGCTGCTCACCTGCGGCCTTTGGCTACTGGTGATTCCATTTTATCCGGCGCGTTGCATAAATTGCGGTCTGACTCGCGGGTCGGCAGTAACACACAATTTTCGCGTGTGGTTTTGGAGTCTCAATTGGGCTTCCAGGATATGCGTTGTACTTGCGCCGTTCGTACTCATGTTCGGAATCGGGGCCTTTAACGCGCTCAGGAACGGGTCGCAGCCTAACCCGCCAACAACATTTACCGCAAATAATGCTTTCGTCTCGAATGCGGCAAATGATTTGCCCGCCGCCGCGCCCGTCACATACACCGTCGCGCAAATCAGTGCCCACATGAACGATATTCCGACAGGAACCGATCTCTCTGCCAGAGGATTCTACTTTGAGCCCCACGTTTCAGGCGGGTGGGCACCGTCGAAGTATCAGATGGACCCGTGCTCGGTCCTGTTGTACGGTGGAACGGTGGGGATTCAACACGGAGAAGCGGACCCTAGAGNNTACTGGCGCACGGGACGTATGCAAGCTCGTTGGACTTTACCATCATGGCTCCGTTCAATGGGGAGCGACTTGGAGTCCCGGCTTTGGATGGTTGTACCTTAGAGCCTTCGCAGCCGCTACCCGTGCCCACACCTGTCGCCGGACGACCAGCACCCCCAGCATCTTCAGC
>PMGP01000140.1:0-3083 GCA_003156235.1 Acidobacteriaceae bacterium
CCAAGATCGATCTCAACGACCGCATCTTCCGCCACGGGCTGGACATCGTGCTGGTGGCCACCATTACCAACCTGCTGGTGGTGTCGGTGGCCAGTTATCGCGGCGCGTCCTACATGGATTCTCCGCAATTCTGCGGCCAGAGCTGCCACGTGATGCATCCCGAGTACACCGCCTACAAGATCTCCGCGCACTCCCATGTGGCGTGTGTGGATTGCCACATCGGCTCGGGCGCGGAAGCGTACTTTTCCGCTAAGGTGAACGGCACCAAGCAGCTTCTTGAAGTCACCTTTGATCGCTATCCCACACCGATTCCATCGCCGGTCGAAAGCCTGCGCCCGGCGCGGTATATCTGCGAGGGCTGCCACACGCCGGCCCGCTTCATCGGTGAAAAGCTGCTGGTCAAGTCCGCCTTTGCCGACGACGAAAAGAACACCGAGACCCAGACTGTTGTCGTACTGCACCTGGGCGGGCTGGATGGCCTCTCGCACCTGACCGGAATTCACGGCGTTCACCTGGGCCACATCGAGTATGTCGCCACCGATCCAACCCGGACCTCCATCCCCTGGGTGCAGAAGCGCAACGACGATGGCACGGAGACGGTGTTCACTTCTTTGCCGGCGGGCAGCGGAATTCCGCAGGGCGAACGGCGCGTGATGGACTGCATCGACTGCCATAACCGCGCGGCGCATCCCTTCGTGACCGCGGAAGAAGCGCTCAACCGCGCCATGGCCGACGGACCGGTAAGTCCGGAGTTGCCCTGGGTTCACAAAGAGGGCCTGGAACTGCTCCAGGCCAATTACTCCAGCGAAGCCGAGGCGCGCGCCAAGATTCCCCAGCAGCTTGAAGCTTTTTATCGCACCCAGCATCCCGAGGTGCTGGCCGCCAAGGCTGATCTTGTCAAAAGAGCCGGTGACGGACTGGTCACGATTTACAGCCAGAATGTCTTTCCGTTTATGAAGGTGACCTGGGGCACGCATCCCAACCACATCGGCCACATGAGCTATCCGGGCTGCTTCCGCTGCCACGATAGCGAACACACGGCCAAGGACGGCACGGCCATTCCTCAGGACTGCTCAGTCTGCCACAACCTGCTGGCCGTGGATGAAGCCAAGCCCAAGGTCCTCTCCGATCTCGGCATTCAATAATTTTCTTCGGTCAGGATAGCTTGGGCGGCAGCGGCACAAGCGCAGGCACTCGCTGCGCGTACTGCTCGTAGACGCTTCCGAATTGCAGCCGCATCCACCGCTCCTCAAGCCGCAGCTTGGACCAGAGCACTGCGAAGATGAGAGCGAAGGCCACCAGGCCTCGAACTTGCGCTATGGCGATTGCCGAACCTAAAAATCCGGTCAACAGCCCGGTATAAATCGGGTGGCGTACCAGGCCATACGGGCCGCCGGTGATCAGTTCATGGTCCTGCTTGATCGTTACCGAGCGGCTCCAATTGCTGCCCAGAAACACGCGAGCCCAAACCGCGAAGCCTAGCCCCAGAACATTCACCATCGCGCCAATCCAGAACCAGACAGCCCAGTTGTTTTCAGGAAGATAAAACCGGTAGAGAACAGGAATGGGTAGCCAGCCCATAAGCAGAACGATCACGAAAAGAAACGTCACGGACCGCACCACCCTCGACACAAGCGGTTCGAGGCGTTCGTTGCTCTTGGCGCCGCGCGCCGCAACCTGCCAGTAGAGCAGATAAGCTGCCCACAGCGCGGGGAAGAACCAATTGTAAAAAAGAGTCATGACGCCTCCATACAGCCGTTACTAAGGCAGTATACGCATTCAACGCATTACCGGTTCCTGATCGCGAGGCACCCCCGGCGTGGTAGCCTTTATCTTCAGTTTGAAGGAGCCTTTCTACCCATGCCTACCAGCCAGCCTATTCACTTCAATCTTGTCGCCGCGGCCCATGCCGCCATGATCGAGCACGGTTTCCAGCCGGATTATCCCGCCGGAACCGACACAGAACTCGCCGCCATTCAGGCTCACCCCGCCGCGCCCGCCGTCCCCGGCGCTCAGGATCTGCGCAGCCTACTCTGGTCCTCCATCGACAACGATACCTCCAAGGATTTGGACCAGATTGAATGGGCCGAGCAGTTGCCCGATGGCCGCATTCGCGTTCTCGTCGGTGTGGCCGACGTGGATGCGCGCGTCTCGTTGGGCACGATCATCGACGGCCACGCCAAAAGCGAGACCACCTCGGTCTACACCGGCGTCAAGGTCTTTCCCATGCTGCCCTCCGAACTTTCAGAGGGCATTACTTCGCTGAATGAGAACGAAGACCGCGTCGCGTTGGTGATCGAGTTCGCCGTAGACTCTGCGGGCACAGTCTCGGACGGGAAGGCTTATCGGGCACTGGTGCACAACCGCGCGCAACTGGCATACAACAGCGTGGGCGCGTGGCTTGAGGGACGTAGTCCGGCTCCAGCCAAGGTTGCAGCCAGCGCCGATCTGGCTGCACAGCTCAAGCTGCAAGACACTGCTGCGCAGCGCATGGTTGGCGGGCGCTTCCAGCACGGAGCGCTTGACCTGGAGACGATAGAAACGCGCCCGGTGATGATGGCCGGGGAGGCGATGGAGATTAAGCAACTGGAAAAGAATCGCGCCACGTCGCTGATTGAGGAGTTCATGGTGGCGGCCAACGGCGTCATCGCCCGCACCTTTGAAGACGCCGGCGTGGCCTCCATCCGCCGCATCGTGCGCACTCCCAAGCGTTGGGATCGCATCGTCGAAGTGGCCGCGGGGCTGGGAACAAAGCTGCCTGTCGAGCCCGATTCCAAGGCTCTCAACGACTTCCTGCTGGCGCAAAAACAGAAGGACCCCGACCACTTCCCAGACCTCTCGCTGACCGTGATCAAGCTGATGGGGCCCGGCGAGTACGTGCTGGTCAAGCCCAACGAAGTCTCGCCCGGCCACTTCGGCCTGGCCGTGCAGGATTACACCCACTCCACCGCCCCCAACCGCCGCTTCCCGGACATGGTGACGCAACGGCTGCTGAAGGCCTGGCTGGCCAAAGTAGCGCAGCCCTCATGGCCATACTCGGAGGACGACCTCAACGCCATCGCGGTTCACTGCACGCTGATGGA
>PMGP01000140.1:3088-5467 GCA_003156235.1 Acidobacteriaceae bacterium
GCGAAGCTGGTCTCCACCGATCCGCAGCGCGGGTTCATTGACTTTGCGGTGTGAGGCAATGCACTGATTATGACTCTTTCGTGCCTTCATAACTTGTCTTCCAGAGGAACGCAACGACCCAAATGCCCGACAATTGCTTTCCCATACGTTCTTGAAATTCACTTGTCAAGTCGAATAAGATGGGAGCGAAAGGAATAGCTGGCGTGAGTGAAATGAAAGATCGATACAAGCTGTTGCAACAGCCGAACAAATTGCATTTATGGCGAAAGAATCTTGGCGTGATAGCTATCGCTGTTGTAGTATGCATGGCATTGATATCGATAATAGCGTGCAAGACAGATCGGTCCTCTGAGCTTCCAAACAATAAGATTTGGAACGATTCGAAGACAGGACTTATGTGGACAAAACACGACAACGGAAGCGAGGTGAACTTCTACGAAGCGCGTAGTTACTGCGCAAATCTTCACCTTGGCGGGTACTCGGACTGGCAACTGCCCAGTATCGACGAACTGCAAGGAATTTATAATATGAATGTGGGAATGGCTACGGCTACTTTCGAAGGGGAAAAGACCTTATATTCCATTAAAGGCGGAATTGTTTTGACTTGGCCTTGGGAATGGAGTTCGACAGGGATAGCTCCCCAGATGGTTAAGGACTTTAGATTCGATGGGGGGATGCGGTTTTCCAGCTATCCTGAAACGCGTCTCGGCCATCATGCGCTATGTATTCGTGATTCAGGGAAGTGAAATTATCGGTTGTCGAATCCCCATATCCGGATTTTATGGACTTGGAAGACTACGAACATCAACCGCCTTTTCCGGGATTTCTCTATCTCTGTCTTTACATTGTGCGCACATCGATGTACACTGATTGTGAGCACAAAGGGAGGTCAAACCAATGGGCACCGTAGCCGCTGAATCGAGCCGTTTGCGCGCGGAGAACATCAATCTGCGCGTCAGCCGCAGCCAGAAGGCGCTGATCGACCGCGCCGCCGAGGCGCAGGGACGCAACCGTTCTGATTTCATGCTGGATGCGGCCTGCCGGGAGGCAGAAACCGTCCTGCTCGACCAGTGCTATTTCCATCTGGACGAAGAGCAATTCAAGCGATTCACTGCAATGCTGGATGCGCCGCCGACAGACAATCCCGGGTTGACTCGCTTGATCAAGACGAAGGCGCCGTGGGGAAAATAGACGCCAACAGCATTTCTGCTCCGGAGAAGCTGACCGCGGCTCACGATCTCGTGCTATTCCAGTGCGGCGAGCCCGAGCTTGACGACTGGCTCAAGCGCAAGGCGCGTCACAATGAGGAAAGCGGCGCATCCCGGACCTATGTCGTTTGCATCGGGCGGCAAGTTGTTGGCTATTATGCGTTGGCCGCGGGCGCGGCGGCGCACAGGGATGCTCCTGGCCGTGTGAAGCGGAATATGCCCAACCCCGTGCCGGTGATGGTGATTGGACGGCTGGCTATCGACCTCAGCTTTCGGGGGCGCGGAATCGGTTCGGCTCTTTTATTGGATGCAGTCCTCAGAACTGTCCAGGCCGCCGAAATCGCCGGCATTCGGGCAATTCTCGTTCATGCGATCAGCGAGAACGCGAAACGATTTTACGAAAAACTGGGATTTATGGCTTCCCCCACAAATCCAATGACACTGATGATCACCATTCAGGCAGCGTCTCATGCTCTTGCCGAGAAATCTTGATTCTGCATTTGGTTCATCGCGCTATTTCGGCCCCTGCACCAGCCCGATCAGATTGCCTCGCCACATCGCCCCGATGGTTAAAATCAAATGAAAAGATTTTAATAGTGGTGATTACAACCTCCGCTCTGATTATGCTCGAAACAGAAAACTGTCATCCTTTGCCCGAAAACTCCGTGCAACACATTGGAAGTGTCTGCGGACAATGAATTACCGCCCAGCACGCGCGGGGAGTGAAGCGCGCGGAGCAGGGTGATTTATTCTATAAGTGGTCCTCCGGTTCGACTCGCTTTTTTGCGTGAGCCGCCCAAACGGATGCCGGCTTCACAAAAAGGGGATTGAATGCGCGTTGGTTTCTGTTTGATTACAGCTCTACTTTTCGCTGGAGCAGGTGTGCCGGCCTTGTCTTCGTGCGCGATTGCGCAGGAAACCAGCCCCGCACTGGCCGTTGTTGCTGAGCTTCCCGAGGCTCCGCAGCCGCAGCAGGCTCCTGCAGGGCAGAGCCAGGCCAACCCGCAGACGGCCCCGAGCGCCACGTCGGGCCAGAGCAGTTCCAGCTCGCAAACCACCGCAGAGCAACCCGACGCCAAGAAAAGCCAGTACCAAAAGGCCGAGGAGCAGATCAAAGAACAGGAGCATCAGCGCAACATCGGAATCCTTCCCGCCTTCAATGTCTCCTATC
>PMGP01000088.1 GCA_003156235.1 Acidobacteriaceae bacterium
CTGGTCGATCGTATTCCGCGAATCGACGCGGCCTGCCGCCAATCTTGATGCCTCCTGGATCGAAGATCGCGCCATTGGCAGCGGGACGGACGATAGCAAGAATATCTTTTTCGACGCCCCTTACAGTCTGGGAGTAGCTCCCGGCAACCCCCTCATCTGTTATGCCACCGATCTGTTTCGAACCTATCGGACGCTCGATGGAGGCAAGACCTGGGCGCAGGTCAACTCCGTACGCACCGCGGACCGGCACTGGACTACCCGCGGGCTCGACGTCACCACAAACTACGGCGTGCAATTCGACCCGTTCGATGCGAAGCACGTTTTCATCGACTACACCGACATCGGAGCCTTTGCCAGCGATGATGGAGGCAAGTCCTGGGAATCCGCCACCAACGGGGTTCCCGATGCCTGGCGGAACACAACTTACTGGCTCGCCTTCGATCCCGAGGTCAAGGGTTTGATGTGGGGCGCATTCAGCGGAGTACACGATCTGCCCCGGCCGAAGATGTGGCGGCAGAAAGATGCCTTGAGCAGTTATCGGGGCGGCATCGGAGTTTCGGCCGATGGCGGGCGGCACTGGAGCCCTTCAAACACCGGCATGAGGGAAACCGCTTTCACGCATGTGCTCCTCGATTCCACGACTCCGGCTGGGCAGCGCACCCTGTACGCCTGCGGCTTTGGCGCCGGCGTGTATAAATCGACGGACAACGGAAAAACCTGGCAACTGAAAAACAACGGCATCAGCGAAAAGAACCCCTTTGCCTGGCGAATCGTACGCGGCAATGACGGCGCGCTTTATCTTATTCTGGCCCGCGCCAATGAGGGCCGCTACGGCATGACAGGCGGAAGCGGCGCTCTCTATAAATCCGTCGATGGAGCGGAGCACTGGACGAAGATGAAGCTGCCGGAGGGCGTCAACGGGCCGAACGGGCTGGCGCTGGATCCGCGTGACAATCGCCGCATCTACCTCGCCGCCTGGGGGCAGGAGCGAACCGGCGGCGTGGACTCGGGGGGCGGGGTGTGGCTTTCCACCGACGGCGGCGAAAGCTGGCGCACTATCTTCAGCAAGTCGCAGCACGTCTATGATGTGACGATCGATCCAAAGGCGCCGGATACGCTCTACATCTGTGGTTTCGATGCGGCGGCATACCGCTCGACCGACGCCGGGCTTCATTGGACGCGCATTCGGGGCTACAACTTCAAGTGGGGCCACCGCGTGATGATGGATCCCAACGACGCGTCCATGATTTACATCACCACCTATGGCGGAAGCGTATGGCATGGACCGGCTGCCGGGGATCCGAGCGCACCCGAGGATAGCTTGACGCACGTACCGATTGCGCAATGAGTCATCCGCATTAAGGACATCTCAAACCAGTAAGCAGAACCCTCGCTGAATCATTTCGGAACGGATCTTCACGCTGAAGTCTTCCAAATGCGGGCGTTGCCTGAATCGGCCTTCGAGCGACTACTTCACCGGAATACGCACAAGATGCAACCGCGATTCCGAAGGGTGTTGGCGTCAAGCACGATGCTGAGGGCGTGTTCACATCCTCGGCTTTATTCGGCGCCATTGGAGAAGTCCGAGTCCGTAACCGGGTCCATTTTAGTCGTGGGCAGCTCTACTTGTTTCCTGAGCCGAATAGCCAGAGCACCGCTACCTCATTTTCCAAACCCTGGGAGGTCTACGCGCTTCGCAATGTGATCCTGAATCCAGTGTGGGTCCCACCATTCCTTCGGGTCAATCTGGGTGCCATCGAGTTGCATGGCAAAGTGAATATGGTCGCCTCCGGCCATTCCGGTCTGGCCGCTATGGCCCATGACCTGGCCGCGTTTTACCATGTCACCTTCGTGTACATTGATTTGGCTTAGGTGCCCGTAGATCGTCTGTAGTCCGTAGCCATGATCTACCACGATGCAATTGCCGTAGATGCCCAGCGGAGCTGCATAGACAACCCGGCCATCGTTGGAAGCTTCCACGCCAATATGTTGTGTCACGGCTAGATCATATCCGAGGTGAACCTGCTGATCGATCTTCTTCCCGTGGTATATATAATTCCGCACGTCTGCAAAGGTCGCCTCCGCCTGGGAATGAGACTGCCGCGTGAAAGGCTGTGACCATAGGAACTTGTCTGCTGTCTTGAAGCGCAGATCGGAAAGCACCTTGTTGTTGGCACGGCGCATTTCGTTGTTAATTTTTACAAATCGCACGACCGCATCGCCCGAGCCATTCGGGTCAAGCTCGCCGATTACCTTCTGCAGGAAGGCATCGCTCACCTGCAAGTCGTGTACGGTGTATTTCGGCTGCTCCTTTTTAGGGAACTGAAACACCAATGGGCCGGTCACGTCATTTCCTGCGCCATTGGAGGCATAGACAAGGGGCACGGTGTTGGACGGCATATTCCAGGCAAAGGCAAAGAGAGAAAAGAACCCTGGCTTGCCTCCGGGCATGGGCCAAGCGCGATATGTTTGGTCGCCGACCCGCACACCTGCTTCGGTCCAAGTTCCTGAAACATTGAAGGTTGCGAGGTCAGCCATGCCCAGGTAAAGGTAGTGTTGGTCTGAATCTACGCTGATAGTCGGCGGTTGCGTCACCACCGTTACCTCACGTTCCCAGCTTGCCGTCTTCCGAAGCAAACCGTTCGAGGTAGCCTCAAGGATCAATTTTGCCTTGCCATTTTGGAGCTGCGGCGTGGTTTTTACGCCCGCCGTAAAGTTCCAGGTACTGTCTGTCACGCTGGAGGGTTGAGCCGTCTCCCAGACGTGATACCGAACGCCGTTCTGCTCTACGAATGCTGCGAGCCTGCGAACCCCATGCGGATCGCGTACGTGGACGGTTATCGGAGTGGCCTGGCCCAGGGAAGAGACAGGGGACGGCAGGTCCACAACAGGGGGAGCCGATCGTACCAACAGGAGCGCGATGGGCAACAAAACAGCTATTGCAATCACGATAACAATGACTTTTCGCATAGGCCATTGTAGCGCTCATCAAACGCCTTGTTCGATCTGGACCATGAGCACCCGCTGCTTCGAAGCGGTAGCAGTGGCGCCATTGCTGGCGTAATCGCCGCGAAGGGGAAGCAGACGGGACTGGTGACTCGCAGACAGGCCGTGTATAGAACGCAAGCTTATTGCTTCCTCAGCTTGGCGTACTGCTCCTCAGTGAGTTGCAGAAACAGCCCCCCTCCCCATCTCAACCCCCTGATCCACCATCAGCTGGGTTTCCTGGTCGATGAATCCCTCGGCGCGTTCAACCAGTTCAACGATTTTGCTGGACGACACAAAGTGCAGTCGCTTGGGTAGGGGAGTCTGGAGGTCGGCCTCCAAAAACTGGCACTGCCATCCATCGCCGATCTGGAAGGACAGGTACACCCGGTGGGTTTGGTCTCGTGGAGGCATGGAGGCAGTATAGGCGAAATTGAAGCGAAAGTGTCCGCAGCCCGTTCAGACCTCCACGCTTCGGTATAATTCGGGCATGACTGCCTCTATTGCCGAGTATCGGCGAAGGGAAAGGGACGTCACAGGACGCCGGGGATGGGTTACACGAGGATTTCTGTTACTACTTGTTACTATTTTCGGCCATAACCGGTGTAGCTGAGAGTTCGCGATTGTAAGCGATAGTAAGCAACAGGTCAGAGGCTAGGCACTGAAACGATTGGGCTTAGCGTGGTGTCATCCACAGAATCAATGGTTTGCGGAACCGCCAGTTCGAATTCTATTCTCTCCGCCAGAAGATTCTGTAAGTGATTGAAAAAAACGTAATACACGCAAACTAAACACCTTATGGCAATGCTAGTTTGTTCCCACAGTCCACATAGATACGCCTAAAGTGGCAGGGCCGACGCATATTAAAATTGACGCATCCAGGTAGCTATATGCAGATAATCAAGGCTGCTTGCGGGAAGAGATCATTAACTCGTTTCGCCTGCT
>PMGP01000378.1:0-20443 GCA_003156235.1 Acidobacteriaceae bacterium
CGAACATCAGCCGGTCCACCTTGACCGAGCCGAACTGGCTCACGCGGCCCACGTCGTTGCGGCCCAGGTCCACCAGCATCACGTGTTCGGCGCGCTCTTTCTCGTCGGAGAGCATCTCGTCGGCCAGCGCCTGGTCTTCGGCCTCCGTGGCTCCGCGGGGGCGGGTTCCGGCGATGGGCCTGTACTCTACCTTGCCCTGATGCACGCGCACCAACAGCTCCGGAGACGAGCCCGCCAGTTCCACGGTCTCCGACCCCTTTTTCTTATTGGCGAAGAATTTCGACTTCTCCGGCACGTCACCTAGCGCGCCCTCGGGCGCAAAGCGCAGGAAGAACATATAGGGGCTGGGGTTCACGGTGCGCAGCGCGCGATAGACCTGGAAGCTGTCGGCCTCTGGTTCCACATCAAAGCGTTGCGAAATGACGGTTTGGAAGATGTCGCCCGCCGCAATGTATTCCTTGGCGCGGTTGACGGCGGAGAGGAAATCTTTTTTCGACGTGCGGTGCCGCACCTCCAGCTTGCCTTTGGCTTTGTGTTCGGCCAGATGGGGCAGCGGCTGGGCAAGGCGCTTTTCCAGCCGGTCGAGCCGCTGAACGGCTTTGTCGAAGGCGTTGGCGGGCGTGTTGCGCGTCACGTCGGCCGTAACCACCAGCCAGATTTCCTTGCGCACGTGATCAAAGGCCAGCACCTCGTCGAAGAAGAGCAGGCAGGCGTCGGGAACTCCCAGTTCGTCGGTGGCCAGCTCGGGCAGCCGCTCAATCTGGCGGACTGCATCATAAGAAAAGAAGCCCACCGCTCCGGCGGTAAACGGCGGCAAACCCTGGAGCCGTGCCGGCTTGTGGCCGCTGAGGGCGCGGCGCAGCACGGCGAAGATGTCGCCCTCAATCTGGACGACCTTTTTGCCCTCGGTGATTGTGATCTCGCGTCCCCGCGCCACGATGCGCTTGAAGGGAGCCAGGCCGATGAAGGTGTAGCGGCCCACCTGCTCGCCGTTTTCGACCGACTCCAGCATGAAACACTCGCGCTCCGGCCAGGCGGCGCGCAGAAAGGCCGAAACCGGCGTTTCCAGGTCGGCGGTGAGCGTACGGCAGACGGGAACAAGCGTGTGCTCTTTAGCGAGCGCGAGGAACTCCTTGCGGCTGGGCTGGACGGATTGGGTAGAGGTCTTCACTGCCTCAGTGTAATTGGTGGATGCGTGGCGATTCCCGAAATAGTGCCCAGTCTTAAATGGAGAAATCGCGCCAAGAGCTTCACGTATGTGCTTTTCCGGGCTTGACGCGGCAGCGCAGCCGACCTAGACTCTGAGAGGTTTGCGCTTGCGGGCTGTGTCCCGTATGCTAAACCGTCCGGCAATCGGAATTGGAGAAATCTATGGCATCGGTATCCCTTGAGCAGGAAATCAATCCCTGGGAAGCCCAGGCGGCTCGATTTGACTTTGCGGCGCGCAAACTGAACCTGGAAGAGGGTTTGTGGAAGCTGCTGCGCACCCCAGCGCGCGAGATCATCGTGCACTTCCCCGTCACCATGGACAACGGCCACATGGAGATGTTCACCGGCTTCCGGGTGCAGCACTCGATTGCCCGCGGTCCGGGCAAAGGCGGCATTCGCTACTCGCCGGATGTGAACCTGGACGAGGTGCGCGCCTTGGCCAGTTGGATGACCTGGAAGTGCGCGGTGGTCAACATTCCCTTTGGCGGCGCCAAGGGCGGGGTCATCTGCGATCCCAAGAAAATGAGCCGGGGCGAGCTGGAGCGCATGACCCGCCGCTATACCTCGGAGATCATCGACTTCATCGGGCCGGAAAAGGACGTACCCGCACCCGACATGAACACCAACGAGCAGACCATNNTGGATCATGGACACCTACTCCATGCACCAGGGGCACACTGTCACCAGCGTGGTGACCGGCAAGCCGTTGAACATCGGCGGCTCGCGCGGCCGGACCGAGGCCACGGGGCGCGGCGTGCAGGCGATCTGCGACGAATCCATGCGCTACCTGAAGATGAATATCGACGGCTGCCGGGTGGTCATCCAGGGCTTCGGCAACGTGGGCTCCAATGCCGCCCGCCTGATGATGGAGCGCGGCTATAAGATCGTGGGCATCGCCGAGTTTGAGGGCGGACTGTCCAACCCCAAGGGCATCGACATTCATCAGTTGCTGGACTACAAGCGCCGCAACAACACTATTCTGGGATTCGGCGGCGCCGAGGCCATGCCCAGCGATGAGTTGCTGGTTTCTGAATGCGAGATTCTCATTCCCGCGGCCAGGGAGAACGTGATCACCAGCCGCAACGCCGGCCAGATCAAGGCCAAGGTCGTCGTCGAGGGCGCCAACGGACCCACCACCGCGGTGGCCGATGACATTCTGGCGGAGAAGCGCATCTTCATCATGCCCGACATATTGGCCAACGCCGGCGGCGTGACAGCCAGTTACTTCGAGTGGGTGCAGGACCGCCAAGGCTACTTCTGGAAGGAAGCCGACGTCAACGAGCGAATGGAAAGCATCCTGCGCGACAGCTTCGACGATGTGGTGCGCTATTCCGAGGCCCACAACGTCAACAACCGCATTGCAGCTTACATGCTGGCCATCGACCGGGTGGCGCAGACGATTCGCCAGCGCGGCATCTACGCATAGCTTTTGCGTTGGCCTCAATTAGAGGAGCGGGATGGGCCATTGGCTCATCCCGTTTGGTTTATTCACGCTGCGCAAATCAGGACGCGAGATGCCACTCCGACCCGCAGTGCGATAATGGAGCCACGCCTCCAGAGACTCGACAGTGTGGCGCCACCGCATGAACCTGCCCAACTCCATCACGATGAGCCGGATCGTCATGATCCCGCTGCTACTGTGGATTCTGACCTCGCACTTTCCCTGGCTTCATGTGCATGGCGCGCAGGAGATTACCGCTTCGGTTCTGTTCGTGCTGGCCTCCATCACTGACGGCCTGGACGGCTATCTGGCTCGCAAGCGCAGTCAGGTCACCACCGTGGGCATGTTGCTGGACCCCATCGCCGACAAGATCATGGTGGCCGGCGCGCTGATTGCTCTGGTAGCCTATAACCCCGATGTCGTAAAAGTCTGGATTGTGGTGGTCATCATCGGACGCGAGTTTCTCGTCAGCGGCCTGCGCTCGATTGCTTCATCAGAAGGCTTCACCATCCAGGCCAGCGACCTGGGCAAGCTCAAGACGGTTGTCCAGATCGTCTGCGTGGTCTCCGCCATTCTCGCTCATGGCTGGTACCAGTGGAAGTTCGGCGTGCTCATCGTGCCGGTCAAGTGGATCGCCATTGCCGCCATCTACTTCACCGTGCTGGTCTCCTCCATCTCCGCCATCGATTACTTTGTGGGTTTCTGGAAGCAGATCGACCACGCCAGCAACGACCGCCGCAAGTCCTTTATTCTTACCCGGCGCAAGAACGCTAGTACACCATAACCGGCTCAGGCTAAAACCTATTGATCCGGCCCATAAATACGAGCACCGTGCCCCATCCATTTCGCAGGCTTTATCGCGAAATGGGTGGGAGGGCAATAACACTATTTGAGGGCCGGATCAATAGCCCTTTCATAGCAAGTGAACTTCTGCCTGGAAGGAGTTATGTCGCAGCCTGAAAAGTCCGTGCCGATTCTTAGCCGCCGCAATGCAGATGCCCCTGTCCGGGGCGGAGTGCTGCGTTGGCGCCGCGCCTTCGCGCCGTTGTGCGACAATCCTACAAAGACCGCTTTTCCTATGAGATATTCCGGACACCTATTGCTGGGCGCTGTTGGATTGGTGCTGGCCGCGCAGTTAGCCTGGCCGCAAGCCCCGTTTGCGTCCAGGAATCCGTCCTCGGTTCCGCTGGTGCTGACCGGCGGCACGGTGGTGGACGTGACGGAATGGGGCGGATCGGCGAAAGACCTGCCGGACGCCATCGTCATTGTTCGCGACGGACGCATCACGGATGTCGGCTCGCGCATGGCCGTCTCCATCCCCAAAGGCGCGCGGGTCATCGACTGCACCGGCAAGTTTCTTATTCCCGGTCTCATTGACGGCTTTGCCGGCATGAACTCGCAGGGCCAAGCCAACGCTTACCTCTATATGGGCGTCACCACCGTGGTCGCCGTCAGCGACGTCCGCCGCGGCGTCGTAGATTTTTCCTCCTCGCCCAGCCCTCACCTTTACCTGATGGACTCAATAGGCTCAACCGACAACTGGAGCCTGTTGGCCAAGCGCCCGGAGTGGGCTCTCAAGCTTCGCGAGAACGGCCATCGGGCCGAACTGAGCCCCGAAGACTCCCTCCACCAGCTCACCAGCACTTCCCGGCTGGGAACGCGCGCCCTTTGGCTGGGCCACAACATTACCGCCGCCAACGCCCAGTGGATCATCGCTCACGCCCATCAGATGGGCATGGCCACTTACGGCGAGTTCGTTGCCACCCCCTATGATGTGGGCGTCGAGGCCGGCGTGGATGTGCTCGTCCACATGGGCCGCTACGAGTTGAGCGTTATCCCCGACGAGTTGCAGCGGCCGCTGGTGGAAGATCCCGAAGGCCCGGCCGCAACCACGGCCTACGACTACACCGAGCGCGTGACCCCCACAGACCCGCACCTGCGCGATTACGCCCATTTCCTGTCTACCCATCACGCCGCGCTCATGCCCACCTTCAGCCTCTATTATGCGCAGTTGCCGGAGCACCGCAACCTGTGGAAGGAGCCGGCCGCGGTCCTGCTCGACCCGGCCCGCGTATACGATCCCACCAATCGCGAATCAGGAGAGATGGACTATCCGCTCTCGCCCTGGACCCGGCATTTGCCGGCGATGGGGCAACGCTACCTGGAAGAAGGCCTGCGCAAGAAGGCTGACCAGTCGGCCCTGCGGCTGTGGCACATCAACGAGACTCTTTTCTCCGCCTATCCGCACTACCTGGCTGCCTCCGGAGCGCCGGTCCAGGGTTCCTTGCCCGGCATTTCCATGCACACCGAGCTGGAACTGCTGGTTCGCCTGGGACTTTCGCCACGCGAGGCGCTGGCCGCCGCCACCAACAATTACAGCCTCCAGTTCAATTGGAATGAGCTGGGCCAGATCGCATCGGGCCGCCGCGCCGATATTCTGGTCGTCGACGGCGACCCCACGCAGAACATCTGGAACGTCCGCCGCATCTCCGGCATCATCATGGACGGCAATGTGATCGACCGCAATGCACTGCTGAATCTGAAAAAGTGAGAATTTTCGATAAATTTATTCTTGTCTAAAATGCTTAATTCGGTTGATCAGTCCTTTTTTAGTCCCACACCGGCGTTACCGACCCGCGGTGCATGAAACTNNGGTCCACGCTTGTTTCTTCCTATTTACAATAAACCACGAGACTCGCTTCCTCCGCCTACTCAATCTCAATCAATACGCCAAAATCATCGCGCGACTAACGAATTCAGTGAATTAACGCTGATTGTCAGAGGGGAATGTGCCGATTCAATCAGTGTTCCTGCGGAGGCAATGCATGCAGAACCGCTGCGCATCGGTTAACGTAGAGACAGGCAGGAGTGTTGCTCAGATTTATGCCACGGCCATGACCGACTCTCCATCCCGGCTCTCACCCCCGCTCCAGCGGCACAATCCGGGTCTACTCCTCATCTCTGCTTTCAAGCTGGGTGAGGTCCTGCTCTTTTTTGCCATGGGCGTCGGCGCCTTCCGGCTGCTGCATAAAGACATTGGCGATGTACTGGAGAAGCTGGCCTACCACCTGCGCTTCAGTCCCGAGTCGAGGCTCATCAACTTCCTCCTGATCAAGTCCTCCATCCTCGATGAACGGCTTCTGAAGCGGATCTATGAGGTCTTCTTCATCTACGCCGGCCTCGACCTGGTGGAGGGAATCGGCCTGTATCTGGAAAAAACCTGGGCCGAGTACCTCACCCTGGGCATCACCGCGTCTTTCCTGCCCTGGGAGCTTTTTGAGATCTTCCGCAAGCTCACGCTGATCCGCGTCAGCCTGCTGACGGTGAACGTATTGGTGTTCTTGTATCTTTTCAGACTGGTGACGGCACGGGCCAAGCGCATACACATAGCAAGATGCAACCGGCAGGATTCGTAGCAGCGCATATTTAAGGACAAAAGCAGGAGAGGACTCCGACTTTCGCTTTTTGTTCTCTATCACAGGCCGCAGCTTCTGTCAATCGCCTGACCCAAAGCGATAACTACTACATATTGCGGTAGCTGAGGTTCTTTAACCTATTAGTTGTATATCCCGCAATTGCCTTCTCGTTGGCCAACCTTCCAGCATATTTATTTTCACATTTCATCGATTTTTCTCTCGACGTGCGCCTCAAAGCACGGTAATATTCCGTCTATGGAGTTAAACGGAGTAAAAAGGAGTCAGGAGGAGTCTTGAGGAGTTCGGAGGAGCAGTACTGCTGATCCGGCCTTTGTGCAAGTCTAATCGCCTTTTCTCCTTTTCAAACAGTTTTTGGGTGACTTATCGGCAGAGAGAACCAGCCTTGCAAACCAGAACAGGCTGGCAGTGACAAGGCACAGGCCATGGCGGGAGATACGGAAGAGGTTGACAGGTATGGAAGCGTTTCGTGGTAATCATCCGGCAAAGGTCGAAGACGGCGGGAGGCTTAAGCTCCCCGGCCCGTTCAAGAAAATTGTGGATGATGCGCAAGTTACGCAGTTCTATATCACCTCAATGGATGGCCTGAGCGCGCAGATTTGGCCATTGCTGGAGTGGGAAAAGCAGGAAGCGCTTCTGGCTGAATTAAGCGCCACGGACGATGCCGCGGAAAAATATCTGGACCAGACCAGTTATTACGGCCAGCAAGTGGAAATGGACAAACAGGCTCGGGTGCAACTGCCGCAGATTTTGCGCGGAACAGCCAGTCTGGATGCGGAAGTTGCGGTTCGCGGCAAGATGAATCACCTGGAAGTTCACAACCTCAAGAATCTTGAAGAGAGTTTGAAGGTTAATGCGTTGACAACCGAGGATCGTCGGACGTTATCGCCGATTCTCAAGCCGCGCAATGTACAGGGATGACCCCTCTGAGGGGGGAGCGCATGAATCCATCGAACCCAAGACATGCGCCAGTGCTCTTTGAGGAAACGATGGATCTTCTTCGGGTACGCCCGGGGTCCACGGTGGTGGATTGCACCTTGGGCCTGGCTGGCCACGCATCCGGGATTGTCCGGTTGCTGGGAGCTGAAGGTCATCTGATCGGCTTTGAATGGGACGCTGAAGCTATGGAGCTGGCCAAAGCGAAGTTAGACCAGGTTTGCGGGGAGTTAGGCGGTGATGCACCGCGAGTTACCTTGGTCGACGAGGCGTACAGCTCGATAGCAAGTCATTTGCCGCCGGCTTCGGTAGACGGCTTGATAGCGGATTTTGGAGTGAGCAGCCTGCAACTGGACGAGGCGCGGCGAGGTTTTAGTTTTATGGCGGATGGACCACTTGATATGAGACACAATCAAAGGTCTGAACTAACCGCCGCACAAGTTGTAAACGAGGCCAATGAAAGTGAGTTAGCGGACCTCATTTACAAATACGGAGAAGAAAGGAGGTCGCGGAGAATCGCCAGAGCCGTTGTACATGGGCGGCCGATAACAACCACGGGGCAGTTAGCACGTATTGTAACATCGGCCGCACATATCACAAAGCATGAAAAGATTCATCCTGCGACTAGAACTTTCCAGGCTCTTCGTATCTATGTTAATCGCGAGTTAGATGAGATTTGTGCTCTGCTGGAGGCCGCACCTATGTTGCTCAAGCCCTCCGCGAGACTGGTTGTTATCAGCTTTCATTCGCTGGAAGATCGCATAGCCAAAGACAGCCTGCGCGAAGGCGCGCGGCGGGGAATCTGGGAGATTCTCACTAAGAAGCCAGTTATAGCTGGCGAAGACGAGTTAGAGCGTAATCCGCGCTCGCGCAGCGCAAAGCTGAGGGCGGCGGAAAGACAGGGGTCAGGGGTCAGAGATCAAGGGTCAGGGAATAAGGAACAGAGAACGAGCAACAAAGGTTCGGAATCACGGGGTCGGAATTAGAGGTGGAAGGCAGGATTTATGAGGCGAGATGCGCCTGAAACTGGCCCCTGATCCCTGACCCCTGATCTCTGACCCCTGTGGAGGCAACCATGGCGGCATGCACAACAACATATTTTGAGGCCGGCCGCGGCTGGAGCGCGCGGGTGACGGAACACAACGCCGAGCTGCTGGCAAAGCAGGCCCAGTTGCGACGCCGCATGCGCACGCCCGAGTTCCATTTCGCACGCCACATCGACAACTCGCGGCTTGTGAAGGCGCCTGACCTGGCGCGTGTTCGCGAGATGCGGATTTTTTCTGGGGCAATTGCCGTGCTGTTTTCGCTGGTGATGATCTACGGCCTGCAGCACTTCTACGCCATCGAGAACAGTTACCGCGTGGAGTCAGAGAAGCAAACGCTGAACCAGCTGCGCGAAGAGAACCGGCAATTGCGTTTGTCGCAGGCCGAGCTTACTCAGCCCGGACGCATCGACATGATGGCCCGCCAGCTCGGACTGGCCGCGCCGCAGCCGGGACAAGTGGTTCACGCCAGCGGAAACGCCGACGCATCGACGCCTGTGTTGGCGCAGATGACGCCTCCGTCGGCGCCACCGGCGCAGTGACAAGCGGCGTTCAGTTTTCAGCTTTGTGCATTGACGTGTGAACGATAGATCCTTTGCGGCCGCCCGTACAACAAGATTGCTCAGGAACACCGGGCGGCCGTTTTTTCTCTTCAAAGGCTGAAAGCTGGAACCGGGAACCTGAATGCCTGCAGCCGTCCGAGCCACTCGCAACCGCACCGATCCTCCCCGCGTCGTTCCACTGAGCCGGAAGCGCTTCTGGATTATCTGTCTTTTTTTTCTGGTGTGGGCGTGCGTGATCGCTGGGCGGTTGTTCCTTCTGCAGATTGTGGACCACAAGGAATACCTGGAGCGTGCGGAGAAGGAGCAGCAGCGCACCTTTGAAGTGGCTCCGCGGCGGGGCGTGCTTTACGACCGCAACCTGCGCGAGCTGGCGATGACCGTGCAGGTGGATTCGATTTATGCCGATCCATCGGAGATCGAGAACAAAGCGGCCGCTGCGCAAACGCTTGCCGGGCTGGTCCACACCGATGCTGACGATGGGCGCAACAGCGAGAGTGAGATTGCCGAGCGGCTCAACACAGGCCACAACTTCGCATGGATTGCACGGCGCGTGACGCCGGATGTGGCGACAGCGGTACGCAACTTGAACATGAAGGGGATTTACTTTCAGAAGGAATTTCAGCGCTTTTATCCTGATAACCTGATTGCGGCGCAGGTGTTGGGCTTTGTGGGCTCGGATGACAATGGACTGGGCGGACTTGAGGAGAAGTTTGACTACGAGCTGCACGGTGAGCCGGGCGAGATGTACGCCGCAATGGATGCGCGGCGCAAGGTGATGGGGTCAAGCGAGCACGATCCTGAGCCGGGCCGCAACCTGGTGCTGACGATCGACGAGAATATCCAGTTCCTGGCTGAAAAGGCTCTCGACCGCGCGATGGAGAAGACGCAGGCGCTTAACGGAACGGTTGTGATCCAGGACGTGCACACCGGGCAGATTCTTGCGCTTGCGATTCGGCCTGCGTTCAACCCCAACAACTATCGCCACACGTCGCCAGAGCTGTTACGCGACCATGCGGTGAGCGACGTGTACGAACCGGGCTCGACATTCAAGCTGGTGACGTATGCGACCGCGCTGGACCAGCACGTGGCCGAGCCTGACGACATGATCGATTGCCAGGGGGGCAAGATCATGCTGGCGGGCCGTGTGATTCACGACAACCAGGGCGAGCACATGGGCGTGGTTCCCGTCCACAGGGCGCTGGAAGAGTCGAGTGATGTGGCCGCGGTAAAGCTGGCGCTGAAGGTTGGCCCCGATCACTTCTACCAGTACATACGGGCGTTTGGGTTCGGTTCGCGATCGGGCATTGAACTGCCCGGCGAGACGCGCGGNNCGGCATGCACAACAACATATTTCGAATCGGGCAAGAGCTGGAGCGCGCGGATTGATGAGCGCAATGCCGAGTTGCTGGCCCTGCAAGCTGAGCAGAGGCGGTGCCTGCGCACGCCGGAGTTCGCCTTTCCCAAAAGCTTTGACAATAGCCGTTTGATCAAGACTCCCGATCCGGCGCGTCCTCGTCAGATTCGCCTGTTTGCCGCAGCCATTACCATTCTGTTTTCGCTGACCATGCTTTATGGGTTGCAACACTTGAGTGTGCGCATGAGCGGCTATCAGATAGAGTCGGACAAGCTATTGCGCGAGCAGCTTCGCGAGCAGAATCGCGAATTGCACCTGACGGAAGCGCAGCTCACCGAGCCGGGCCGGATCGACAAAATGGCTCGCGAGTTGGGCCTTGCCGAACCGCAGCCAGGCCAGGTGGTTCATCCCGCGGGGGCTGTTGACGCTTCTGCTCCTACCCTTGCGCAAGCCGTTCCTCCAAGAACAGCTACTAGCTTCTAGCCTCTAGCTGCCAGCCTTCCTGTGCGAACGAGAAACCAGAGGCTAGAGCATTTTCAGAGATAGTGTATCGATAGTGGACGGGTTTAATCATCTGCAGCAGCGCTTCTAGAGGGTAGAACATGTCAAGTGCGGCCAACGAATTCTTCTCTAATGTGCAAATCGCGCGCAAAAGGATATTAAAGCGATATCTCATATGGTTTCTATGCTGTTTTGCGGGTGAAGCAGTACAGCTGTTCGTTCAACCGTTTCCCTTTTACATTTTAATGGCCGTCTGGCTCGCTTGCGGAATTGTGCTTTTATGGTCTCCGATTAGGAGGCTGCAAAAGATGCCCTGCCCCTATTGTCATTATCCGGCTCGTGTCGGCATATTTCCATTCCGACATTTTAGGTGCATGCACTGTCACAGAAGCATCGGTGAAAGCTGAAAAACCGCGTCAGGGTTTCGAGACCAAGAAAACGGCATGGAAACCGGGTCCAAACGAATGTTAGTCAACATTCTCGTTTCCCACCCTTTTTGCAGAAAAAAGCGAAAAGGATGGGGCACGGGGGCATTTCAGCAACAATGAAAATGCTCTAGTAGTTAGAAGCTATCAACGGAGCGATTGTTTATGCCGTCCGCCGTTCGACCCAGCTGGAATCACAATCCCGCGCCGCGCGTGATGTCTCTCAAGCGGGTGCGTTTTGGGCTTATCTGCCTGTTCTTTCTCTTCTGGGCCATTCTGATTGCCGTTCGCCTCTTCTGGCTTCAAGTGGTGCTTCACGGCGAATTCCAGGAGCGCGCCAGGCAGCAGCAGCAGCGCACCTTCGACGTGGCTCCGCGCCGCGGCGTGCTCTATGACCGCAACCTGCGCGAGCTGGCCATGACGGTGCAGGTGGACTCCATCTTCGCCGTGCCCAACGAGATCGCGGATAAGCTGGCGGCCGCCCATGCGCTGGCCGCAATTGTCCACACCGACCCCGACGACGCGCAGACCGCCGAGGAGCAGATTGCCGCACACCTGGACGCGGCGCGCAACTTTGCATGGGTCGCCCGGCGGGTTACGCCGGAGGTGGCCGCCCGCATTCATGCGCTGATCGATCCTTGCGCCCCGGATCAACACAAATTCATTCCAAATGACCCATGCCTCACGAGCGTCTACAGGGGCGTCTACATACAGAAGGAATTTCAGCGATTCTACCCGGATAATGAGATTGCCGCGCAGGTGCTGGGCTATGTGGGCATGGACGACAAAGGCCTGGGTGGCTTGGAGCAGAAGTTCGAGCCGCAATTGCACGGCGTAGCCGGCCATATGTACACGGCCCTCGACGCGCATCGCCACGTGCTCGGTTCCAGCGAGCGCGAACCCCAGCCGGGCCGCAACCTGGTGCTGACCATCGACGAGAATATTCAGTTCATGGCGGAGCGGGCGCTGGACCACGCGATGCAGCACACTCAGGCAGCCAGCGGCACCGTTGTTGTCCAGGATGTGCATACCGGCCAGATTCTGGCGCTGGCCGTCCGCCCCACCTTCAACCCCAATCTCTTCCGACGCGCCACGCCGGAGCTGTTGCGCAACCACGCGGTCAGCGACGTCTACGAGCCCGGCTCGACCTTCAAGTTAATTGCCTACGCGGCGGCGCTCGATCAGCATCAGGCCGCGCCCGATGACATGGTAGATTGCCAGGGCGGCAAGATTACGCTGGCGGGCCGTGTCATTCACGATAACCAGGGCGAACATTTCGGATTGATTCCCGTGCATAAAGCGCTGGAAGAGTCCAGCGATGTGGCCGCCATCAAAATGGCGCTGAAAGTTGGCCCGGACCGCTTCTACCAGTACATCCGCGACTTCGGCTTTGGCAGCCGAACCGGCGCCGAGATGCCCGGCGAAACCCGCGGCCTGCTCCAGGCTGTGAACAAGTGGAGCCCTTCGTCCATCGGCTCCATCGCCATCGGCCAGGAGATCGCCGTCACGCCAATTCAACTTGTCTCCATGGTTTCGACGATCGCCAATGGCGGCGTCTACCTGCCGCCGCGCGTGTTGATGCCGGGGCAGATGGATGCACCGGCAAATGGCCAGCCTGCATCCGGCGTGAACACGGGATCCGCGCCGAAGGCGCCGCTGGCCTCACCGCAGGTGACGCCGATGCCTTTCAAGCCGGGCGGTGAGCTGCCTGATCCGCTGCCTCCCGGAGCACACCGCGTTCTCTCCACCATGACTGCCGCTCAGATGCGCAAGATGATGGAGGGCGTTGTGCTTTACGGCACCGGCAAGCAGGCGCAGCTCAACGGCTATTCATCTGGAGGGAAAACCGGCACTGCGCAAAAGATCGATCCGGTCACCCACCTCTACTCCAAGACCATGCATATCGCTTCGTTTGCCGGCATCGCGCCGGTCAATAATCCAGTGATCGCCGTGGCCGTGATTATCGATTCGCCCAAGGGTGATTACTATGGCGCCGCTGTCTCCGCGCCGGTCTTTGCCGAGGTGGCGCAACAAGTGCTCGAATATCTCGCCGTGCCCCACGACATCGATCTGCGCCAGCATCGCGCATTATCCAAAGCAGATTTGCAGGTGCGGGAAGATGACGCTCATGCGCAGACTGCGAACATCAGCGCACTCTTCGCCGCGGCCAACGACCTGCCCAGTGACGATCCACTGCGCGCACTTCCCAACCAGACTGCGACCTCCAGTCAGCCGGCACCCGGCGCTCAGCCTTCGAACGCAGTTGCAAATGCGGCGCACGGTAATGTGATTCCACTCCAGCCCGTCGCAGCGCATCCGTCAGTCGCGTCGCAGCCGAACTCATCTACCGTCATCGTCGCAAGCGAAAAAACTTTACGTGTACCTTCCCTCATTGGCCTGCCCGTGCGCAAGGTCATCGAGCAGGCCGCCGCCGCCGGACTGGAAGTGCAAATCACCGGGAATGGGGCCGTCCGCGAACAAGCGCCCGCTCCGGGCACGATGGTTGCGCCGGGAACAAAGATTGTTGTTCGTTGCGGGCGGTAAGGACGGTTGAACATGGCGGAAATCTCGTGGTACCCGTACGACAAAGGCGCCACTCTTGGCCAGAAAGGGTCTGAGAGTGGCGTAATCATGCGAGATGAAGAGCATCCGCTGGAGGCGCGAATCACCCTGGAGTGCGACACCAAGACCGCGCCCTTCGCCATCACCTGCGGAATCTATGGATGCATGATGCATACTCGTTTTTTCAGCATCGAAAGCGAGGCTTCTTCGCAGTACGAGGAAATGAAAGCCGCATTATCCGCGCTTCTTCTCACCGAAAATGAAGGCGGCCCGGAAGGATGCCGGTCGTTTCTGGACGGAGTCGCCGAGTTTGTTGAAAAGTACCCGTGAAATCTACAGCCCTCCAACAAACTACAATGGAAACCGTGATGAACTGGAAATATATCAACAATCGGTTTACATCGAAGTTCACTTGAATTCGCTAACAAATCTAAAGACATTCAAGGTCAGAATTGTCTGGCTCAGGAAGGGCAATTGCCCCAGAATTCAAATAGGGTCGCGGCTTGACCGGCGTGCCGACCAGCGCGTCCGGCTCACTGGAGCCCGAGGCATTGCCGAGCAGGAGTTCCTTATCGTTAAGCAGGAGTTCCTGCAATTTCTTGATTGTTTCTACATCCGCTTCCAGATACGCTTTTGCATAAGCTCGTACGAAGTCGCCGACCGGTAACCACACAGGCAATTTGTGCTGTAGTTCACCGTATATGGATTTTCTTTCTTCACCCATGCAAGCATCTTACATCTGATTCCAGTCGATTCAAGCAGGACAAACTACAATTAGCATCAAGATGAACTGGAATGAACTGATTGCGGAAGTAACGGCGGTTGACGCGGGCGGAGACTCCAGCCAGCCGGTGACGGGCGTCGAGTACGACTCACGCAAGGTGCGGCCCGGCGCGGTTTTTGTGGCCATGAAGGGCGGCTCGACCGACGGCAATCGCTACGTCGAGAAGGCTCGTGCGGGTCGTCCGATCACAGGAGCGTCGATTACCTAGAGTGCGCCGGCGTCGGGCAGTTTGTAATCGCTCAGAGCGTAGCGGGCGCCAAGCGGAGTAAGATGGTTCGGATCGCGAAAGAGCATCTGATCTCCGATCCGGTAAATACATTCGTTGCCATCGTGACAGAACTTGGAGCGCAGATCGATCAACGATACGCCTTCAAAGCCATCAATCACATTTCTCAACTGAGTATTTATGATTGCGGTCTGCTCCTCATTGCGGGAATCACCGATGCCTGTATCTATCGCGACATCGGAGTGCATCCACATTGAGAGGGCGTGGCGGGCGGGTATATGAGAAGTTCTGAATTTCATCAGAGGATCAACGGAAAAGAAGGGCACATCGCCCATGACGACAACTTGCTTGCCGGCCGCGTGAAGGCTCTGGATGGTAGCCGTCAACGACCGCCTGAAAAGGGCGTTGGCCGCATCCGGGGCGAGTATCTCCCGATCATGCGCGGAACCGGAATAGACCCAGCCCTCCTTGGCATTGAGCGACCACATGCCAACAAGGAAGACCATGCGCACGTGAGCATCGTTGCAAAGCAACTCCAGGGCCTGGCGGTTGAACTGGATGCACTGGCGAGCATCCAACGGTGTCTGGGGATCGTAGGGGGCGGCGCCGGACAAAGGCGCGCATAGGCTGTGTGAGACCTGGACAAACCCATACCCATGCTCCTCGGCAATGGATCGTAGTCCTGGCGCCAGCGCCGCCGAGTGACTGTCTCCCCAGAGCGCCACCGATGGCCGCGTCTCCGAGGGGTTGTAACAGGCGCGCGAAAGATTCAGCTGGTACCCCTCTGGCATGCAAAACGAGCTTTGCGGCGACCAGATATCGTGGTCTGTCTTGGCCAAAAGTGGAAACATTTGTGGAAAATGGGGAATCTTCGAACTTACCCAAATCGCGCTGCACAGCGCCAGCATACATGCGCTGGCCACGGCGTAGCGAAGGAGCAGCGGGCCGGGGGTGCATCGCGAGCGGCGGAAGGGCTGCTCAATGAAGTAGTAGGACAGAATCGCAGCAGCCAGCGAACACACGACTGCTGTCAACGCGGCATAGGCAGGCACGTGGTCCCAGGAGGCAATGCGCAGATAGCAGAGCAGCGGCCAATGCCACAGATACCAGGAGTAGGATATTCTGCCGATGAAAACCAATAACGGAAGCGAAAGCAAACGCCGGTTGATCCAGCTATCGGGAAACGCAATCACCATAGCCGTTCCCAACACCGACGGCAACGCCGCCGGTCCGGGAAATGGCATGTTCGCATTGAGAAGGAAAATAGGGAATAACATCAGGATAAAACCCGTCGTGCCGAGAAGATGGGCGAGCGGCGCGGGCAGAGAAAGGGTTCTTCGTGTCTGCTCCATAACGGCCAGCGCAACCCCGATACCGAGTTCCCATGCGCGCTCGGGCAGCAGGTAAAAAGCGTCCGACGGGTGTAATGAAACCTGCTGCCATGCCAGAAGAAAAGATAGGATGCAGACCGCTAGAATTGCCGGTAGCAACAAGCTTCGCCGGATGCGGGAAAGAAGAACCATCAGCAGAGGAATAACGGCGTAGAACTGCTCCTCCACGCCCAGAGACCAAGTCATCAACAAAGGATGATAACTTGTTCCAGCATTGAAGTAGTCGTGCAAATAGCGAAGGAAGAAGATATTGGAGACGGACAGCGACGCCGAGACGGCGGAAAGTGCGAAAAGATGATTTTCAAAAGGAGAGAGAAAGAAAAAGCTTGCCAGAATGGTGAAGGCAAGTACGACATAGAATGCCGGAAGAATCCGTTTGGCGCGCCGCCGATAGAAGCCCAGGAAGCTGAAGGTTCCAGAGCGCAACTCGGAGAAGATATGCCCGCCGATCAGGTAGCCAGAGATGACAAAGAAGATATCGACGCCGGAATAGCCTCCGGAAATCATAGGCGCGCCTGCGTGATAGAGCACGACGCTCGTTACGGCGATGGCCCGAATTCCATCTATGTCAGAACGGTATGATCGCTCGGATGTTCCGGAGTTAGTCATGCGCTGTCAACTTCACCAAAAATTGGAATTCTGCTGAAAATAGGTACGTGGAAAATTGTAGCATAGCAATAATTGCTCACAATAAATGGCGCGCGACGGAGCAAAGATAGGAAACTCGAAGACCGCATGAGATATGGAATGATTGCCGGCGCTTGTCTCCGGCACCGCCGCGATGCACAGTTGTCTGCTTCCACAACAAAGCAAGATGCTGTTTCGTCAGAGCCGCTTGCTGCGGTGATGGACGTACCGATTGTAATGCAGGTGCCTTGCCCGTGCATCTACAATGGAATCCGTGATGAACTGGAATGAACTGATTGCGGAAGTAACGGCGGTTGACGCGGGCGGAGACTCCAGCCAGCCGGTGACGGGCGTCGAGTACGACTCACGCAAGGTGCGGCCCGGCGCGGTTTTTGTGGCCATGAAGGGCGGCTCGACCGACGGCAATCGCTACGTCGAGAAGGCTCGTGCGGCCGGAGCGTTGGGGATCATCACTGACTCTGCTCCCACGTTCGACCATCTGCTGGTCTTCGCTCCGGGCCTGCCTTTACTGGAAGTCGAGCATGGCCGGCGAGCGCTGGCCCAGGCTTCAGCGGCGTTTTTCGGCCACCCGGAGCGCAAACTCGCGGCCACGGGAATCACCGGCACGAATGGCAAGACCACGACGGCGTTTTTGATCGAGGCGCTGCTGAATGCTGCTGCGCGCAAGACCGTACTCATCGGCACCATCGAGTACCACGTGGCCGGCGAAGTGCGCCCTTCCGTCCACACCACCCCCGAGTCACGAGATTTGTTTGAGTTGATGGCCGAGGGGGTTCATCGCGGCGCCACTGAGCTGGTCACCGAAGTTTCCAGCCATGGCCTCGACCAGGGCCGGGCGACAGGGTTGAATTTTGACGTGGCCGTCTTCACCAACCTCACCCGCGACCATCTGGATTATCACCAGACAATGGAGAAGTATTTCGCTGCCAAGCGGCTGCTCTTTGACGGCACGGCTTATCCGGCTCCGCGCGTCGCCGTGATCAATGCGCATGACCCCCGCGCTCACGAACTGGCTGCCGCAGCCGCGAAGGCCGGCTCCGAAGTCCGGACCTACGGAATTGGCCAGGGTGACTGGCGCGCCGCTTCTTACACGCTTACGCCGTCGGGCGCAGTGCTAGAACTGGAAACCCCGGCAGGCGCGGCCAAAGTTACATCGCGGCTGGCCGGAGAGGTGAACATTCTCAACCTGCTGGCTGCCTTTACCGCGGCCCACGCGCGCGGTGTGCCGTTTGCCGATCTGGTCACGTTCATTCCCCGCCTTCAGCCCGTTCCCGGCCGCTTTCAATCCGTCGATGCAGGCCAGCCCTTCACGGTGATCGTGGACTATGCCCATACCGACGATGCGTTGCTCAATTTGACGGCGCTGGCCCGCCAGATGACGGCGCAAACCGGCGGCCGCGTGATTACGATGTTTGGCTGCGGCGGCGACCGTGATCGCACCAAGCGGCCGAAGATGGGGCAGGCCGCGGGGCAGGGAAGCGACTTTGTGGTGGCCACCAGCGACAATCCCCGCACCGAGGAGCCGCTGGCGATTCTGGCCGAGATTGAGCCCGGCCTCAAGGCCACTCCAGTCCGTTACATCGTCGAGCCGGACCGCGCCGCCGCCATTCGCCTGGCGCTTCGGGAGGCCAAGTCCGGCGACGTGGTTCTGCTCGCCGGCAAGGGCCACGAGAAGGAGCAGATTCTCGGTTTTACCACGATTCCTTTTGACGATGTAGAAATTGCTCTTTCGGCGCTCGGCGAAATGGGCTATGGTGGAATCGGATGAAGCTCACACTTGCAGAAGCGGCCATCGGCGCGAGCGCGGTGCTGGAGTCGCCGGCCAGCGTGGCGAATCCGGGAGCGCTGACGGCGTGCGGCTACTCGATTGATTCGCGTACCGTGGCTGCGGGCGAGCTGTTCTTCGCCGTGCGCGGCGAGCGGCACGATGGCCACGACTTTGTTGCCGCCGCAATCGATCGCGGCGCCGTCGCCGCGGTGGTTTCGCGCGCGCGGGTCGCCACCCTGCCGGATGCCGCTCTGTTTGCACCGCTGCTCATCACCGAAGATCCGCTCCTCGCCCTCCAGGCTCTGGCCGCGCACGTTCGCCGCCAGTGGGGCAAGCGCGTGGTGGCTGTCACCGGCTCGGCCGGAAAAACGACCACCAAGGACGCGATTGCCGCTGCATTGGGCGCAAAGTTCAATGTCATCAAGTCCAGGGGCAATCTCAACAATGGCTTTGGCCTGCCGCTGCAACTATTGCGCCTCGAACCGGAGCACGAGTTCGCGGTCATCGAGATGGGCATGAACCACCCCGGCGAGATCGCCGCCCTGGCGCTGATAGCCGCGCCCGACTGGGGCCTGGTCACCAACGTCGGCACGGCGCACATTGAGAACTTTGCCGACGGGCAGGCCGGCATCGCCCGCGCGAAATTCGAGTTGGTAGACGCGCTCCCGGACAACGGCGTTGTCTTTCTCAACTCCGATGATCCCTACGTCTCGCAATTTGGACGCGATTTTCACGGCCGCGCGGTTTATTTTGGAGCTGGTCCCTGCGCCAATCCGCGGCTTCTCGAAGTGACTGAGGATCTGGCCGGTCTGCACGTTCGCTTTCGCGCTGGGGATAGCGAGGGGAAACTCACGCTTAACCTGCTGGGCGCGCACAATGCAATGAATGCCCTGGCCGGTCTGGCGGTCGCGCTCGAAGCGGGGGTCGAGTTGGATGCGGCGGTGGCCGCGCTGGAAACTCTTAAGGCCGGCGACAAGCGCGGCGAAGTGATCCAGATCAACGGCGCGACGATCTTGAACGACTGCTATAACTCCAACCCCGAGGCGCTTCGCTCCATGATCCGCACTCTGGCCGCGCGGGCCGCCAAGCGCCGGATTCTGGTGGCCGGAGAGATGCTGGAGATGGGCGAGCACGGTCCCGCGCTCCACTCCGAAGCTGGCCGCGCCGCAGCCGAGGCCGGACTTGACCTGGTCGTTGGCGTTCAGGGCAACGCCGAACACCTGGCCGCAGCCGCCTGCAAGGGCGGTGTCGCAGCACTGTTTCTGCCCGATGCCGAGGCCGCTGGCCGCTGGCTCAAGCTGCATCTGCGCAAAGGCGATGTCGTGCTGGTCAAAGGCTCCCGAGGCGTGCACCTGGAACGGGCAATCGAGGCAGTGACACAGTAATCAGAGTCCAGTTAAATCCGCTTGTCTTCCACAGCCATGATGCTCCCCGGCCTAGTAAAATCAAGCTGAAACCAGTCTCACGCCGGCACTGGAGGCCCTTTGCTTTACTGGCTGCTTTACGAAAAGCTCTTTCCGTTCTTTCACCCGTTTCGCGTCTTCCGCTACCTCACCTTCCGCACCGCCTTTGCCTCGCTCACGGCGCTGCTGATCGCGTTGTTCATCGGTCCATGGGTGATTCAGAAGCTGCGCAAGTTTCAGATCGGCCAGTTTGTCCGCGACGACGGGCCAAAGTCGCACCTGAAGAAGACCGGCACTCCCACCATGGGCGGCGTGCTCATCGGGATTGCGATTTTGCTGCCCACGGTGCTCTGGAGCGATCCCGCCAACCCCTTCGTCTGGATTGCCGTCTTTTCCACACTGACTTTTGGAGCGATTGGCTTCGCCGACGACTACATCAAGGTCATCCAGAAGCGAAGCCTGGGCCTGACAGCGCGCGCCAAGCTGCTCTGGCAGGGTCTCGCCGGGGCAACGGTGGCGGTTTCTCTGGTGATTCTGGATCAATTCAAGCTCTTTTCCACTCAATTGACTGTGCCGTTTATCAAGAGCTGGCGTCCTGACCTGATGTGGCACGCGTGGCCCAGCACCATTCCCCACCTTGGCCTCCTGGCCTTCCTGCCCTTTATCGCTTTTGTCATCTTTGTGTTGATCGGTTCGTCGAATGCCGTCAACCTGACCGATGGGCTGGACGGGTTGGCCATCGGCTGCACCATCAT
>PMGP01000378.1:20452-24304 GCA_003156235.1 Acidobacteriaceae bacterium
TTCATGGGCGACGTGGGTTCGCTGGCTCTGGGCGGGGCCATCGGCACGGTCGCCATCATCATCCGCCAGGAGCTGCTGCTGCCTTTCATCGGCGGCATCTTCGTCCTCGAAGCGGTCTCCGTCATCCTGCAGGTGGGCAGTTACAAGCTGCGTAACAAGAAGAGAATCTTCAAGATGGCTCCCCTGCATCACCACTTCGAACAAGTGGGCTGGAGCGAATCGAAAACCATCGTTCGCTTCTGGATCGGCGCCCTGGTGTTTGCATTGTTTGCACTCACCACCCTGAAATTGCGTTAAACCGGCTTCATTCGGCGCACAATGATTTCAGGGACTTTTGCTCAAGCTGGTGTTTTGAAAGGGCACGACTTCAGTCGTGCCACCAAAGACCACAAAACAGCTTCGGCTTTAGCCGCCGAGGGGAATTGTCGAACAAACTGAGGAAAGAAAATGAGGATTGAGACAAAAAACTCGGATCACAAGAAATTCATCAGACAGATTGAAGCCAGACAACAAAATACAGTATGGCCTGGGCATCTCATTAATAGCCGTGGAGTCGATGAATTTCTGTGGCGAGGAAATCCCGATGCACCACTTGTTCAACGAATGGCCGCTTGGATATTCGGCGTCGCCTTTATGATTGTGGGATTGGCCCTCTTATGTATAGCTTACGATAAGCATTCTTGGATTGACATAGTGGTTTCGCTCATGTCTTTCCTAATTGGGAGCAAAATCTTTCTGAATGGATTCCGAAGGCGGAGTTCTAAGAAAATTGCGGCTAAGTGAAACACCTGGCCGGTGGCATATGTCCGGAGGGTGAGAAAAATGGATGATCCAGGACCAGATTTTTGGACATGGAACTAAGGGAATGCAATGATGAAAAGAGACTTCCCTCAGGGGCTAAAGCCCGATCATTGATTTTTGTAATCTTTCGGCACGACTGAAGTCGTGCCCTTTCAAAACAGATTTTGAGGTAGTTCGTATGATGGATCTGAAAAACAAAAAAGTCCTGGTCGTGGGACTGGGAAAATCCGGCCTGGCGGCGGCGTTGTTTCTGCGCAGGCAAGGCGCCCAGGTCACGGTCTCCGACGTGCGCTCGGCCGATCAATTGGCCAAAGAAATTCCCGCTCTGATCGAACAGGGCATCATGGTCGAGACCGGCGGCCACGGCCTGCTCACCTTCCGCCGTCAGGACCTGATTGTCGTCAGTCCCGGCGTGCCGATGGACACTCCCGAGCTGGCACAAGTGAAGAGCTTTGGTTTGCCGGTCATCGGCGAGTTGGAACTGGCAGGCCGCTTCCTCAAGGGCAAGATCCTGGCTGTCACCGGCTCCAACGGCAAGACCACCACCACCACGCTGCTGGGCGAAATCCTTGCCGCTGGCGGTCTGCCCACGCTGGTGGGCGGCAACATCGGCGTCCCGGTCGTCTCCCTGATCGATTCCAGCACCAACGAAAGCTGGTCGGTCCTGGAGGTCTCCAGCTTCCAGCTTGAAACCACCGAGCAATTCCATCCCTCCATTGCGGTGATTCTCAACATCACCCCCGACCATCTGGACCGTCACGGCAGCTTTGAAAACTACGTCCGCATCAAGGAACGCATCTTTGCCGCGCAGACCGCCGAGGACTGCCTGGTGCTGAACGCCGACAACACGCCCTGCGAAGCCGCTGCCGCGCGCTCAAAAGCCAAAGTCTATTGGTTCTCCATTGAGCATCCGGTTCCGCAAGGAGCCTGGTTGGAGTCGGGGTACGTGGTCTATCGCTCTGCCAAGAATGCGCCTACGGAAAAGGTGATGCTCCTCAGCGGTATTCCCCTCAAGGGCGAGCATAACGTGGAGAATGTGCTNNGCCGCGGTGGTTGCCGCGCGCTTGGCCGGGGCCCCCAGCGACAGGTCTTCGTCGCAGGGGTGGCTGGCCGGTGTGCCGGCCGATGTGATTCGCCGCGCTGTTGAAAAGTTTCAGGCCGTCGAGCATCGCCTGGAATTTGTGGCCAAGATCAACGGCGTCGAGTTCTACAACGACTCCAAGGCCACCAACGTGGATGCCACCGCCAAGGCCATCGCCGCCTTCAGTGGCGGCATTCATCTCATTCTTGGCGGCAAGGACAAGGGCTCCGACTACACCCAGCTCTCCGACTTGCTGCGCGCGCGCGTTAGCGCTGTCTACACCATTGGCGCCGCGGCAGCCAAAATCGAATCGCATCTGCGCGGCGTGGTGACCATTCAATCCTGCGAAACCCTGGACAAGGCCGTCGCCGCCGCCGCTGCCGCCGCGCGCCCCGGCGAAGTAGTAGTGCTGGCGCCAGCTTGCTCCAGCTATGACCAGTTTGAAAACTACGAGCAGCGCGGAACGGTCTTCAAGCAACTCGTCAAGCAATTGAAGGACTGAATCATGATTGTCGTAGCTGAATTCTATGAAAGGAATTGCAGGACTGAATCATGATTGTCGTAGCTGAATTCTATGAAAGGAATTGCAGGACTGAACCATGATTGTCCTGGTTAATTTCTTTGAAGGGTACGGGTTGAAGGGTACGGGTTGAAGGGTACGGGCTTTATTGATGGCTGCATAAGGAATGTCCTGATAGGCGCGCCGGAGGCGCAGTGTTTGTTAGCCCCGCGCTTTAGCGTGGGGAAAGCGGATTCCACAGATTCACTTCGGAGTCCCGTAGGGACGGTGCAAGGACATTTCTTTTGCAGGGGCCATTAGCCCGTACATCAAGGTCCCAAACAGGAATGGGCTTTAGCCCCTGAGGGAATCGAAATAACCGAACGATTGCATAGCTCCGGGAGATTACAGAACCATGGCAAAGCGCATTGGGGGCGATAAATGGATCTTCTTCACCACNNGCTTTCATCGGCAAGCAGGCTCTCTGGGCGCTGGCCGGTTTGGCTTTCATGATGCTTCTTTCGCGCCTCGACTATTCGATCTATAAATCCCCGCGCTTCATCTTTCCCGCTATCACCGTCACCACCATCCTGCTGGCGCTGGTTTTCCACTATTCCAAAGCCAACAACGCCCAGCGCTGGATTCGTCTGGGCGGTTTTTCTCTCCAGCCCTCCGAGATCGCCAAGCTCGTGCTGGTTCTCTTCCTCGCCTGGATTCTCTCCACCCGGCTCGACAAGATCAACCAATGGAGCACCCTCTGGCGCGCCCTTCTCGTCCCCCTGCTTTTGATCGGTCTGATCGTTTTCCAGCCCGACCTCGGCACCGCCCTGGTTCTGGCCGGCGTCACGGTCTCGATGCTCTTTCTGGCCGGCATCGACTGGAGGTTCCTCGCCGGCGGAGCTTGCCTTTCGCTGCCGTTTCTGTACATGGAGCTATTCGGGGTTTCCTGGCGTCATCAGCGCATCCGCGTCTTCGAGCGCTTCATCCTCAATCCAACCTGCGATTTGAAGGAACTCAAGGAAGTCGGCGCCGCGGGCTACCACACCTGCCAGTCGCTGATCGCCGTGGGCTCTGGCGGCGTCACCGGCCTCGGCTACATGGATGGCCAGCAGAAGCTTTTTTTCCTCCCCGAGCCCTATTCCGATTTCATCTTCGCCAACATCGCCGAGGAGATGGGCTTCATCGGAGCTATCTTCCTCCTCATTCTCTTTGCGTACTTCGGTTATCGCGGCCTGCGCACCGCCTTTCGTTCTCAAGACCCTTTTGCCCGCCTCGCCGCCTTCGGCATCACCATGACCATCCTCTTGCAGGCCTTCTTCAACATCAGCGTAGTCATCGCCCTGCTGCCCACCAAGGGACTTCCCCTGCCGCTGATCTCCTCCGGCGGAACCTCGCTCTTCTTCACCCTGGCCAGCATCGGCATCCTGCTCAACATCAGCAGAAAGGCGGATTAAAAGCAGGGAATAGGGAA
>PMGP01000371.1 GCA_003156235.1 Acidobacteriaceae bacterium
AGGTATGGCGCAGATCATGTCAACAGCCGCACTTCCTATCGCTATGGTTGGAGCTTTTTGATGGCTCTTGTGCAAAGTGCATGAGCCGATCGGGCTTCCCAAAGGCTCCCAAGCTCATCAACCTTCGGTTCAGAACGTGTCAATTGCATTACCCATTATCCGCAGGAGAGAAACAGTCGGTTCCCTCTGACCAAGGCAGTCCATTAAGACTCGGGCGTTGCTGAATTTCTTTTGAATTAGACTCTTCGCTCTACAGGAGACTGAACATTGAGTATCACAGAAGAACATAACCTAAGTGCGGCCGAAGATGCAGTGGCTCCGATAGAGATTTCACTCGCCGAACTCGGTATGGTAATATGGCGTCGCCGTCGCTGGCTGGCCAAGGTTATCGGGCTAGGAACGTTGGTTGCAATTGGCTACGCATTGCTGATTCCAAATATATACACGTCAACAGCGCAATTGATGCCACCCGATCCGCAGACACTTTCAAGTACATCCATGCTCAGCGCTTTAGCAGGGACTGGCTCTATTGTACCCAACTTCGCGGGAGGCTTGATGAATGCGAGAACGCCAAGCGGAACCTTTATAGGTATTCTGAACAGTCAAACTGCCCAGGACGACATTATCAATCACTTCGGCCTGCTGCGCGTTTATCATTGCAAACTCTATGTCGACGCTCGCATGATACTGAAAGCACGAACCACAATCGTAGAGGACAAGAAGAGCGGAATCATCAGTATTTCAGTGATGGACCGTGATCGAGAACAGGCGCGCGACATTACTGAAGCGTACATTGAGGAACTCGATAAGCTCATTAATAGAGTGAGCACATCCTCGGCTCGTCGTGAACGGATTTTTCTTGAGGAACGGATAAAATCCGTTAAAAGTGATCTCGATGCCAGTTCCCTCGCATTGAGCCAATTCTCCAGCCGTAACGCTACATTGGATCCTCAAAAGCAAGGCGAAGCGACAGTCGAAGCGGCAGGAAAACTGCAGGGCGAGCTGATCGCAGCTCAAAGTGAGCTGTCTGGCTTGAAAGCCATGTATACCGATGACAACGTGAGGGTACGACAGGTTCGCGGGCGCGTCGATGAACTGCAAAGACAATTGCGGAAGATGAGCGGTCTAGGAGAGGATGTGGATGGCGCCGCTCTTAAATCTGACCAATTACTTCCCTCCGTCCGCAAACTACCCATCCTAGGATTTACATACTACGACCTCTACCGGCAAGTGGCTATGCAAGACTCTGTATACCAGACTCTAACCAAGCAATATGAACTGGCCAAGGTTCAGGAAGCGAAAGAAATCCCGCCCGTCAAAGTGCTGGACGAGCCGGACGTGCCAGAGAGAAAGTCATCTCCGCACAGGTCGATCATCGTCGTCCTTGGTTTTTTGCTCTCTGCTCTTGCGGGAATCACCTGGATATTGGCCTCGGCACTCTGGGACCTGACTAACGGCTTCCACTCCCTGGAAGTAGGCGGAATTGCGTTGCCCCGCTCAATTCGAGATCACGACGCTGTTACGCCAAACTGACTCAGTCTGTGGGCTTTGTGCTGGCGAACCAACTGACGAATAGCAGGGCTTGCGGCGCAGCCAGGATTTGCATGGAGGATTGGATGAAAGTTAGCACGCTGGATGTATCTGTAATTATTCCCGTCTGTAATGCGGAATCGACCTTGGAGAGATGTGTAAGATCGATAAATACTGGACTATTGCCGTAGGGAATCATCATCATAGACGACGCTTCAGTGGATGAATCGGCACTAGTGGCTAATAGGCTGGCAAATGTCTATAGTAATATCAAACTCATTTCTCGTCCGACAAACGGCGCCGCCGCCTTCGCCTTTGTGGCCGGCACCGTTCCCCGCTGCCCTGAATGGATGGGCAACGCGGGCTTCGAATGGGTCTACAGCTTTTGGAAGGAGCCCAGCAAACTCTGGCGCCGCGACCTGATGGACGGCCCCCGCTTTCTCTTTTATGCGGGCATGGAATTCTTTCGGAAACAGAGCACACCGCGAAATGGGGTACCAGCACAGAGGCTCCTTTGCAATACTCTCAGAAATCATTGGGGTAATGAATGAATTCAGCAATCATCCCTTCCAGCGTTAACCTAGGTCATAACGTTGTCATCATGGAAAACGTTGTGATCGGCGAAGACTGCAAGATCGGTCACAACGTTGTCATCTATCCCGAGACCACACTCGGATGCAGTGTCACAATTCTCGACAACGCCGTTCTGGGTCGGCTGCCTTTGAGCGCTGGTAACATTTCTCGGCCGCTCATCGTTGACTACCGGCCGCTTTACATTGGCGATCATTCTGTGATTGGGGCCTGTACCGTCCTCTATACGGGCACCCAAATCGCCAACAATGTCTTGATCTGTGATCTTTCCTCGGTGCGGGAGGCTTGCGATATTAGAGAGTTCGTGGTGTTGGGACGAGGTGTGATGGTTCAGCCAGAGACGCAAATTGGCGCCCGTTCAAGGATCATGGATATGTGCCACCTTCCCGGAGACATGGTAATCGAAGAAGACGTATTCTTTAGCGCACTGGTGGGGAGCGCCAGTGAGAATTCCATGGGGCGGGCAGAGGACGAGAGGACCATAGGAAGAGGGGGGCCCCACGTCAAGCGGGGAGCTTACATAGGCGTTGGCGCTATCATGCTGCCCCAAATTACCATTGGTGAAAATGCAGTGGTGGGTGCTGGAGCTTTGGTGACTCGGGATGTGCCGCCACGGGTCTTGGTCATGGGGGTTCCAGCTAGAGTCGTGCGATCTGTTCCGCCACGGTTTTTTTGATTGGGTTTACAAAGGAGTTCTATGACGTTTTCTCATTGTTCGGCAAGCATCATCGGAACAGGCGCATATGTTCCTGCGCGGATTCTTACAAATGAAGAGATCGAGCGCACCATACCTGGGACTAGCGCCAAATGGACATATGATCATCTAGGGATTCGCGAGCGGCGCATTGCGGGTCCGAATGAATCTACCGGCGATTTGGCCACAGAAGCTGGGCGGCGGGCGATCCAGAATGCCAATCTTAGGCCGCAGGACATTGGGCTAATCATCGTTTGCACCACCACACCTCGAAGAATCGCCCCATCGACTGCATGCTATGTGCAGCATCAGTTGGGTGCTCATGAATGTCCCGCCTTCGATTTGGCTGCGGTGTGTTCCGGATTTATCTACGGCGTCGCGGTGGCTTCTCAGTTCGTCTCTTCTGGGATTTATCAGAATGTTTTAGTCATCGGCGCGGACACCTTCTCGAAGATCACTGACTGGCAGCGGAGAGATTGCGTGTTTTTTGGCGATGGAGCAGGCGCTGCGGTCATAGGGGCTTGCACCCTGGGAGAGGGCATACTCTCCTTTGATCTCGGAGCAGATGGCTCAGAGCATGATGCATGGACTGTGCTCGCAGGCGGTTCTGAGCTTCCAACCAGCCAGAAAACGCTTGAGGAGCATCTTCACTACTGGCGGATGGACGGAAAGGCTGTGTACAACATGGCAGTCAATCGAATCCCGTGGACATTGGGGAGATCCCTCCAGAGGGCGGGGTTGACGGTTCAGGACATCGACCACGTTATCCCCCATCAGCCAAACATTCAAATCCTAAAGCGATCTGCAGAAATCCTAGAGGTTCCCTTCAATCGTTTTCATACCAACATGGATCGATATGCCAACACTTCCGCTGCCTCAATCCCATTGGTTCTGAACGAAATTCATGAGGCTGGCTATCTGAAAAAGGGCCAGGTTCTGGCCTTCATTGCGGTCGGCGCCGGTTGGACTTGGGGTTCAGCAATCGTACGATGGGACATCTAGGAACGGAGTGGCAAGGTTTTCCACAAGGGAGGTAGAGGTGGATTTTAACGGATTGGTCGTCGTAGTAGTAGGGGGGAGTGGCGGACTAGGCGGGTCAATTTGTCGTTACATGGGATCCCACGGCGCCGACGTCGCTGTGCTTTATCACGGCAATGGGGCAAGGGCGGACGCCCTGGTAGGCTCCCTTCGAGGCCAAGGCAAGAAGGCCCAAGCCTTTCAAGTCGATGTCAGCCAGCGAGAGTCGGTGGATACTGTTATGGCAGATGTTGTTGCGGCTTTCGCAACCGTGGATGTCTTGATCAATTGCGCCGGGATTTCCCGAAACGGGATGATCTGGAAAGTCGGGGACGAGGATTGGTCGTCAACTCTGGAGGTGAACCTGACTGGAGCGTTCCAATGCACACGGGCCGTTCTTCCGATCATGAGGGAAAAAAGGAAAGGGAGAATAATAAATATTTCATCAATCTTGGGAAAGATTGGCGTGCCTGGGACCTCTGCTTATGCCGCATCCAAGGCGGGGATTGAGGGTCTCACCCGTGCTACCGCAGTAGAGGTTGCCAACCGTGGCATTACCGTTAATGCATTGGCACTGGGGTACTTCGATGCTGGCATCATCGTCAAAGTGCCGACTGACAAATTGGAAAAGATTTTGGGAACCATACCTGTGGGCCGATTGGGACGCGTGGAAGAGGTCTGTCATACCATTGGATTCCTATGCACCGAAGGAGCATCGTACATCACTGGACAGACAATCAATATCAATGGCGGTTTGTATTTTGGCTAGGAGCCTGTCCGAGTAATCAGTTTCTAGGCCACATATTGTGGTTGAAGCATTCCCCCCCAAGGCGGTTGACCGGCTTCTGGAAACGATGCGACTACAGGTAGAGGACATCGACTTGATTGTGTTTCATCAGGCAAATCGTTACATGCTCGACTATTTAAGGAAGAAGCTCAAGATATCGGACGAAAGGCTTGTGGTCACCATGGTGCATGTCGGAATGGAAATCCTCGACTCTTCACTTCGCTCTTAACGATGCCGCTGTATCTGGAAAGCTGAAAAATGGCAGTGCGTAATGGTCGTAGGATTAGGTGTTGGATATTCATGGGCGGCAACGGTTTTTCGTTGGCGTATGGGCTGCTCTTAAGAGCTTGAGTGAGGGAAAAGAAATGAACATAATAGTACACAAACTTGCAGATGTTGCTTCTGATACCATTGGCGACGGCACAAGAATATGGCAGTATGTTGTTGTACTCCCGGGGGCTAGAATCGGAGCCAACTGCAGCATCTGCTCGCAAGTTTTCATCGAAAATGATGTTGTGATCGGGGATCGGGTCACAATCAAGTGCGGCGTGCAGTTGTGGGACGGCATGCGGGTTGGAAATGATGTGTTTATTGGTCCAAATGCCACTTTTACAAACGATTTGTTCCCTCGGAGCAAAAAGTTCCCGGATAAGTATCTGGAGACTACATTAGAGGACGGAGCGTCAATAGGAGCCGGAGCAGTCATCCTTCCAGGACTTACAATCGGTCAGGAAGCATTGGTTGGTGCTGGGGCAACAGTAATTAGGTCTGTTCCGCCGCGAGCGATTGTGGTTGGCAATCCTGCACGGATAATAGGCTATACAGATACTGAAAAGCAGAGCGCATCGACTCTAGCACATACGACTCAAGCTGGTCAGCCGGGGTCCAGTGGTGTACTCCAATCTATTGTCAGCGGAGTAACGCTGCACAAATTCCCATTCATTTCGGATATGCGTGGCAACTTGAGTGTTGGAGAATTTGAGCAGACAATGCCTTTCATACCGAAGCGATACTTTCTTGTTTTCGATGTGCCGAGCGCCGAGACGAGGGGTGAGCATGCGCATTATAGATGCAAGCAATTCCTCATCTGTGTGAGGGGGCGCTGCTCGGTTGTTGCTGATGACGGTAGGAATCGAGAGGAGTTTATGTTAAACAAGCCAGATATCGGGCTCTACCTTCCACCGATGACATGGGGAATTCAATACATGTACTCAGCAGATGCAATGCTCCTAGTGTTTGCATCAGAGCATTACGATAAGAGTGATTACATCCGAGATTATGCTGAATTTCTGGGATTGGTTGGTGAAAGACGATGATTCCGTTTTTAGACTTGGGCGAGGCCTACCGCGAGATTCAAGCTGAGCTTGAGTCGGCAGTCCTTGCCTCTTTGCGTTCCGGCTGGTACATCGGCGGGCAGGACGTGGAAGCCTTCGAGCAGGATTTTGCTGCCTACACTGAAGCCCGGCATTGCGTGGGTGTCGCCAACGGGCTGGATGCGCTGCGTCTTTCGTTGCTTGCCATGGGGATTGGTGCTGGGGATGAGGTCATCGTCCCATCTAATACTTATATCGCGACATGGCTGGCTGTTAGTCAGTGCGGAGCAACCCCTATTCCAGTCGAGCCAGTGGAGTCCACATACAACCTCGATCCTAGCAGGATAGAGGCCGCCATTACGCCACGCACCAAGGTTATTTTGCCGGTGCATCTGTATGGGCAACCGGCGGATCTGGACCCGATGCTCGCTCTGGCGCGTAAGCATGGACTGCGCGTCCTGGAAGATGCGGCGCAAGCGCATGGCGCTCGCTATAAGGGCAAACGCATCGGCGGCCATGGGGATGTCGTTGCGTGGAGCTTTTATCCCGGAAAGAATTTGGGCGCACTGGGCGATGCAGGTGCCGTTACAACCAACGACCCGGAGCTAGCCGACCGAGTTCGTGTGTTGCGCAATTACGGTTCAAGNNTTACGGGTCAAGCTCAGGCACCTGGATGAATGGAATGCCCGCCGAACTGCGATTGCCGCGCGCTACACAGCGAAGTTGGCGGATGCGGGGTTGGTGCTGCCCGAAGCGCCGGGGTGGGCTGAACCCGCTTGGCACGTTTATGTCGTGCAACATGCAGAACGGGATGGCCTGCAAAAGACTCTGCAAGAGGCTGGCATTGGAACGCTGATACACTACCCGATCCCGCCGCATTTGCAAATGGCAT
>PMGP01000024.1 GCA_003156235.1 Acidobacteriaceae bacterium
CGTGTTATCGCCGTGAAAGGGCTATTTAGGGCTTTTCGGATGGACTTGCATGGGTTGTGCAAAACTCGCCAATCTCCGCCAATGGCACATGGTTGCTGGTGATTTCTCTCTCGGTTCTGTTTGTACCCATTTGCACCCAAGTATCAGTTCTATCGTTACCACAGCGTTACCGGATAAATCCCCTGTATTTATGCGGCTCCCGGCCAGCAGAATCCCTGTGATTATCGGAAACGACTCAATTTTGCCCGATTGCCGGGGCACATTTGCCCTCAGACGCGCTCCCACGAATCCGGCATAGGAAACCATCGCCGCACACTCGCAGGGTGTCTCGGAGCAAATGTGAGGGCGCATTTCATGGCCGGGGCGGGTTGCCCCAATCGCACGCCCATGAAGGGCGGCTACTGAAACTGATGAATCTTCCAGACCTTCCCCCTCGCGAAAACAATTGAGAGATGCGGGTAGTTGTAGACGGGGGTTGGGCCCGTTGTGATAGAGATTGGCGGTCCGAGGATTGCTACTACCTGATCTGGGGTCTGCCCCGAAGTAACTTTGGCTATTTGGGACGCGGACAGGGAACCGGAAGTTTCTTGCTGAGAGGCAACTGGAGCAGGGGCAATAGCAGGCTGAGGCGTAGGCGCTATCAACGGCTTCTTGCAGCTTTTATCGATTAACTCCGCAAGTGCCGAACCAGGTTGAGCTGTCCCAGGCTGGGTGATCCCAGCCTCGGCTCCCGGTGTATAGTGGGGCGAAAATGCCCCTTCGATTTGGGGCAAACCATCACCGTTCTTCCCGTCATAGGGCACGATGGCTTTGACCCAAAAGTCCCTAAAGTGGCAGCCGCAGACAATCACGAGGTGCTGGGATACCGTGTTATCCTTGGCAATCCAAGATGAGGGAATGTTGAAGATGACCGAGCCCGGAAGAACCAGTTGGGTCGCAAGTCCCGGACTAAGCGTAAACTTGACCAATGCTTCGCCGCCTATCGATCCCAGGCCCATCGAAACCGTTCCATCCAGCGACTTCTCGATATTGTAGCCATTGCGAAGGATGACAACTTCCTTGCCGTTTGGAAACCTTTCGATCTTGCTCCCGGTGGGAAGAGTTGTAATCGTGCTTCCATCAGCCCCCAGGTCGAAATCGCCTTCGACTCTCTCTCCGCTGGTGAGAATCAATGTCGTTTTTCCGCCGGGATCGATTTCAAGTTCGTTTCCGCCGGGCAGCGCCAACATCTTGTCTCCATTGGGAAGATTCTTGGCTTGAACGGTCATTGTCCAATGGCCGGGAGCGATCAAGGCAGACTCCCCGTTCGGGAAGAATTCAGCTATATACCCATTGGAGAGATGCGAAGTTGTTGTCCCTTCGGGGAGGATGTCGAGTTCATTCGCGTAAGGGAAGTTTGCACGCCTTTCTCCAGTAGCCAATACCGTGTAGGTGCCTTTGATCGTGCTCCCATTGGGGTAGATCAAAATCGCATCTCCAAATGCCGCCTTCCCATACGGGAAGAATTTGACTTTGTTTCCGTTGGATAGCGTTTGGACTGTGACCCCACCAGGAAGAGCTTCGGTTTTCACCGGGCTGAGGCTCTGCGCGGCGATTTGCAGCGCGGACAGGACCGCGAGACCGATAGCCATGATGCGGCTGTGATTGCTTCTCATCCTTTGCCTTCCTTTCTGACTTCGCCTTCTTGCGCGCCATGCGCGCCGGTACGCGCTCTGACAGATCGGCATTCCAATGCTCCAGGAGTTTGCGAAGATCAGTCTACACCCGGACGCCCCGCTGGTGCCTGCCGTCAAACCTCAGCTTCAGCCGCTCCCTACAGCTTTGATGTGCTCCCAGCCTTCCCCCTCTGCACCAGCGGGAATCGAAGCAAGCGCCGCAATCACTCGCTTGATTTCCCGTAGAGCGCAGCACGGATTTCCTTCATGCCGCGCAAGTCCGCGTAGAAATCGCTGAGTGTGCGAACAGGAACGGTCTGCGCGTTCGCAACTGCAATTGCGCTGGCGCTTGTCCTTAGCTCCCCGTTGAGCTTGCCNNCCTGCTCTGCCCTGTCCAGGATTCCCGTTGCGCGCACCACTAGCCCTTGGACTTGATCGAGCAACGTTCCGGCGTCTGCCACCTTGCCAGCTTCTTTCGCGGCCACGAGCGCGCCGGGGATGTGTCCGGCATGGCGAGATAACGCGGAGCGGGACACGCCGAATCGTCCCGCAATGTCCCGGAGCGAGACTTTCTCCACCAGGAGCCGGTCAATCTCCGCCCGGCGCGGATGGCTACACACAGCGCACGTCTTCACCGGAAACCTGCGATGCCTGAGGCGGAGGCTTTTAGACCTCCGCCCCTTGTGGTTTGAGTTTGGGTTGCTCTACCTTCGCCCGGCTGAGGCGAAACTTGAAGACTTTCGCGTGAGTTTTCGTTGCTGCGTCGCGCCGATGCCTTCTTGATTGGTTGATTAGTTGATTGGGTGATTCTCTGATTAAATGATTCTTGATTAAGTGATTGAAGGATTGAAAGATTGGGGCGCTCAATCTTGATTGGTTGATTAGCTCTCATGGCCGCTCGATTTTCAGAATTTCGGTCACGCGGCTGTAAATTAGCGCATCCGGTTTGTCCGCGTCCTTCCCATCCTTCAAGCAGTCGGCCACGCGCACCAGGTACAGCAGCGATGGGTCTGTGAACGTCTCCAGTGTCATTTGCTGGCCCTTCCGGGGCGCTTCGCCGTTCGCCTGAGACCAAACCGCATAGAAACGCGAACGGCGGCCTATATGCGGTTTTGCTGGGTCGTCGCCAAAGTTGTAGAACACCGATACTGCAATCCGCTCCGCAAGCAAAGAAAATTCCAGCCTGAGGCTCCAGCGTCGGAAAGCTCGGACCCACTCCGGGCCTTGCCAGCCGATGCACACGGCCTGATAGTCGCCCGGAGAGACACGCGGAAGGTCTACGCCCTGCCACGTCAGGCCGGGGCTTTGTTTTGCTTCGCTTGCCATGTATGCGCCCCGCCCTCACTCAGTTCTGCCCCAGTCGCGGGCGCGTACACTCCGCAATCACGCGGCGCACCTCAGCGATTGGCACAAACAGCCGCCGCCCGATTTTCACGCTGGCAACCGCGCCCGAATAGCAATCGCGCCGCCAACTCCACCGGCTCCGGCCCGTCATTGCTTCCGCGTCTGCCATACCCAACAATTCCGGCTGAATCTTCCTGTCCACTTTGCTCTGCATCGCCTGTCATTCCCTTCTGGTGCCCCTTCCGGGCAGCCCATACAAACAGTTTGCCTCCAATACCGTTCGGTGAGTTGCACAATTAGTAGCAATGCAATATAATTACAAATAACAAGTCTCTAGTTGGCCGGACGGTGCGATGCAACTTCTCAGCCTGAGCAAAACCCTCAACATGGTCGAGACGACAGCGGTACTCCTGAACGGCCCTCTACCGCCGGGCTACGTCGTGGCTGAAATTTTCAGCCTTGACCGTCATGACCCGCTCTTGGAAGAAGCCTTTCGAGAATTCCTTCAAAAGTTGGTTGAAGAATGGATGCGCTGCGGGAATAAGGTCATAGCGAAGGATGCGGTCATTTGCGCGAGTGAAATGCGGCTCGATGAGGCGATACGTCGTCTGCCCTCAGTGGCCGCAGTTGAGGATGTAACAAGGAACCTTGGGAATTCCTGGCTTTGGGGCGTCTACTGGGATTACCTTCACAGAGCCAAACCTAATATCTGGTTCGATAGCGATGGAGAGGTGACTTTTGATTACACCAGGCCGATATGCGGCAAACTTGAACTCCCCGTTGCATTGCCGCCTTTCCTGCCCGAAGGCAGCCCAAACCTCTACTGTTGGATGGATGCGATGCTTTGGTTCGTGCTACTGCTCAATTCCGGCTACGCCCAACGATTGGACCGCTGCGCATTTTGTAAGCGGTATTTTGTTCGACAGCGTGGGGTGAAGAGCGGGCAGGTATACAAGCGCGGTGGAGCGAACTGCGGCAATTGCAGAGGGGAAGTCGCCAAGGCCCGCACCAGCGATGCGCGCACAGTCGCAAAAGATCGAATGCTGAGAGACGCTGCTGCGGCTTGGACGGATTGGAAGAAGAGCAATCGAACACCGGACAGGAATGCAGCGGTTGCAAACCGGGTCAATGCCAAATGCAAGAAAGAGATATTCATCACCACGCGCAAGGATCGCATTGAACCCCTTTGGGTCAAGCGCAATGAAAAGGCAATACTCGCACAAGCAGAACGGAACGCGGAGAGCAAGGGAGAAAACTGACATGGCGAGAGGAAAGGTCAAAGATCGTGACGGAATCTATCAGCGGAAGGATAGGCCGGGCTGGTGGGCGTCCTGGGTTGACGCAAGCGGCAAGCGTAGGCAACGGAAACTGGAGGCTCACACGCTCCAACAGGCCCGGACACTGCTTTCGGCGGAGAAGGCCCGTGTCGATAAGACTGTGACGCTCGGTTATGCCCCGCCCTCAGCGGAGACGTTTGCAGCGGTCTCTACGCGATTCCTGAAACACCAGAGGGCCAGACTGACACCGCGAGCCTACATACGCGAAAACGGCATCATGGAAGCCCATCTCCGGCCATTCTTCGGAACGGTGAAACTCGCCGAGGTCCGCCGCGCCGATGTACAGAAATACGTCACGCAACGCAGCGGCGAAGTCTCGCCGGGTTCCATCGTGAAAGAGTTGAACGTCCTGAAACACCTGTTAGGGCTTGCCGTCGAATGGGAGTTGATTCCTGCCAACCCTGCCCACGGTATTAAACCGCCCCGCGTTCCGGCTGGCCGTGTGCGCTATCTACAGCCCACAGAGTTGCGGGCCGTCTTGGAGGCTTGCCCTGAATGGCTTCGCCCGATTGCTGGCCTTGCTGTTGCTACCGGAATGCGGCGCGGCGAAGTCCTGGGGCTTCGCTGGCTGGACATTGACTTCAAGGGCGGGCGGATCATGCTTCCACAAACAAAAAACGGTGACGGGCGGATTGTCTACCTGAATACGCTGGCGCAACAGGCTCTCGCGGTCGTGCCACAGGGAAAAGCCAAGTCAACAGACCTCGTTTTCAAGGATGAGCCAATGACACCAGAGAACGTGTCTCTGGCATTCTTGCGGGCTTGCCGTTCCGTGAAAGTCTCTGACTTTCACTTTCACGATTTGCGGCACACCGCTGCCAGTTGGATGCGAATGAAGGGAGCGGACATTCACACCGTTGCGCTCATCCTGGGTCACAAAGACTTGCGAATGGCGGCACGGTATCAACATCTCAGTCCGGCCTTCCTTTCGGACGCTGTGAAGCTGCTAGATGGGGCCTATGCGGAGACCACGGAAAGCCCTGAAAAGGGGTAAAGTTCATGTTCTATCGTTACCACAGCGTTACCAGCGAGAAAATCAGGTAAGGCAGAATTGCCCATAAGTCTATGATTCTAAATGGCGTCCCCGACGGGATTTGNNGAATGCATCGGAAAGAACCGCAGCAACCGCAACGAATCGCTTATCTGCTCCGCAGTTGTCCGCAGGCTCTGAAATCATGCCTGCGGACAACTGCGGAGCATTTAGGAAAATGAGAGTAGTTTGTCAAGTTTTATTGCAAGAAAACTTGACATTACGATACCGTTGAAGGATACTTGAACCGTGAGAACGCAATCAAAACAGCCAACGGAATCGAGTCCGATCATGGGTCTTGTCCGCCGCCGGATCGGGTGCGCGGGCGAACGCCTATGGCGACTTGAAGATTTCGGCGACCTGCCGTTTTCGGCTGTTGCGCAATCACTGTCACGCCTCACGCGCGAAGGGACTATCGAACGCCTCAGCAAAGGCGTCTACTATAGTGCCCGACAAACGGCGTTCGGGAAGAGCTTGCCAAGTCCAACTGCCATCCAGGAACTCGCGTCCCGCCGCAAGACGGTCTATCCAGCCGGTATCGCCGCCGCCAATCTTCTCGGCTTCACCACGCAGACCGCACGGCGCAGTGAGGTCTCTACCAGCGCCCTCAGCCTACCCAGAAAACTCATTGGCAGTGAGACCGTGGTTCACACCCGGCGGCCGGAGGCATGGGCCAGGTTGTCCGAGGTCGATGCTGCTCTGCTTGACTTNNTGGGAGTCATGTCGTGCCTCCTTGTTCAGTGTAGCGGTGAATTCGGATTCCCGGAAGGTGCCGGACAACTCCGGGAACAGGGACTGCTGCATTGGGCGAACTTGTGGCATTTCCACCTCGTAAGAGTGAGGGTACACGCCAGTATATTACATATATGGTCGGAGTTCTATATGTTTTCCTATCAATTCGTCACTTGCCACTCCCCTCTACGCATCAGGCCGTCGCAAGAGGGGCGGACTGCTCTGGACGGCGGTGCGCCGGGGCGTAGCGAGCGGACTGCTGTTTTCTGCCAGCGATGCCGTTCTCCAGAGCCTCCAAATTGTCATTGGGTGGTGCCTGGAGAGTGTTCGGTTGAACAAGAGGTGCCAATTAAGTCATCAACCGGCGTTGCTGATCCGCAGGAAGGCAATCGATATTTTAGGGGTTTTCCATTTAGAATGTTTCCCTTACGACGCGATCTTATAGTTCAACCTTCCGCTTATCAACCATCTTGGAACGACTTCGTTCCTTGCTGGATGGGGCACTTGAAGTTTTACTACATCTTTCTCTTCCGCAAATGTGGTAAGATTTAGTGTAGTTAATAGGAGGGGCTGTCCGAATGGTGAATGCCTGCAAGATAAGGTGTGAGACGCCGGATGTCGCAGATGGTCTGGCGAAATTGGCAGTACCTGCTTCGGCATTAACCCACGCTGTCGAAACTGCGTACTTCGGGTTTGCGCGGTGTACTCCCCACCACCCTCGCAACTATCCAGGTATTGCCAGTTGGGCAGATGGCGTTCGAGGATTGGCAGATAAGCTGAAAACCGAAGGATGGCAATTGATTACGGTAAAGGGCCAACCGCGGGTGGTTAACGACGACGGCAGTATGGCGATCACTGTGGCCACTGGGGACGAGAATACTGGCCAAGATGGAACTCAGGAACCCCGAACGAAATCCGGCAAGGGCAGAACAACTGTCGAAAGTGTCTTTCGCAATGGCTTTCTGTTTCCGCAAATGGAGCAGGACGCCGAAGAGCGGATTCGCCTGATGCAGGTTCGTAATCTCTGGGTCCTGCTGTTATATCGGAATATGACGGCCGGGAAAGTATATTTCGAATTGTCGCGGCCGATTACGATGGAACATAAGGTCGGCAAGACGCGCAAGCAACGAATCATCGGTTGGTCAGAACGCATTATCCTTCCACCGGTTGAGGTTGAACCGATTGCAAATGCAACGACCCGAAATGAAATTCAGGAAACCGATGCCAAGAGTCCCGAAATCACCGTGGAGATCAAACGACGAGCCTGAGAGCAAGGAGAACGCTTTCAATCCGTCACGTTTAACGCTCGCCCGGAGAAGGCGGGGATTGACCAAG
>PMGP01000190.1 GCA_003156235.1 Acidobacteriaceae bacterium
ACCTGACCGACTTTGAGCAGACCCCGGTGCATCGCGTCTTCGAAGTCGTGAAGCGCGAGGCTGAGCGCTACGGCGTGGTTCCGGTTTCCAGCGAGATTGTCGGGCTGATTCCCAAACTCGCTTTGGAACAGGCTGCGGAGTGGTTTCTGCAAGTGGAGAACTTCGACTCCACGCTCATTCTGGAAAACCGTCTGGCGGCGGTGATGGGCGGCAAAATCTCCGTGGGCGGATTGCGCGCCGGAGTGGAGCCCTTCATCGAGCTGTTGGCCGCGCCCACGGCCACTCCCGGAGGAGGCAGCGCGGCGGCGGCCTCGGGCGCCATGGCCGCTGGACTCGCCGTCATGGTGGCGTCCATGTCGCGCGGAAAGAAAGCNNGCCGCGAAGGAATCCGCAGACGGCGGGCGGGCTATCAACGACGCTCTGCAACAGGCAACCAGCGTGCCTCTGGGCGTAGCCGAAAAAGCCTTCGAAGTAGCGCGGATCGCCACCAGCTTGCAGCCCATCACCAATCCCAACATGAAGTCCGACCTGACCACCGCGATCGCCCTCTCTGGAGCCGCGCTGGAAGGAGCGCTGGCCAACGTCGCCATCAATCTCGATTCCATTAAACCGGAGTCGCCCGAGGACGAAGCCTTCTTGAGCGAAACAAGGAAGCGCGCCGCGGCGCTGAAAGCATAGGCCATCCCGGAATCTCTTGAACTGGGCAGGCTGGATCGGACAGCGAACTGAGCTTGCAATTGCCTGCCCGGTACTTCGCTACGCCTTGCCCTTCAAGCTCGGCCACTCTGCCCGGCGCTGCTCAAGGCATGCCTTGATGCCTTCCATGAAATCTGCCGAAGTGCCCTGCCGCGCGTTCATCTCGATGGCCTCCTCGATCTCCTCGTCGAGTTGGCGGCGGGAGTGCGCGACAAGCAGTTGCTTGAGCGCATGCATGGCCTGGGGGCTGTTCTGCTGCAATGTCCTGGCCAGCGAATGGGCGGTTTGCATCAGTTCCTCGGCGGCCACAACCTCGGTCACCAGCCCCATTTGCATCGCTTCCTGCGCCTTCAGCGTTCTGCCGGTCAACAGCAGCTCGCGGGTGCGTTTTTCGCCCACCTGGCGCAGCAGAAACGAAACCGCGACCGTCGGCACAAAGCCCATCCGCACCTCGTTCAGCGCAAACCTGACCCAGGGAGTGGCCAGGGTAAAGGCGGGGATGGTGGCCAGGCTCATGCCGCTGCCGATGGCCGGCCCGTTCACCGCGGCAATGACCGGCTTGGGAAAGTCATACAGCATGCGCAACACACCAGCCATGTTCACCGCGTCGAGGCGGTGCTGCGCCGGCGGGTGCGTCAGGGATGCGCCCAGGTACTCAATATCCACCCCGGCGCAGAAGGCCGGGCCGGCCCCGGTCAGAATCACGGCGCTGCACTCGTTGCTCGCCGCCTCCTCAAGGGCCGCGAGCAGCTCCTCAATCAGCGCCGGAGAGAGCGCATTGCGCTTCTCCGGCCGGTTCAGCGTGATGGTCTCTACCCCTTCGGTGGAGTGAACCAGAATGTGCGCGAAACGGGGCATGGAAACCTCCTGCAATCACCGGACCCAAGCCGTATTCAGCCTGGAAAGGCTTATCGTAGCGCAAAAATGCCGCTTCTGGCATGTGATTCTAATTACAGCGTATTTCGTAAACCCGCTTTGTATCAGGGCACGACTTTACAGCTTGCGGAAAAATGCTAAATGTGGAGCAAGAAGTGTCAGGGCACGACTTCAGTCGTGCCGTAAATGACTCATAATAAAGCAGGGCTTCAGCCCCTGAGGGAAAGCTCAAAGACTGTCTGTATTCGGTTATGAAACAGCTTCTAAACAATTTAATTCGGAACAGTGCGGCCTCAACCACCCAGAGTGACACGGATGATCGCGGCCAGCTCGGATAGATCGCCGCGCATCACGGCCAGGTCACGGGCATGGTAGAGGCGCTGGCGATCCTCTGCCGTCTGCGCCGCCCGAGACCAATCCAGCCGATGGCCCGCCGATTCAGCGAGGTCCGTCGTGAACGCGCGCAGGGTTCTGGAGTTTCCGTCGCGGAAGGCGTGGATGGCGTCGAGTTCGCCATAGTAATAGGCCAGACGCTTGGCCATCGCATCGGCATCCAGACCACGCAAATCACTCTCGGCCTTCAAGGCCGCAAAAACACCCACCAAGGCGCCGGGAATATTCTGCGAAGGCCCGTAGGCGACCACAAAGCCGGAGCGATTCTTGGCCATCAATCCGATGTCTTTGCGGAGTTCGCCCGCCCACGAGTAGACTTTGCCGAAGATGCGACGATGCGTCTCCCGCAAGCGGCGAATGTCGAAGGGGCCGGTGATGGGATTCTGCTTGAGATCGATGAGATCCACGGCGACTGCATCGGCTTCGAACCTATTAAGATCCGCTTGGTCGCGGAGGTCTTTCAGGTTGATGAGGACATTCGTGCCGGGGTAGACATACGGATCGCGCGCGGACTGGCTCATGCGACGGCAGGAACCTTTACCTGATGGTAGGCAAGGATTTCTTCCTTCCCTTGCTCGAAGGTGATCTCACCAGCAAGAATACGGGCCTTCACGGCGAAGAAGTTTTCCGTGGGCTTCAGTCCTTCCAGGCGCAAGCTGGCCTCCGCCTCGGCAAACCCTCGTTCCAACTTTTCCTTTTCGTCCGGTTGCAGCATGGGGAACCTCCGCACATCAGGCGATTTTGCGCCCTTCGCCTGCATCAATTCTATCATCGTTTCTGCGTAATTTCCGGTGCATTTTCCTGCTCGATGTGGCAGAATGGGAGCCATCATGCTGATCGAGATTTGGGAACGTCTGTGCGGCTACGACAAGTGGATTCCGACCGAGGCCATTATCCTGTCCTCCAAAATGGTGGGGCTAAGAGCCGGATGGTTCCGCAAGGTCAAGACCACCAGCGTTGGGGCAATTCAAGAATGGCGTGCTACGAGCGATATTTGCTGGATTGACAAATCGGGCAGATATCACAAGGCCAGTTATACAGTTTCCGAACGCTCTTCTTTGTTTCATTTGTACGAGGGGCAAACAGTTTCCATTCGGTACAACTCAGCCAATACCGACGAATATTACATTCGCGAACTATTTAGGCATAAGATGTTTATGCTTCTACTGTATGCTTTTATGCAGGCTATTGGAATTCTCATTATCTGTTGTTTGTCCTATTTGTTTACACACATCTCCCGTTAGGATGTTCGGACAGGTGTGGTGACTCCTTACAACAGTGGAACGGGTGACTATATTTCACAGCCCCAACTCCCCCGCCCGCTTCTTCATCGCCTCCAAACAAAACGCAATGTGCACGTCCAACTCCACGCCCAACTCCGCCGCGCCCTGCACAATGTCCTCGCGATTCACGCCGCGGGCGAATGCTTTGTCTTTCATCTTCTTGCGCACACTGGCTACTTCCACCTCGGCAATCGCCTTGGTCGGCTTGACCAGCGCGCAGGCGGTCAAAAAACCGGCCAGCTCATCGCAGGCGAAGAGCGACCTGGCCAGATGCGTGATGCGCGGCGTGCCGGTATACTGCGCGTGGCCCAGAATGGCGGTGCGCAGCTCGAGAGGCCATCCGAGCCGCTCCAGTTCGCGCACACCCACGAACGGATGCTCCTCGGCCGTGGGGTGGCGCTCGTAGTCGAAATCGTGCAGCAGGGCCGTCATCGTGTAAAGCTCGATGAACGCCGCCCGCTCCTCCCCGGCCAGCCCCAAACGGCCAGCCTCCGCCTCGCCCATGGCCGTTACGCAGCTCTCCACCGCCAGCGCGTGTTTGCGCAGGCTCTCGCTCTGGGTCCACTCGGTCAGCAGTTGCCAGGCCTGTGCGCGTCCGTGGCTGGAACTGCTTTCTTTTGCATCATTTCCGGTGCAGTTATTCATGGCTTTCTTGATCTCCATGTTAACTAACTTGATTCGTGGTTCACCCGGTTTCTCCGGTCATTTCAGGGGTATGATCCCTGAAATCTTGGTTTGTATCCAACTTTTCACTTGACAGTTATGGTACACGTCCACGAAAGTATCACATATCGTGGTGCAGAGATGCACCGCGGGGTCCTTGCTCTGGCACTCCGCACACCGCACATGGCAACTACGCTGGCAAGCGTGGAAACACGCGAAGTTGTGCACTGCAGATTCTGCAAACTGGTTCAGTTCCGGCCGAACAATTCCTGTTGCGTAAGGTGCCGCAGGCCCCTGGATGTCGAGGAGCCCGTTCGGCTCGGCCCAATCCCGGTTGAAAGCCAACCCATGGATCCCGCCACCGAAGCCGGCCTGAGAGTGGCTGGCCTGGTGAAGGAGATCCGCCGCGCGCGCCATCTCAGCCAGCGCCAACTGGCCGGGCGTATGCAGGTGCCGCGCACCTACATCTCCAAGATCGAAAACGGCAAGGCCATTCCCACCCTCAGTTCTCTGGAGCGGCTGGCTAATGCACTCGGTGTGCATGTGCGCCAACTGGTGCGCGACGCCCGCAGCCAGCGCGACGCGGAAGAAGCGACGATCCTGTCCGACCCGTTGCTGGCTGAGATAGCGGCTTTGCTGCCTTGCCTGGGCTCCCTGCACCGCTCTCTGATTGCCAGCGCGGCGCACGACATGGCCCTGGGTCACCGGCGCATTGCGTAGAGGGCCGCGGGGCGTTGCATCTGCTTCCCTCCTGGCGGCCCGTGACCGCCGCGCTCGCCGCCGGGAGTCCTGCGCAGGCGCGTGCCTTCTGCCCCGGTTGAAGAGGCAATTGCGGCGCAGGTGCGCTTGTGCTACGGTCGAGAAAGAAACGCCTCGGCTCGCGGCGCCGGAAGGATAGTGTGCCGAGCCGAAGGCTCGATAGCATTGATTGAGGCAAACCCCCTTGTTTCCTGCCGCCAAGCTGCGCATCGATGAGTTGAGCGCCGAGGAGCGCGCCGTCTACGCGACTCTCAAGCCCGAGCGTCTGCCCCAGCATGTGGCCATCATCATGGACGGCAATGGCCGCTGGGCGGGCCATCGCTCGCTCAAGCGCTTCCTGGGCCACCAGCAAGGCGCTAACAGCGTGCAACTGGTCACTGAAACCGCCTCCCGCATCGGCCTTCCCTGGCTCACCCTCTATGCGTTCTCGCTGGAAAACAACCTCCGCCGCCCCCGCGCCGAAGTCAACTTCCTCATGCGCCTGCTCAAAACGTATCTGGAGTCCAACCTGCAGCGCATGATGGACAACAACGTCCGCATGAAGTACATCGGCCGCACCCACGAGCTGCCCGCCGAGGTTCAGGAGAAGATGCGCTGGGCCGAAGAGGCCACGGCAGCCAACACCGGAACCACCCTCACCCTGGCCCTCAACTACGGCGGCCGCTCGGAGCTGGTGGACGCCTTCCGCGGCCTGGCGGCTGAGATGAAGCAAAAGCATCAGAGCCCGGAGCACATCACCGAAGAAGACATTCACCGCCATCTCTACACAGCCGGGATGCCCGACCCCGACCTGCTGATCCGCACCTCGGGCGAGATGCGCCTGTCGAATTATCTGTTGTGGCAGATCGCCTACACGGAGATCTTCGTTACCGAGCGGCTATGGCCCGATTTTCGCGGCGTCCATCTGCTGGAAGCCATCGCCGAGTTCCAGCTCCGCGAGCGCCGTTTCGGCGGCCTGAGCGATAGCGTAGGCGAGGTGGAAGAAAACTCCGACCAGATCAAGATCGTAGCCAACTGAGTAAAATATTCTGTCAGTACAAATCCCGCCCCGGCAGTGTATTCTCATCCCTAATGAAACGTGTCTTCACTGCACTCGTTCTTATCCCCCTGGTTCTGGTCCTGGTCTTTTTAGGGCCGAGGTGGCAGTGGCTCTTCACAATGGCCGTTGCGGCGGTGGCTGCGCTGGCCGCATGGGAGTTTCTGAGCCTGGCGAAGAAGGCCGGCGCCACACCGCCGCGCATCGCGGTGCTGCTGGCCATTGTGGCGCTCTTTGCCAGCTACTTCGAGTGGCCCTTTCAGACTGCGGCCACACTCGGCATCCTGAGCCTGTGCCTGCTGGTCTATTGCACTTTCTTCCGGCCCGTCGAGCAGCTCATGGCCGACGCTTCAGCCTCCATCTTCTGCCTGCTCTACATCGGATTCACCCTGATTTCCCTCCCCGCACTGCGCGAGAACCCAGAGGGCAACGGCCCCTCCCTGGTCACCTTCCTGCTGTGCGCTGTTTGGGCCGGAGACACGGCCGCCCTCTACGTAGGCCGCGCATGGGGACGGCACAAGCTGGCCCCCACGCTCAGCCCCAACAAGACCTGGGAGGGCACGTTCGGTTCGGTGGGTGGCAGCCTGCTCTCCACCGGCATTCTGCTCGGCCTCGCGCAATTGATGCAGAGATGGGATGTGGGCTGGCTCTCCTATTCCGGCGGGGCCTGGTGGTACTGGATGGGCCTGGCCGTGGTGGTCAACGTGGCCGCCCAGGTGGGCGATCTGGCCGAGTCCGCCCTCAAGCGCTCGGCAGGCGTAAAGGATTCCGGCTCCCTGCTCCCCGGCCATGGCGGCGTTCTGGACCGCATCGACGCTCTCCTGATTGCCGCACCCGTGCTGTGGTACGCCCAGATTTTTCACCAGTGGTTCTGAATGAAGAATAGGGAATAGGGATTAGGGAAGAAAAAAGTAAATTGCGCGCATAATTGCTTTATGAAAAAGAAAATGGTTAGGTACACATTGGAGACTTTGCCGCCGCTGACCGAGGCGCAGCGCGCCAATCTGAAGGCTCTTTCGGCGCGACCGTCGAGCGAGATCGACACCAGTGATATTCCTGTCCTGACCGACGCGGAATGGGCGAAGACCGCGCGTGTGCGCGGGCATCTCTATCGCCCCATCAAGCGCATCGTCACCGCGCGTTTGGATGGAGACGTTCTGGAGTGGTTGAAGTCTCATGGCAGGGGTTATCAATCGCGTATGAACGCCATCCTCCGGCGTGAAATGCTGTCGTCGGTCAGATCGGCAACGGCAAAATAAGCGCATAATTGCTTAAGAGGGTGATCTATGCCGCAAACATCGATTCTTGTCCAACTCGATCCAGCGGTTCAGGTCCGTTTGGCGGCTTTGGCGGATGATCGCCAACAGCCAGTCTCCGAAGTGGCAGCCGAGATCATCACAATGTATTTTGCGCCCGATAACTGGGACACGGAGAAAGAATTGCCCGTGCCAGCGAAGCAGCATAAGTGCATGACATTGGAAGAACTCATGGAGGGAATCCCGGAGGGTACCGTTATGCAGGAGATTGACTGGGGTCCACCACGCGGTGCAGAAATTTGGTGGGAAGACGAAAAATGAGCAGGACACATATCAGTGGAGGGGTGTAAATGCGTTTCTTGCGATTGCTGTGCTGGCTCCTGATGGCGGGGGTGCTTTTTCCTCAATCCAAGGTTGGGGCTCAAGACTTGAAAGTACTTGTGCTAGACGCTTTAAATGGAAAGCCTCAAGTGGGGGTGGAAGTTAGCTTTAGTTGCACGGGTAAAATCCCTCCTACGTCTTCTAGGTCGGTTAAGCCGGTGTTTACCAACATAGAAGGATTGGCTAAGATTACGAATATCTGCAGCAATGAAGAGGAGATTGAACTCTCGATATTTGCTCCTGAACCGAAGGAGCAATGCGGCGAAACAGATCCATTCACATTCCGAGAGCTATCATCTGTAGGAATCGTAAGCAAACCTGATTCTGATGGTGGAATCTGGTGTCCTACAAAAGTGAGCAAGAAGCTCAAACCTGTGCCGGGACAAGTAATAGTGTTCGTCAAAAAGCCCACGTGGTGGCAGTCTCATGTTGCAGGGTGAAATTTGGTTTAACGCCTACATTTATGACGGTCCCCTACATTTGTGCAACTGCAGTACGCTCTTCGCCATCCCGTAGTACCGGCAAAGAACGCGATACCGAATCAGGCTAGGCCTCGTTCCAAGTTCTTTTTGAGTTGACGTTATGCGTGTGGATTGCTACTTTTCTGATGAATTTTGGGAGTCTGTGAACGATAAAATAACCCTATGAAAAAACTTGCCATTCTCGGTTCCACCGGCTCCATCGGCACAAGCACCCTCTCCATCGTGGAGCAGTTTCCTGACCGCTACTCGGTCGTCTCGCTGGCCGCCGGGCGCAATCTCGACGAAGCCTTTGCGCAGTCCCTTCGCTGGCGGCCAAAGCTCGTCTCTCTGGCCACCGAAGAACTGGCTTCCGAGCTTTCCGCCAAGCTAAAGCAAGCAGGTGTCACCGGCATCGAGGTTGTCCACGGAACCGCGGGCACCGTCGCCTGCTCCACGCTGCCGGAAGCCGATTTTGTGGTCTCGGCCATCGTCGGCGTCGCCGGTCTCGAAGCCACCCACGCCGCCATCCTGGCCGGCAAGCCCATCGGCCTCGCAAACAAAGAATGCATGGTAGCCGCCGGCGAAATCCTCACCCGCGCAGCCCGTGAGCGCAACGTCCCCATCCTGCCCATCGACAGCGNNNCACCCCACCTGGGTCATGGGCCGCCGCATCACCATCGACTCCGCCACCATGCTCAACAAGGGCCTGGAAATCATCGAGGCCTGCCGCCTCTTCGACGTGCTGCCCTCTCAAGTCCGCGTCACCGTTCACCCCCAGTCCGCGGTCCACTCGCTGGTGGAGTACGTGGACGGCTCCATCCTCGCACAGATCTCCGTCACCGACATGCGCCTGCCTATTCTCTATGCGCTGGCCTTCCCGGAACGGCCCGCCTCGACGCTCACCTTCGACATGACCTCGCTCAGCCATCTGGACTTTGAGCAGCCCGATCTGGAGCGCTTCCCTTGCCTGCGCCTGGCCTTCGAGGCCGCGGAAAAAGGCGGAGCCCACTGCATCGCCCTCAACGCCGCCGACGAGGTTGCCGTCGAGGCCTTCCTGGACCGCCGCATCCCCTTTACAGGCATCCCGCGTACAATTGAAAGAGTGCTCGCAGCCACGCCCGAGGCGCACCCGGCCACCATCGCCGAGGTGCTCGCTTCAGACCGCGAGGCTCGCGAATTAGCGCGTGCGATGCTTGCAAAGTAGTTCTCAGTTTTCAGTCCTCAGTTGTTAGTGGGCGGCTGTTTGTGCATGCCGCTGTTTTGGAACGAAGACTGTTCGCTGTCCACTGTCCACTTTTCACCGTTTCCGAGGTTCTAACCGCACATCTATGCATGAATTTCTGGTTTCTGGCTTTCGCGATATAGTCGCCTTTATTGTCCTCGTCGGCTTCATGGTTGTAGTCCACGAATTCGGCCACTTTGTCGTCGCCAAGCTCTGCCGGGTCCGTGTCGAGGCCTTCTCCTTCGGCTTTGGGCCGCGCCTCTTCGGTTACAAGTACGGCGACACCGACTACAAAGTCTGCGCGCTCCCTCTGGGCGGATACGTCAAGATGTCCGGCGAGAACTTCAGCGAACTCAGCGACGCCGCCAAGGGCACGGCTACCGTTGCCCCGCCGGACGACCCTGGCGCACTTACCTCCCATCCCCGCTGGCAACGCATGCTGATCGGCGCCGCAGGTCCCACAGCCAACTTCGTTTTGGCCTTTGTGCTGATGTTGGGCTACTACGGCTGGATCAACGAGGTCCCCGCCGTCGAAGTCAAATCCACCACCGTCGAATGGATCACTCCCGGCTCGCCCGCCGCTCAGGCCGGCATTGAGCCGGGCGACATCCTCCGCCGCGTTGCGGGCGCTGACAATCCCGACTGGGAAAAAATCTTCTATCGCATCAAGCTGAACGCCAACCAGACCATTCCGGTTACGGTTGAGCGTGCCGATAAGACCCTGCAACTGAGCCTCCACGTGCCCGCCGCAGCCAAGAACGACGACTTTGACCTGAGCGACGAGGGCCTTCTGCCTCAGCTCCTGACCGGCCCCATCGGCGTCAAGGAAGTGCAGCCGGGGGCGCCCGCGGACCAGGCAGGCATGCGCGCCGGCGACGCCATCCAGTCCGTCGATGGACACCCCTTCCATACGGTGACCTCTTTGCTGGCCTATATGAAGGACAGCCAGGGCAAGCCGCTCTCGCTGGTCATCCTGCGCAACGGCGCTGCTCTCGGGCCCATCATCGCCCATCCCGCACAACTAGAAGGCGGCTGGAAGCTGGGCTTTTTCGCCGCGCCCACTCCTACACGCAATAGCCCGCTTCCCTGGGGCGAGGCGGTCACCAAATCCAGGGAGTATTGCGTCGACAAATCATCGCTGATTTTCGAGGTGCTGCGCGGACTCTTTACCCACAAGGTCTCCGTTTCCCAGCTTGCCGGGCCGGTGGGCATCGCGCGCGTGGCTGGCGATGCGGCAGAGACGATGAAGTTGGGGCCGATGATTGGGCTGGCCGCGTTTATCAGCGTCAATCTGGGCATCATCAACCTGATGCCCTTCCCCATTCTTGACGGTGGCATGATTCTTATTCTGCTGATTGAAGGAGTCCTCCGCCGCGAAATCAGCATGATCGTCAAGGAGCGCATTTATCAAGGCGCCTTTGTCGTGCTCATCTCGTTTTTTGTTTTCATTACCTTCAACGACATCGCCAAGCTGCCCTTCTTCACGCACCTGAAGCCGTGAGGCTATGCTTTGGCCGCCATGCGCCCCACCCCTGCTTGTTCATAGGGGAAAGGGAGAAAACCCGGCGAAACCCGGCTATATGTGGATAACTTCGCGTTCCACGTGGAAAACTGGGAACGAAATTTGCTCATTATCAGACATTCGGAGATTGTTTCATGCCCGTGACCACAGAAGTTCGCGTCCGCTATGCCGAAACCGACCAGATGGGCGTCGTCTACTACGCCAACTACCTGGTCTGGTTTGAGGTCGGCCGCGTGGAGCTGCTCCGCGCCCTCGGCTTTTCTTACAGTGTGCTGGAGACCGAGCACGAGTGCATTCTGCCGGTGGTCGAGGCCACCTGCCGCTACCGCTCTTCCGCCCGCTACGACGACCAAATTCTCATAGAAACCCGCCCCGCCCTGCTGCGCGGCTCGGTGCTGCGCTTCGCCTATCGGATTTTGCGCAAAGGCTCCGGGGACGCCGAGCCGACGCTCCTGGCCGAGGGCGAAACCACCCACGTGGTCTGCGACGACCAGATGAAAAAAAAGCCCCTGCCAGAACACTATGCCGCCGCGTTGCGAGGTATGATGGCGGAAAAGTAGCAATGCAGTCGCAAAGGATAGGCCAGAATGAAAGCCAAGGGTTGGGTCTATGTTGCGCCTCGGCCAGCGCCGCCGAATGAAGCGGAGAAACGCAGGATCGTTGCGGCTTGTGACGCCTTCATCCGCGACGTTTTGAAGCCACGTTTTCTACCGAAGATCACTCCGGTTAAATGGAACTATCCCATTGATATTCACGGCGTCTGGGCGGCGGGGCGGTATCGCTTCATGCAGCGCTACCGGTCTGGCCATAAGGACAACCTAGGCGAGGAGTTCGATGCGCCCTTTACTCGCATCGTCCGCGTCGGGCCTGACCGCTTCGACATTGACTGGATGCGGCACACGGGGAAATGGTGGCGGCTCTACAGTGGTGTGACGCTCGCAGAGGCGTTCAAGATCATCGAAGAGGATGGACATCTGCATCCGCTGTAAGCGGAAGGCTGGAAGATTGTCTATCACCAGGGGGACGATTGTGCAGGATGCATAGGCTGGAAGCCAGCTTTTGAAGGCGCGCTTACTTGCTTTTCTTGGTAGGCGCTTTCTTCTTCGGCGGCGGCAGCGCGGCGGCGGAGATTTGAAGGAGCCGGGTAAGCCATGCACGGTCCTCCCACTTGTCGCCGTCGATCAGAAAGCAGGGTTTCGCGCCCGGATACGGGCAGCCCTCGACAACCTTGCCCAGGAACTCTCTTCCGGCCTCGGTCGGCTTCACAAAGAGTTGGCCGTCGCAGACCAGGGCGACCATCTTCTCGCCCAAGAAAATTCCGTACTCGCCAAACATCTTTTTGGCGCTCACATCGCCAGCAGCTTCGATCTGTTCCAGGATGTAATCAATCGTGCTTTGGCGAGTAGCCATAAAGCCTCTCCAGCGGATACGCTTGGTCGAAAAAAGCAGCTACTTCTCTCGCGCGACGACGAAATCCGGCACCCAGAGCAACGCGTGCTTGTACTCGGAGTCGGGCAGAGAGGCCAGGGCCTGGCGGCTCTGCTCGGCGTAGCGGTCGGCGACGTTCATGGCGTACTCCACCGAGCCGTTGCGCGCCAGAATCGCCTGAATCTTCTCGCGGCTCACATTCTCAAAGCTGCGGTCGTTCATAACCCGCTGAATGGTCCTGCGGTCGGCGGCCGTGCCGTGGTCGATGGAGTGGATCACCGAGAGCGTGGCTTTGCCCTCGCGCAGATCGCTGGCCACGGGCTTGCCCAGAACCTCTTCGGTAGCGGTCAGGTCGAGCACGTCGTCCACAATCTGGAAGGCCAGACCCACGGCGCGGCCATAGGCGGCCAGGCTCGTCTCCTGCGCCTCGGAGGCATCGGCCAGCACCGCGCCCAGGCGCATCGAAACAGAAAATAAGCAGGCGGTTTTGCGATAGATGAGGTCGTAGTACTCGGCCTCGCTGACGGCGCGGCCCAGCTTCTGAATCTGCAACAGCTCGCCCTCGACCATCTGCTGGGTGAGGCCGATGAGCAGGTCGAGCACGCGCAGGCTTTTTTCTTCCAGAGCCACCTTGAAGGCCTGCATGTATAGCCAATCGCCGGCCAGAACGCATTTCTCGTTGCCCCAGGTTGTATTTGCGGAAGGGCGGCCGCGCCTGGTGTCGGCGCCGTCGATGATGTCGTCGTGCACCAGCGTGGCGGTGTGGACCATTTCCACCACCGCGCCCAAGCGGATGGCGCTCTGGCCCGAGTAGCCCAGTGTGTGCGCCGACAACAGCAGCAGGGATGGACGGATGCGCTTGCCGCCGCCGCCGCGGAGATATTCGGCAATCTCCGTAATGGTGCTGACGCCGGAGGCTGCGTCGCGGCCCAGCTCCTGCTCAATAGCCACGAGGTCGTCCCGCAGCAGCTCGAATACCTCTTTTGCCGTCGCTATTGCCAGTGTGCTCAAAGCTCTCCGGTCCACGTGCTGCTCATGGTTTTATTGCGCTCTTGTTGTCTTTCACGAAATCAATAAGCTTACCGCCAATATTTTCTCCTGCTCTGTAATATAGCTGATCGCATTCATCAAGCTCGTGATTGTCGGCCCCACTATATGCGTTCAATGCTTCCGCCAATGCCATAGGAGCCAATCCTTGGAATCCTGCTGCTGCGATTGCGCTCTTTGTGATCTCAGCCGTCTTTGAACAGCCGATGCGGAGCAAGGCATGATCAATGATTGGCGTATATTCTCGCGACGAGTTAACAAAAAACTGGCTGTACCCTCCGTTATTCACCTCGCGCTCCAGAGCTTCAATGGCAAGAACGATGATCTCTTCTTCCGTCATGTCATCGTCGCCAACACGTTCTGCTTTCTGCTGAATGGCCATCTCTAGCGATTGAATAAACTCGATCTCATTGCCATTCGTGATAGCAAGCAATTCATCGACGGACTTACCAGCGCATCGCGCACGCTGATTGGCATACTCGCGCATCATTTCCTGAATGCCCATCCGACATTCCCTCAGGGGCTAAAGCCCACGATGATTTTGCAGCATTTGCGGCACGGCTAAAGCCGTGCCCTTTCAAAACAAGAAGCCAATATTGACCATCAAACTCAATTCGTGCGGTAGTTGGTGAACTGCAATTCCAGCCCCATTTCTTTGCCTCGCAGCAACGCGATGATCCCCTGCAACTCGTCGCGGTCCTTGCTGGAGACTCGGACCGTATCGCCCTGGATGCTGACCTGCGCCTTCTTTTTTGCGTCCTTCACCAGGCGGACAATCTCTTTAGCCTTTTCGACGGGAATGCCCTGCTGAAGGCTGATCTTCTGGCGTACGCTCTTGCCCAGCGCGGGCTCCAGCTTGCCATAGCTCAGGTTCTTCAGCGAGACGCCCCGTTTGACCAGCTTCTGGCAGAGTATATCCTTGATCGCTTCCAGATGGTACTCGCCGTCGGATGCCAACTGGATGGCGTCGTTGCCTTCCAGCGTGACCTCCGAGTGGGAGTCTTTCAGGTCGAAGCGCTGGCNNTCCACCTTGCTGACGATGTCGAATGAATTCTCCTGGGCCATGGCTCTCACTCCCTCAACTCCTGCGCGGAGGACGAACGTTGCCGTTCTGGTTCCCCTGCGCAGTACCTTATCAGTTTCCCACGTCAGGCCTTAGGTCAAACAGCCGATTAAAGTTTTTCGTGGTCGCGGAAGCAATTTCCTGCGCTTCCGCGCCTTGAAGTTCTGCGAGAGTTTCTGCGGTCCTGGCCACCCAGGCTGGCTCATTTCGCTTGCCGCGATAGGGCGCCGGAGCCAGCCAGGGTGCGTCGGTTTCCAACAGAAGCCCGTCCAGCGGTATCCGCGCAGCCACATCGCGCAGCGGCTGCGCCTTGGGATAGGTCAGATTGCCGGCAAAGGANNCGCCAATGAGCCTCAAGAATCTCGAAAAGATCGTCCCATGCGTTGGTGGTTCCGTCTTTCCACCCCAGCGACGAAGACCTGTCGCTGGGGACCCCGGCGTCCTTTGGGCGGCAGTGAATCAGGATGGGCCGCTTGCGCGCGGCGGCAAT
>PMGP01000360.1 GCA_003156235.1 Acidobacteriaceae bacterium
ACCATGGTGCGCGACTTTCATCGCTGCATCAGCCGCGAGATGAAGGAGCAGATTCTTGCTGCCGAAGGCCGTCTGCCCACCGCCATCATTGCCTGCGTGGGCGGAGGATCGAATGCCATCGGCGCGTTCTACGAGTTTCTCGCCGACAAGCAAGTCCGGCTCATCGGCGTGGAGGCGGGCGGTCGCGGCCCCGCGCTCGGCGATCATGCGGTGCGCTTCAGCGGAGGAGCGCCGGGAGTCTTGCAGGGAACGTATTCCTATGTCTTGCAGGATGAAAACGGCCAGATCGCTCTGACACATTCGGTTTCCGCGGGACTCGACTACGCCTCCATCGGCCCGGAGCACGCCATGCTGCACGACACGGGGCGCGCCGAGTATGTCTCGCAGGATGATGCGGCCACGCTGGAGGCGGTGGTGCGGCTGGCGCGGACCGAGGGCATCCTGCCGGCCCTGGAAAGCGCACATGCGGTGGCCGAGGCGCTGCGCATTGCTCCCACGATGGATTCTCGTGACATACTGGTGGTGAACCTCTCTGGACGCGGCGACAAAGATATGGGCATCCTGGCGCGCGAACTGAAGATTCAGGGAGCTTGAACGGCGAACTTCGATGGCCATACGTTTCGATCACAAACCCGGATTGATAATTTATCTGACGGCCGGAGACCCAAGCCTTGATGCCACGCGCGAGATTGCGCNNGCGGGCGCGGATGTGATCGAGCTGGGCGTGCCGTTCAGCGATCCGCTGGCCGATGGTCCGGTGATTCAGCGCGCCAGCGAACGCGCGGTGGCGCGTGGCACTCGGCTTAAGGATGTGTTGGCAATTGCCGGCGAGATTCGCGCGGCGCGGCCCGCAGCCGGCGTGGTGATCTTCAGCTATCTGAATCCGATTTTGCGCTACGGCCTCCATCAATTCGCTGATGCCGCGGCAACAGCCGGCGTGGACGGTGTGCTGGTAACCGACCTGATTGTTGAAGAGGCGGGCGAGTACCTCAGCGAGATGGCTCGCGTGGGGCTGGCGCCTATTTTTCTCGCCGCGCCCACCAGTCCAGACGAACGGCTGGAAGCTATTGCCACGCACTCCAAGGGCTTTGTGTACGCCATCTCCCGCGTGGGCATTACCGGCACGCAGCAGACCATGACCTCCGATGCGGCCTCTCTGGTCGCGCGCATCCGGCGATACACAAAGCTGCCGGTGGCCGTCGGTTTCGGCATCAGCAACGCGGAACACGTTGCCCAGGTGGCCGAGTTCGCCGATGCGGCGGTGGTCGGCAGCGCGATTGTGGAGTTGATCGAACGGTCAACTCCAGAAACGGCGCCCGCCGCGGTTGCTCGATTTATCAAGGGCCTTCGCCTGCCTCAAGCGGCGCTGGCCCGGTAAATGCAGCCCTCAGCTTTTAGCTTTTAGCTATTAGCTCTTAGTTACTAGCTAATAGCTCATTCGCTGCCGGAGTGATTTGGCAAGCTTTCAGTGACACAGCGAAACTAATAGCTAACAGCTAAAAGCTAGCCTTTCAACACGAGGATGAAATGACGCTGGAAGAACTGCGAGATCAAATTGATGTTCTGGACCGCCAGTTGGTGGACCTGCTGAGCGAGAGAGCCCGCGCCGCGCTGATGATCGGCCACCTCAAAGCCGCCACCTCGTTGCCGGTTTACGAGCCTGTGCGCGAAAAGGTGATCTACGCCAATGTGCGCGCAGCCAACAAGGGTCCTCTGCCGGACATTGAACTGACGCACATCTATGAGCGCATCATCGACGTGATGCGGTCCTTGCAGAGGAACGAGCTGGCATCGGAGAGAAACGCCCAGGCGCTTGCATCGGGGTCCCCAGCGACAGGTCTTGGTCGCGGGGGTGATGTTGCCTCGGGCCACGGCACAGGCGCTGCAACAACTGACGCGCCCGAGACAGGGAATAAACCATGATCGTATCCATGCAGGAAAGAGCAACTGAAGAACAGATTTATGCCGTCATTGAAGCTATGGAGGAAGCCGGAGTCAGTGTGCATCGCACCACCGGCGCAATTCAATCCATTCTGGCCGGCGTTGGGCCCACCGCCAATGTTGACCTGACCAAATTTGAAGTGCTGCCGGGCGTGCTCAACGTGCTGCGCATCAGTTCGCCTTACAAGCTGGCCGGCCGCGCCTTCCGTCCGGAGGGTTCGGTCATCGAGTTCGCCAACGGTGTTAAAGTCGGCGGCGAGCGGGTAGCCGTGATGGCCGGTCCATGCGCGATAGAAAGCCGTGAGCAGATATTCTCGACCGCCGCGCGCGTGAAGGCCAGCGGCGCCAGCTTCCTCAGAGGCGGAGCATTCAAGCCGCGCAGCTCACCGTACGCCTTTCAGGGCCTGGGCATTCCGGGGCTGCAAATGATGCACGAGGCCGCGCAGGAACACGGCCTGCTCACGGTCAGCGAGGTGATGGAGATTTCGCAAATCGAGGAGATGTCGCTCTACGTCGATTGTTTCCAGGTGGGCGCGCGCAACATGCAGAACTTCAACCTGCTGCGCGAGTTGGGCCAGGCGCGCAAGCCTGTGCTGCTCAAGCGCGGCATCGCCGCCACCATCGAGGAGTTGCTGCTTTCCTGCGAGTACATCATGGCCGGCGGCAACTACGACGTAATCCTCTGCGAGCGCGGCATCCGCACCTACGAAACCGCCACGCGCAACACCATGGACATCTCCGCGATTCCGGTGATTCACAAGCTCTCGCATTTGCCCATCGCCGCCGATCCATCGCATGGCACGGGACGCCGCGACATGGTTGCTCCCATGGCGCGCGCAGCGGTGGCCGCTGGAGCGGACGCGATTCTGGTCGAGGTGCACCCCAACGCCGACAAGGCCGCATCCGACGCTGCGCAGACTTTGTACCTGGAGCAGTTCGACGAATTGATGGGCCAATTGCGCGTCATCGCCACGGCGGTGGGAAGATCAATGTAAGGATGCTCTGGATGAGTTGTGCTTTGAAAGGGCACTGCTTTAGCCGTGCCGCAAATTGCATACAATAAGGATCGGGCTTTAGCCCCTGTCTGGAGGTAAAAATGTTCGATGCAGTTGCAGAGTTCATTTCGATGCAGCAGGGAGATTCGGCTGAGTTCATAGAAAAGGCGCGAGCGATTGCCATTGGCATTGCTCAGGATTATGAGCCTGCGCGCCTCTACGTCATCCGGATTGACAACTGGTTTGGACCGAAGTGGATGCACTTTGCGGGAAAATTCACCGCCGGAAAACGCCCTCGCGGTTTCCCTACTGCTGCTATCGGCGTTCACAAGACGCGCTTGCACGTGCCGCCGTTTGTTCCACATCGCGTATTGGCGGAACGGGTATTTGTAGGACCCGATTTTGAAAAGACGCTAGCTGCAGCCCCGCTGCATATCGAGATTCCGAGCAAAATCGCCCTGCAAAGACGTATTGCGGATATCGACAAAGATGCGGCATTCGTATGGTTCAGTGGAGAGTCCGAGGCACAGAAGCGCGGTGCGCTGATGGTATATTTGCCTGATGCTTTCGATCCGACAGTGCCTCGTCTGGGCAGTTTAAATCATCGGGGCAAGTTAGGGCTTAGTGGAGCATTTTACGTGGGATTCTCGCAGCGTGTAATCAGCTGGGAGCCTGCGATGCTGCGTGGAGTTTCGCGAGGCGAGGTGGCACATCTTGATGAGAGTGGTCGAGCTTTGATCGATAACGAACCCTCACTCAGGGGCTAAAGCCCAAGATTCTTTTGTTGCTCTATCGGCACGACTGAAGTCGNNTCGTGCCCTGTTACAAAGCAAGTTGCAGTGTTCTCCTATAGTTGAAGTGAGATCGGGGAAATTGTTGGGAGAAGGCAAGGAATGAAACCATGATCGAGCGCATTTCCATTCTCGGCACGGGACTGCTGGGCACGTCGGTAGGCTTGGCGTTGCGTG
>PMGP01000100.1 GCA_003156235.1 Acidobacteriaceae bacterium
AGTTGCGCCCGTTGAGAGGCAGGCTATTCACGCTCTCCTGGCTGACGACCTGACCGACCGAAGCTTCCTCGGTCTGCATCATCGGCGGCGCGCTGGTCACCGTAATGGTTTCCGTCTCGGCGCCTAGCTTCAGTTGAATGTTGACCATCAGGGTCTGCGCAATGGCCACTTCCAGGTTCTGCTGGNNACCATCAGGTTCTGCTGGGTGGTCTTGGCGAAACCTTTCGCAGAGGCGGACACCGTGTAGTGCCCGATTCTGACCGGCGAGAAAGTATATCCGCCGCTGCTGTTCGTTCTGGTCTGCTGGGTTATGCCCTGGTCCGTATTCACGAGGGTCACTAGCGCGTTGGGAATAACCGCGCCGGTGGCATCCAGAACCGTACCGGTAATCGATCCTTCGTCCACCTGGCCAAATGCATAGCGATTTGGGACCAGGAGGAGACATAGAGCCGCGAGAATCAAGCACGCATATGCTCGAACCCACTTGATAATGTTGCGTTCAAGGGCCATCCGAATATCCTCCATATACATCTGTGATTGTTCGGTATTCTCTGGGGAACTTCCGCCCACTGGAATGATCCGGGGGAATCCATTCCCATTGAGCCGCCGAGGAAGCGATTACAAGGCACTGTAAACGGTTACATTGGCGACGCAAGAACAATAGAACATTCGTAGAATTTTTGTCAACCTAAAGTTGTAGATAGTTTTTTGGAGGCTTGGCGAAGGGCGGCGGAACGGGGATGGAAGGTCAGGACATCGCTCCATTTTACTGACATAAGTCTTTATAAATAAAGATGTTATAACGACATTTCCGCAAAGACTGTGGGACTTCGTTGATAATCTCCAAGGCGAGGAATATAATCCGCCCAGCCTAGGCCGGAGCGTTTTTTGGAGCTTCGGGCAAGTCGGCCAAGGGATTTCTCCCTTTTGAGGTTGCCCATGGAAACCGAAGTCTGCCCAGGCGCGGAAACCGGTTTTGGACTGGTTGCCGATCCGGGATTGCCGACGGACTTCTCCAAGCGGGCGTTCCTGCGCGCGGCGGGCCTGCTGGCCGCTGGCCTGCTTCTGCCCCAGGTGCGGGCGGAGGAAACCGCGCACACCGTGGCAGGTTCGGGCCGCAAGGTGATCTTGGTGGTCGTGGGCGGCATGCGCCGCGACGAGAGTTTTTCGCCCGACGGGCAAGTGAACATTCCTCACCTCTCGGCCGACCTGCTGCCGCAGTCGCTATTTTTTCGTCATGCGCGCAACGAGGGCGTGACCGCGCACTTCAACGCCATCTCCAGCATGTTGACCGGCAACTGGCAGCACGTGGACGACTGGGGCAAGCAGGCCCCTACCACTCCCACGCTGTTTGAGCAGTTCCGCAAGGGACTGGGCGCGGACCAGAGCAATACTTGGGTGGTGGCCAGCAACAAGGCGCTGACCAGCCTGATCGGCGCCAGTTCGGATTCCAATTTCGGCCCGGCTTATGGCGCCAACGTGGTCTTTCCCAAGCAACTGATGCTCACCGCAGTGGTGGACGCACTGCGCAGCGGACGCACCGCCAACATGGCGGACCGGAGCAAGGTGGAAACCGAATTGGAGAGCGCCATGGCTGGGAGCAACTATGAGGGCCTGGGCTGGAACGTCTTCGACGCCGCCAACCAGCTCGATCCCCGTGTGCGCAGCACGATCCAGAGCGCCATTGCCAGTTTTGTGCGCGGCGGCGGACCGACCTCCGGGGACGAACTCACGTTTTTCATGAGCCGCGAGGTGATGCGCAAGTTTGCCCCGCAGGTGCTGGTGGTGGTTTTTTCCGACGTGGAGGTTGCGCACTTCGGCTCTTATGCCATGCACATGGGGGGCATCCGCACGGTCGACCGGCTTGCCTATCAACTGTGGCAGGAGGTGGAAGCCAACCCGGAGTACAAGGGGAAGACGACCATGGCGATCCTGCCGGAGTTCGGGCGCGACCCCGACGGCTCATCGACCAACGGATTCTTCAATCACCGCGCCAACTCGGATTCAACCCGTGACACATGGATGATGGCGCTGGGGGCGGGCATCGACAAGCCTCAGATCATCGAGCGCCCGATTCATCACATTGATCTGTGTCCCACGCTGGCTGGCCTGCTCGGCTGTCCGCGGATGGAGGAGCAAGGCCGCGCGATTGCCGAAATTCGCGGTTAACGCAATAAGCCCGCGACAGACGGGATCATAGGAAGGAAGTATGCGGGACAATGACAGGCTGCCGGAGAATCTTCAGACTGCTTTGAGCAATGGCCTGCTCAAGCGCCTGCCAATCACCTTTCTTCCTTTCGTCAATCAGCAGCTCAACCAATGGGATCATCTTTTTCCCAACGAGCGGCAGTCGATCGAGAGGCTTCTGCTTTATGTTGCAGGCTTGAGCCCGGAGCAATCCGCCAGCCTCTTCCGCGACGTGGTTGAAATCGAAGAGAAGATGGGGGTGCGCCAGTGGGAGTTCTCGACCACTGAGCAGACAATCCTGAACTCCTCGCAATTGGCCCGTTCGCCGTACTTTCAGGATTGGCGTCGGGCGGTGCAGGCGGTCTACGATGCTGCCGACAGTCATGCGCTGAAAACCAGCGGCGCGGCGGTCAAGCCGGGAAATCGCTTGGTCCTGCTCGACATTCCTCTGCCTCTGCCCGCCGATGCAGCCAGCGTTTGGCGCCGTTGGCAGGGAATCGGCCGGCCAATGAAACTCGATCTCGGGCTATCCAGCGGAAAAGCGAGTGCGCTGGAACTGCTTCTTACCGGCATCCCCAACGCGGACGGCGGGCGTTCCGGCGGATTGCTGGATGCTGCCCGGAGCCGCTCCGATGCTTCCTCCGCTGACGTTTGGGTAATCGATGCGGGAAGAAGCCTGGTCGATGCCGCGCTTGGGCAGGAGTCTTCCACCACGAACGCGGCAAAAGCGATCCTGTTGAGCAATGCGAGGCTGGACCTCTACCGGCAGAGCTTTTCGCACGAGATGAATACCATGCAAAAAGACCTGGCCGACGCGGACGCAGTCTTCGACCGCCTGCGCAAAGTCGATGTCACGCCATGGTGCCCTGCGGAAGTGGCCGAGGAACCAGCTGTGCGGGAGTTCTTGCGGTCGC
>PMGP01000273.1 GCA_003156235.1 Acidobacteriaceae bacterium
AGAAGCTGCTCAACGACGGGTACAACGCGATTGTGCAGCCGTAACCACCTGCGGTGGGGCCAACTGCCTTCGGCTCGTTCGCGCCAGAAGAATTGTGGCATCCCACCCTAGCCGCAACAACAAGAACGCGGCGAGGGTGGGACACCCAGATTTCAATCACACAAGAAAATTTTTCAGTTGCGCATCCACTCCGGCAGGCCGGAAGCGATGGCCGCGCGCACGGCTTGCGACAACTCATCGCGCGTGGCATAGTCGCGCGGGTACAGAGGCGCGTGGAAGAGGATGTGCGCCGTTCCCGGCTTGATGGCGAAGCTGCCCTTGGCCATCATGGTTTCCGTGCCGTAGATGGAGACCGGAATGCACGGCGCGCCGGATTGCATGGCCAGATAGAACGGACCTTTCTTGAAGGGCTGCATACGGCCGTCCGTGGAGCGCCTGCCCTCAACGAAGGTGGTAATGTGGAGGCCCTTGGCCAGCAACTGAGTGGCCGCGGCGACACTGGCTTCCGCGCTGGCTTTGTTGCCGGTGCGGTCCACGGGAATATACTCGGCCAGCTTGAGGCAGTAACCGAAGATGGGCATCTTGAAGACAGAACGCTTGGAGAAGGCGGAGGTGCGCCCCGGAATCCGCGAGATCAGCGCCGGGGGGTCCAGATTGGAAACATGGTTGGCCATGAAGATGCACGCGCGGCCGGCGGGAACCTGCTCCCGCCCGGCAACATGAATTTTTATGCCGGCCACACGGTAGCCGGCGCTGACAATGAAGCAGGTCACCGCGTAGAGCGGTCTCACGTCACCGGTAATAACAGCAAGCGGAATGAAGATCACTGCCGAGGGGATGGCCAAAACGAGAATGGTGACGATTACAACCAGCGAGACAATCATGTGGGTTCCATCATGGAGATGAAGTTCGTGTTGCGGAGGAAATTATTCTCCGGGGCTATTGGTTCCTGCATAATTAATGTCCTTGCGCCGTCCCTACGGGACTCCGTAACGAACTTATGGAATCCTTTTCCCCATGCTGAAGCGCGGGGCTAACCAACTCTGCGCCTCCGGCGCGTATTTGCGGGCATTAGTTATGCAATCCTGAATAAAGCCCATACCCTTCAACTTCCGATTCATGCAAGCAGTTTTATGTTCGCATCCACTCCGGCAGCCCGGAGGCGATGGCCGCGCGAACCGCCTGCATCAGTTCCTCACGCGAGGCAAAGTTGGCCGGGTCGATGGGCGGATGAAAAATGACGTGCGCCGTTCCGGGATGAATGCGCAGGCTGCCTTTGCCCTGGATGGTTTCCGTGCCAGAGATGGAGACCGGGATGCACGGTGCACCGGAGTTCATGGCCAAAAAGAATGGGCCTTTCTTGAAGGGCAACATGCGGCCATCCGGCGAGCGAGTGCCTTCAACAAAAGTGGTCATGTGCACGCCTTTGGCCAGTACGCGGCTGGCGGCGTCTACGCTCTGCTGCGCGTCTACAGGGCTGCCGGTGCGGTCTACGGCGATGAAGTCTCCTTGCCGGAAGCCGGTTCCCAGGATGGGCAGGTTCATCAGCGAGCGTTTCATGAAGGCCGAGGTACGCCCCGGAATCAGCGAGATCAGCGCGGGCGGGTCCAGGTTGGAGACGTGGTTGGACATGAAGATGCACGCGCGGTCGCGGGGAATGCGCTCGCGGCCTTCTACGCGGAAGCGCACCCCGGCCATCCAGCAACTGCTGGAGAGCATGAAGCGTGTGCCCTTGTAGAGCGGCAGCACGTCGCCCGTGAGCGCGCACCATGGAATGAACAGAATCGCCGTGGGAATTCCGGTGACGACCATGGTGGCCATGAAGATGAGAAAAAAGATCATGCTGGATTATCCGCCTAGTTCCAAGTTAACAGCCTGTGGCAATAGTCCAAATTGCTGAAAATGTCCCTCAGAAGCTAAAGCCCGTCGTTTCTTATCAGGCTTTTGCGGCACGACTAAAGTCGTGCCTTGACACTTCTTGCTACTCCGTTGGCATTTTTCCGCAAGCTATAAAGTCGTGCCCTTTCAAAACCTGACTTCCACCACAGGCTGTTCAGGATACATTCTCTCCGCAGTACGATTACGCCGGCCAAGCCTCGCCGCGGGCAATCAGCGATGCGGGTCCGGTAAGACGCAACTCTTTGCCGGGGCCGTCCCATTCGACGGTTTGCGAGCCGCCGGGCGCCACCACGGTGAGCGGAGATTGGCAGCCGTTTAATGCCAGCGCCGCCGTGGCCGAGGCCGAGCTGCCGGTGCCGGAGGAAGTCGTCGGCCCCACGCCGCGCTCGAAGATGCGAATCTCAATCTTCTGAGGGTTGATGATGCGCAGAAATTCTACGTTTGTTTGGTGGGGAAAATCCGAATGGACGCAAATCGCCGCGCCGATCTCCTGCCAGCTCTTACCGGCAACCGTAAACTCGGCGTTCGCCGCCACGACGACAAAGTGCGGATTGCCGGTGGAGACCTCGACGCCCGCAACCGCAAGCCCGTTGGCCAACGAAACAGTGCGCGGAGCGAAGGATGGAACGCCCATGCCGGCGGTCACTTCCACGGTAAACTCGCCGTCTGTCTTCAGTGCGTTCACGCGGCAAACACGCGTACCCGCGTCAGTCTCGATGCGCAGCTCATCGCCGGGCTGGAAGCCGCGTTCCAGCGCCATCCATGCAGCCACGCAGCGCGTACCGTTGCCGCTGATCTCGGCGATGGAGCCGTCGGCGTTGTGCAGGCGGATGCGGCCGGAGCTGGGGCCGGTCCAGGCGAAAAATTCGACGCCGTCGGCGCCGATGCCTGAGTTGCGCGCACACAGCCGCTGCGTCAACTCCGCGTAGTCGCGGCCCTGAGCGGCCTCTTCGGTCACAATCAAAAAATCGTTGCCGCAGGCGTGAGCTTTGGTAAAGGGAATCAATCTTCCTCCGGATCGCGGAAGGTGAACAGCTTGGCGATGCCCGGATTGTCGAGCAGCTTTCCGCGCAGCCGCTCATGCTCCTTCTTGGTCGCGGTCAGAGAAAAGCTCACCCGCTGCATCTCGCCGATGGCATCGCGATCCACGCTGGCCAGCCGCTGGCCTGCATTGTCCATCGCTTCCAGAATCGACTCCATCATGCGCGTCTGGTCGCTGCCGCGGACCTCGTAGAGCAAAGGATACATTTTGATATTGGCGTTCCGTTCCAGAAAGCCCACCACCTCCAGCGCCGCGATGACGATGATCGCGGCCACCGCTGCCGCCGCATAAAGTCCCGCGCCGCAGGCCATGCCGATGGAGGCTACCACAAAGACGCTGGCCGCGCTGGTCAGGCCGCTGACACGGCTGCGATTGTGCAGGATCAGCCCCGCGCCGAGGAATCCGATGCCCTGCACGATGTTCGAGGCCACGCGGCCCTTGTCCGGGTTGGCGTCGCCGGCCAGCACCGCGGAGAGCAGCGTGAAGAACGCGCTGCCCATGCAGATCAGCAGGTTGGTGCGCACACCGGCGGCCTTGCGCTTGATCTCCCGCTGCAGGCCGACGAGCGCGCCCAGAAAACAGGCCATCAGCAGACGGCCAATGGCGCCGTTGACCACCACGATCTGTTGCAAGCGGTCAAAGCTAAGAGGTTGCGCGAACTGTGGCAGTGTCATGCTCATCTCGCTTCCTTGCAAAATGCTATCACCGCTCCGCATGACTTGGGGAGGCGGTTTGCAAATTGTGCTTTCCCTCAGGGGCTAAAGCCCCGGCTTCTTTTTGCTGCGTTATCGGCACGGCTGAAGCCGTGCCCTGATACAAAGCTGACTCAATTTCGAGTTTTTCCGCAGGCTGTAAAGCCCGTATCCTTCAATACTCGGCCTACGTACCATTCAATACTCGACTTATTCTATGGACCTTTGATCGTATCCGAAACGTAAATCGTCCCGGAGGGCTTTCCAATTGTCGAAAAATGGCGAACCGCCGTCAGTCCCTGGGGATGCGCTTTGACCGCACGGTCAATCTCGTCGCCGTCGAAGGCCAACACCAGCGCGGCGTGCGCGGCGGGCGCGGCCAGCGCGGCGCTGTAAATCTCCAGATCGCTTTCGTTGATGGTTTGGCGGAGGGGAATTCCGGTGAACGCGACGATCTCAGGAAAAACCGATGTGTCCATCAACACCACGCCGCCAGGCCGCTCGGCCAGCAGCGCGCGTAACGCGGGAGGAATCTCAAGATCGTAAGGCCAGCGCGCTTCTATGATTTTGGTTCCCTCGACATACACATGCGGACGTTCGCGCAGCATTTGACCGGCGTTTGCGACGATCAACGCGAAGAGAGCGAGCGCCGCGCATTGCACCCAGCGCGGATTGATGGAGCGCGGCTTGAAATCGTTGACGGTGGCCAGCATAATTTGCGCTGCAAAGCCCAGCCCCAGCGCAAAGGCCGGCAGCAGTTCCATTCCATAGCGCAGGTTGTACCAGGAGTGCGGCCACCAGATGGGCACAAAGATGGGCACCGAACCGTAGGCGACCGAATACGCGTAGAAGACGACCGGGAACCACAGCAGCAGCGCCCACGTGAATGCACGCTTGCGCGCCGTCAGCCATGCCCACGCTGTTCCCAGCAGGCTCAACCCAAGCAGCACGTTGCCCCAGGCCAAAGCGGCGGCGTCCATCTCCGCGGCCTTGATGTAGAAGATCAGAGCGACCCACGGATTGTGCCATCCCGGATGCGGCGGAAATCCCGGCACGGAGGTGTTCATCTCGACCCCCTTGGCCGAATACGGCCCGCGCGCGAAGTAGAGCCAATCGCCGAAGCCAACAGAGTTGTAGATGAACCACGCTACCGGCGCTGCAACAATGAGGACGCTGGCAATCCAAAAACCCGGCGAGCGCAGCCGGCCGCGACGGGCAAGAGCGAGGCCCATGCACGTCCAGGCCACCATAGCCAGCACCCAGCCGTCATAGCGCGTGAAGATCGCGGCAATCAGCACAGCGGCGATCATGCAGAGCAGGCGGCGGGATTGTTTTGCGTTTGCGTCAAGGCTTACGCGCCACTCCACCAGCCAAACTACAACCCATACCATTTCGCAAACAAACAGCGGCTCGGTCATGGCCGTGGTTTGCAGGTAAAGCAAGTTGGGATTCAGCGCGAAGAAAGCCAGCGCAAGCGACGATGGAGCAGGCCTCAGCCAGTGACGGGCGATGCGATAGATTCCCGCGCAGGCGGCGAGATAGGCGAGCGCCGAGGGAATCACGCCCGCAAAGCCGCTGGCCCACCAGCTATAAATCTGCACAAAGGGAATCAGCAGCAAATGCGGCAGCGGCAGCCAGACAGAGCCGAGTTCGGTCAGCCGCGGATGGTGCGCGTCGAGGACGCGGCGCGCAATGTGCAGATGAGCTACCGCGTCGCCGTAGTTGAGCAAGGCGTTGTTGCGCCAGCTCCACACGATTGCGGTGATCGAGGCTGCCGCGCACGAGGCTACGACGAAGAGCCACTCCGCGCGCGAGATGGACTGAGCCGGATTGGGATTCTCAGTCAAGATGCGTCAACTCGCGGAAAATGTTGAATCGTTCATCGATCTCCGGGCGCGTGAGTTTCTGCAGGCGCTCGGTGCCGAAGCGCTCGCACGCAAAGGAACCCATCACGCCGCCGTAGAACATGGCGCGACGAAATGCGGCCGGAGATTGCTCGGGTTGCGAGGCAAGGTAGCCGAAGAAGCCGCCGGCAAAGCTGTCGCCCGCGCCGGTTGGGTCAACGACCTCTTCCAGAGGCATCGCCGGCGCTCGGAAGGCGCCTGCGCCGTGGAAGAGCGTCGCGCCGTATTCGCCGTGCTTGACCACCAGCGTCTTCGGCCCCAGAGACATCACCGCGCGCGCCGCCTGGACGAGGTTATTATTGCCGGCTATCATCTTGGTTTCTGTGTCGTTGATGAGAAGAATGTCGAGGCCATTGAGGACTTCCAGCAGCGCCGGGCGATGATCCTTGATCCAGTAGTTCATGGTGTCGCCGGCTACCAGCTTGGCCTGCGGCATCGCATCGCGCACGCGGCGCTGCAGGACCGGATCGATGTTGGCCAGGAAGAGAAACTCCGAGTCACGGTAGGCGTCGGGAATTTTTGGATTGAAGGTCGCAAAAACATTCAGATCCGTGATGTGAGTCTTGGCTTCGTTGAGGTTTTCTAGATAGGAGCCTTCCCAAAAGAAGCTCTTGCCCGCGGTGTGCTCGATGCCGCGCGTGTCGATGTTGCGCGCCTGGAAGACGGCCTCTTGCCGCTTGCCGAAGTCCTCGCCGACGACAGCGATGACGCGCACATCGGTAAAGAAGCTGGCTGAAAGCGAAAAGTACGTTGCTGCGCCGCCCAGACAGCGCTCGCGCTTGCCCGCCGGGGTTTCAATCGTGTCGTA